>JAIYAV010000012.1 GCA_027488855.1 Saprospiraceae bacterium
AAGGTAGGTGATGTGAATGCGAGTGCGAGTGTGAACAGTGCAGCGAGTGCAGAAATCCGCACGAATGGCCAGTTCAAACTCAAGACTTTGGAGCAGAACCTGAAATCAGGCAATGAATACAAAGTGACGTTCACGGCTGAAGGCTTGCAGAACATCCAAGGCTACCAGTTTGCACTGAACCTGGATCAAAGCAAGATTGAGCTATTGGACATCGAATATGGAGTGGCCAAGGCGGAGAACTTTGGTGTGTTCAAAAACGAGGGCTTGATTACGACATCCTGGAATCAAGCGGGGCTTGCGACAGCAACTGCTGAAACAGGAAATTTGTTTACTCTGGTACTTCGTGCGAAATCAGACGCCAAATTGAGCAGCGCATTGAGCCTGAACCGAGTAGTATCACCAGAAGCGTACGACCAAAACAGTGAGTACCTGGGGATCGCTTTGAACTACGAGGGGATCAGCGCTGCTGAAGCCTACGAGCTGAAGCAGAACATGCCTAACCCTTTTAGTGACGAAACGGTGATTGGGTTCACATTGCCGAAAGCGACGAAAGGAACCTTGACGGTGAGAGATGTAAAGGGTGCGCTGGTGTACAAAGTGGAAGGCAATTACGCCAAGGGCAACAATCAGGTGATCCTGAAAAAGGAGCAATTGGGGGCCAGTGGGGTATTGTACTACACTTTGGAAACGCAAGACTTTATTGGCACCAAGAAAATGGTGGTGATGAAGAAGTAATAATTTTGGAAGAGTAGCTTTTATACATCCCCAAGGAAGTATAGCCGCAAAATTCACCCACCATAATAAGTAATGGTCTGCTAGAATGAAAATTCAAGTGGACCGTTGCTTGTTATGGTGGGTGATTTTTTTACAAAAAATAAGAATTGTTACGTAGTAAAAAATGAAAATTCAGCTAATCAGATATACGTAGTCAGATAAATCTACGGCATTCCACCCAAAGGACTTTTATGCCAACAACACACAGTCCGGGAATACCCGAAAAAGCCTAGCGCTTTCTGATTTCAATCTGTTCTCTGGTGCATCGGAACAACTGAAATCGGAGGTCGCCTGGCAAGTGGGCTACAAGGACGTTCCCCATTTTTCAAGGTTATTTCAGGAAATGTTCGGGTAAACCCCAGGAGTAAAAGGTAAGTAATTTATTGTCAACGACCTAGTAAAACTGCCCACTCGCCTGAAAACGAGTGGGCAGTTTTGTTTTTGGCCTGGTGCAACGAATATTCAAGAGATTGCAACGAATCGGCATGGAATCAGGCATGAGGTATTCCCACTTTTGTGACAATGCTCAACGGTATTTTTGTGGGCAGGAGCCTGGTGAAAAATCGCCAGATCATGCTTCGATATCTCATGTTGCTAAAAAAATAAGATTCTGACCTATGAAAGTGTATTTACCCTTACTCTTGTGTTGCTATTTTTTAACGGCTGGACTACTCCAGGGTCAAGAAACCCCGGTTCAAACGATCTGGGATGGCAGCGTTAGCACCAATTGGAACGACCCTAAGAACTGGTCGGATGGTGTGCCGACTGCCAACGTCAATGCAAGGATTACCAATCCGTTTGGCAGAGGCCCAAATATTCCGGCCAACACTACAGCGATAGTAAAGTCGCTCACGATCATTGCCAACGCCCGGCTGACTGTGAGCGCTTCTGCTACCCTGACTTTAGGCTTCACTGGCCGCATGTTAAATGAAGGTACGGTAAACAACAACGGGACAATCAAAATAAATTCAGCGTTTGCGGATCAGCAGTATGGGTTGTCGAACCGCGGAACGTTTAACAACAATTCTAACGCTACTCTTGAGATCGGAGCTGGCAATGATTTCGGACTGCTAAACGATATTGGCGGTGATTTCGACAATCGCGGCCAAATCAACCTGATTAGTGGCAATAGCAATCGTACTTACGGCCTTTATAACAGGTCAAGCTTCGATAACAATGACAGCGGGGTGATCAATATTGATGATTCCACTGAAAGAGGCTTGTACAACCAGGCAGGTACCTTTGTCAATGCAGGTAGCATCACCATCGGCAAAACGGCTGCCGTGGGACCCTACGCGTTTCAGAACGACGCCACCTTCAACAACAATGCCTGCGCTGAGCTCTCCCTTTTTGCGCCCTTTACCAATCCATTCGCCGGGCAGTCCGTTTTCACCAACAACGGACTTCTGAGGGTCAATACGGCAGGTGATCACTTCAATGCCGCCGGCTTTACCAACAATGGGATCATTGAACAGATTCAATCAAGCGCGATCCCCAACGTAACGAACAATGACCTGATCGTGGCCGCAAAAACCATCGAATGCAGTATATGGACGAATGTATTGCAAAAAGGTGGATCCCCCAGTTTTACGCCTGCCAGCACCTGGTATGCCAATCCAAACCTGACCTCCGCCGTCGGCACGTACAACAACTCGACAAATACCTTTACACTGAATAGTGCCAATAATCCTCTAACTACCACCAGAACCTTCTATTTTTCCATTACCCCGAACAGCGGCACCAGTTGTCCGCGTACAGTGGCTATTGTGCTAACCCCCAATGATAACGCTACTACCTGGACCGGCGCAGCCAACACCAGTTGGAATAACGCCAGCAACTGGACCTGCGGAGTCCCACTGGCTACCGACGATGTAGTGATCAACAATGTAACCAACGACCCTGTTATTCCCAATGGAACGGCGGCAGTTGCTAAATCCCTTACCATATCCACTGGCGCAGTACTGACGATTCAATCGGGAGGGACCCTCAGCTTGAACGGCAGCAGCGCGACAGCATTTATAAACAGAGGCACCGTGACGAATGCAGGTATAGTCGATATCGGAGCTACCACTGGATCCGGTGGAAACGGCTTGCAAAACGAAAGTTCGTTTACCAACAATGCTGGTGGGCAGATTAACATCAACCGGGCTAACGGCACCGCACTGGATAACCGACCCGGAGCTACATTCACTAACTCGGGCACCTTCAACATCGGTAGTGTATCCCAGCCCACCGGGTACAATGGTATTTATAACTACAGCTCTGCCACGATTAACAACAATGCAAGCGGTGTCATAACCATTAACAACTCAACAGGTAGGGGAATTGTCAATGCTGGCGGTACAATCACCAACCTGGGCAACGTCACCATCGGCAATACAGCCAGCGTGGGCGAATACGCCCTATACAACCAGGGCACATTCAACAATAACGCCTGTAGTATACTGTCCATTTTTGCACCGTTCTATAATTCATCGTCCTCGTTTGCCAATGCAGGATTGTTCCGGATAAACACCACCGGAGCGCACACGAATACGGGGGTGGTTACCAACAATGGCCTGATTGAGCAAATACAATCCACTGCCATTCCGAATGTCACGAACAATGACCTGATCATAGCGCCAGTCAGTATTTGCGGCGCTCCATTCGTCATCCAAAGAAGTAATTCAGCCAGCTTTACTCCTGCCACTACCTGGTATACCAATCCAGCTTTAACTACCGTGGCGGGCACCTACAATCAAACCACCAATACGTTCACTTCAAACGCCTCGTACAGCGGCTTTCAGACCTTTTATTTTTCCATTTCGGACAATACGAACGGTTGTCCGCGCACGGTCTCCATATCCGTTCAATTTGTAGATAACTTGACTGCCTGGAATGGTTCCACCAGCACGAACTGGAATACCGTGAGCAACTGGACCTGTGGCATTCCCACCGCCTTGGATTTAACCGTCATCCCTGACGTAACGAACGATCCGATCATTCTGGCGGGGACTGCCGCTCAGGCTAAACAGATCGACATTAAGAGTGGAGGCCAACTAACAGTGAGCGCCAACGCGAGCCTGATCCTGAACGGTTCTGCGACAGAATCACGAACACCGTTGGATAACTTTGGCACCGTAACCAATAATGGCACCATACAGATTGGTACCGCAATCAACAAGTCGGTAGTCGGACTTCGGAACGGATCCACCGGTATCTTTAACAACAACACTGGTGCAACGCTCCGTCTGGATTATATCAACTCGCAGGTTAAAGAGGGCGCCCTCCACAACATAAATACCTTTAGCAATTCCGGAAATATTATATTCGGGACAAATGGATCAGTGGGCAATATTGCCCTATTCAATTTAGGTTCCTTCACGAACTCCGGTACTGGACAGATAAGCATCAATCAGTTCTCTATGGAGGGCATTTTCAATCTGGCCCCATCTGCTAATTTCACCAATAGCGCGTCGCTTACTATTTCCAGTGGAGGAAATAATGGCATCCGAAATAATGATCAATTCATCAATCAGGGATCCGGTGTGATCACGATCAATGGCACGGTACAAAACGGATTTTTGAACGCAAGCGGTGGGACAGCCACTAATCAAGGCAAAATGAACATTGGGGTTAGTGCCAGTACGGGTACTAACGGAATCCAGAATACAGGCTTTTTCAGCAATGAAGCGACTGGTACTATAAATATCGATCAGGCAGCCAATAATAACCTATATAATACGTCCAATGGCAGGGTTGTCAACAATGGCATCATTACGCTCGGCGCCACTTCCAATACTACCGCTTTCGACCTCTTAAATGAATCCAGTTTTAGCAATGGTGCTTGTTCCAGTCTGTACCTGAACGGGGATTTTTTCAACAACTCCAATGGTAATTTTTCAAATGCTGGCCTATTTAGTTTGAGTGGCGGTGGAATATATCAAAACGTTGGCACCTTTACCAATGATGGCGTATTAGCCTATGCCCCGGGCACTCAAAATACCATCAGCAATGTAACGAACAACGACCTGATTATTCCAAGAGTAAATCAGCGCTGCAATCCAATTAGCCCGGTCGTGCAGAAGGGAGGATCAAACAGTTTTTTGCTAACCACAATTTGGTATTCCGATCAGGCACTAACTAGCCCGGCTGGCAATTACGATGGCATAACCAATAAATTTACGTGGACCCAATATCCCACTCCAGGCGTTTATACGCTCTACACTGTAGTTGGGTATTTTGTGAATGGTGAAACACGATGCTCGTACACTGTGCCGATTCAAATCACGGTGCTCAGTCCAGCCAATGCCGGCCCGGATCAAACGGACGCATCTAATTGTGGCCAGACAACCGTAGGGCTGAGGGCTAATTTAACAGGTGGAGTGGGCACGGGAGCTTGGAGTATCGTGTCCGGCACCGGCGGCAGTTTCTCCAACACTGCCAGTCCAACATCAACATTCACAGGCCTGGCGGGTAGCACTTACACCCTGCGTTGGACAATCACCAGCCCGTCCTGTCCAGCTTCGAGTGACGACGTGGCCGTGACCTTTAACACCAGCCCGTCCACCGCCACCGCCGGTCTGGATCAAACCATTTGTACGACTACTGGCACGGCAACCATGGCGGGCAATCCGCCAAGCGCGGGCACGGGCATGTGGACGAAAGTGAGCGGCCCAGCGGGCGGAGCCATCACCTCGGCAACCTCCCCCAGTACTACCATCACGGGACTGACGACTGTTGGAACATATATCTTCCAATGGACGATATCTAATGGTCCCTGCACGTCCAGCGACCAGGTATCCATCATTGTCAGCGCGCCGCCGACGGCCGCTGCCGGCCCGGATCAAACCATTTGTACGACTACTGGCACGGCAACCATGGCGGGAAATACGCCAAGTTTGGGTACGGGCATGTGGACGAAAGTGAGCGGCCCGGTGGGTGGCACCATCACCACGGCCTCCTCCCCGAGCACAACCATCACGGGACTGACGACTGTTGGAACCTATATCTTCCAATGGACCATAAACAATGCTCCTTGTACCGCTAGCGACCAGGTATCCATCATTGTCAGCGCTCCGCCGACGGCCAACGCCGGCCTGGATCAAACCATTTGTACGACTACCGGCACAGCAACCATGGCGGGAAATACGCCAAGTTTGGGTACGGGCATGTGGACGAAAGTGAGCGGCCCGGTGGGTGGCACCATCA
>JAIYAV010000037.1 GCA_027488855.1 Saprospiraceae bacterium
ACTTTTCACTTTTCACTTTTCACTTTTCACTTTTCACTTTTCACTTTTCACTTTTCACTTTTCACTTTTCACTTTTCACTTTTCACTTTCCAATCACTCCGCTTCCGGAAATACTTCGGATGGACAATCAACAGCCCAAATGACTCCCCGTCTTCTTTGTATGTCTTGGTGTGGTGATCGCCGTGCGCACGCAGAATGGCACGGGAGTACTTGCTGTCCAATTGGCGAAACCACTTGAAACGTTGGTGGATGTATACGTCGTGTATCAAAAAGTAAATCAAGCCGTAAATGGAGATGCCAATGCCCACGAACAGCAACCAACGCTGCGGGGTGGCCAGGCCAACTATATAAGAAAGGGCACTCGGGATGGCAAAAACTAGAAAAAATAAATCGTTTTTTTCAAAAAAACCATGTTTCTCATGGTGTGGTTTGTGGTGGTCTTCGTGCCAAATCCACAACCAGCCATGCATGAGGTACTTGTGCGCCGTCCAGGCTACGAATTCCATGCCTAGAATGGTCAATAGAGTGATTCCAATATAGATGAGCACTTGCATGTGAAACACATTTTTTGTTCAAAAAAAAGTCAGAATTACAAAAAACAGCAATTGCATCAATAACAGGGCAATGGCCACTTTGTTGCGAATTTGGCCCTGCAAAAAGGCAAAAAGTGAGAGCAAAGGCAAGGATACGAGGTACCAGCCAATGTAGTTTTGCAAAGGTACAACACCGCCCGGCCATTCCCAAAAATTGTATTGGATGGCCACGGGTTCGATGAAAAAATCCAGGAAAACCATCATTGCTGAGGCCAGTGGCCCTTTTTGCCACCAGGTCCATTTGGGAAAAAACTGGTTGACGGTCACGCCACAGCAGTACCCCAGCAACATCCAGTTGACTCCGATCATCAAGGGGGTGTTCCAGAGTTTCCAGCCGAGCACTTCTTCATAAGCGTAGGTGCCAAACAATAAACCCGTATTGACGCCAAATACTTCCGCTAAAAAGCCAAAAACGAACAAAGTGCCCAAGGCGATCCCCGTGTTTTTGCTCCATTGTGGGTGAAATAGGAGCACCGTACCCAGTGAAACCAACAGATTGAGTGGCGTAAGCCGGATGAAGTCAGGATGTATGGGCAGCAAAATCCCTACAATGCCCACCAAATAGATAACACCAAGGTAAAAGATGCCCAGATTACTTTTGCTGATGCGCATGGAATTAAAGTTTATGCAAAATATCGTCGACAATTTTTGCCGACAACAAACATAGTGGAATGCCGCCACCAGGATGTACACTGCCGCCCACAAAATACAGATTTTTGATCTTGCTGCTGAAATTGGGATGCCGCATGAAGGCGGACATGCGCTGATTGGAACTGGTGCCATACAAAGCGCCCAGATGCGACCAGGTTTTGCTTTCAATGCTGCGCGGTTCCAATACTTCTTCACAGGCGATCAGGCTTTCCAAATCCACTTTTAAGATGCGACTGATTTTGGCGATGATGTTCTGGCGGGAAAGGGCGATGATGGCGTCCCAATCCTGCCCAGCATTGTAGGGCACGTTGATCATCACAAACCAGTTTTCACAACCCGCTGGCGCATCGCCCGGACTGTGTTTGGATGTAATGTTGATGTACACCGTAGGATCATCGCTGACTTGCCCCTGGCTGAGCAGTTGAAATTCCTGCCGGTAATCTTCGCTGAACAAAATATTGTGCATGTTCAATTCCGGAAAATCGCGCTGGACACCCCAGTAAAAGATCAAGGCAGAGGTAGATTTTTCCTGCCGCAACACCTTCTCCGGCTGCGGTGCCTTGGGCAACAAACGGCGATAGGCGTGAAACACGTCCATGTTGCTGATGCACCGATCATAGTGCCGCTCAGTGCCGTTTACCCGCAGACCAGTGGCCTTGTTTTTATCCAGTAAAATTTCTTCCACCGTGGAGTTGAAAAAAAAGCGTGCCCCTTTTGATTCCGCCAATTGATGGATCGCTTTGGTGATGCTGTACATGCCGCCCTCGGGGTAAAAGGCGCCGATCTGGTGTTCAAAATGCGGAATGATGGTCAACAAACCGGGTACTTTGTAAGGATTGGAGCCATTGTAAGTGGCAAAACGATTGAGCAATTGCACCAGCTTGGGGTGTTGCACCATTCGTTCATTGACCCGGTTCATGGTGGTAAAGAGGTCGAATTGCGGGATTTTCAGCATGGCTTTCAACACATCCCACTGGAGCCAGGTATCCAGGCGGTGCAGGGATTTTTCTAAAAAGATGCGTCCACTAAGTTCGTATTTGTGGCGGCTATCGGCCAGGGAAGCTTGTAATTTTTCTGCTTTAACGCCCAGCTTATCTTCTACTTCTTTGGCAAAATCTCCGGCATAGGCATGAGCAGAGAGCCGGGTTTGATCTTCCCAAAAGTAGTTGCACACGATGGGGAGCCGTTGGTAACGGAAATGTTCCGCAGGATTGAGTCCAGCTTCTACGAACAACTCATCGACATACTGCGGCATGGTGAACAGGGAAGGCCCGGCATCGAAGCGGTAACCCTGGAGTTCAAATTGGGAGAGCTTGCCGCCGGGGTAAGGGTTAGCCTCGAAGACTTCTACCTCGTGCCCCCGGATGGCCATCCGCGCAGCGGAGGCGAGCCCCGCAATTCCGGCTCCAATAATGGCGATTTTCAAAGTGGATGTTTTTGGAGGGGTAACAAAAATGGGGAGAGAAGGTTTTTATTCATAAGATTGTTTTTGCTTGTTAAAACCAAAAGTTGTATAATTGTAAAAACATTTAGATTATGGTAATGGAAAGGAAAATCAAAATTGTGGAGGCACAAGCCAACTTCGTGCAAAGTTATGCTGATTTTGGATTCCATAATGTTGATGAAATGATAGGATATGCCTTGGATTTATTGAGGCAAGAACTTGAAGCAAAGCAAAAATTAACAGACTCAGCAGATTTGTATGCGGAGTTGTATGAACTTGACGCGGAGACTCAGGAATGGGTTGAGGCTGCATTAGAATTGGAATAGGATTATGAAGCTAGAACGAGGAATGATCATTACGGTTGACCTAAATCCCACCAAAGGATCAGAAATAGCAAAAATTAGACCATGTGTGATTGTTACCAATGATGTTTACAATCAAAAGGTACCAGTCATTCAAGTTGTTCCAATAACGGAATGGAATGAAAAGAAGGATCGAATTGTGACAAATGTTGCAATAGAGCCTAGTTTAGAAAATGGTTTATCCAAAAAATCAATAGCTGATTGTTTACAGACTCGTCCGATTGATCATCGGCAAAGATTGGTTGGGATAAAAGGAAAACTGGAAGAGAGCAAGATCAATGAATTGGATAAAGCTCTAAAGATTGTATTTGGGTTGCCATAAATAAATTACTGCGAAAGCGGCAATTCCACCCAAAACCTCGTCCCTTCCCCTTCCACCGTACTGAACCCCATCTTCCCCCCTGCATTTTCCACCATCGTCTTACACATGGCCAAACCCAGTCCCATGCCCGATGACTTGGTGGTGAAATTGGGTAAAAATACTTTGTCCTGGATGTTTGTGGGAATGCCCCGCCCATTGTCTTCCACCATCAACAGCGCAGTTTTATCAGCAGTACAAGCAATCGTCACCTTGCCCGGCCGATCCTGCGGGATGGCTTGCAGCGCATTGATCAGCAGATTGGAAACCACCCGCGCCAATTGATCGCGGTCGGCAAAAACGCTGACTGGTTTTTCAGGCAAGCGTAGGTTGATGTCATTTTGGCCCTGTTCCTGCTGCTGGTAGAGGGTGTGAATGGAGCGCAATAGATCGCTCAGGTCAAATTCCCGAGGCGCAGGGCTTGGCATCTGTGCGTAATTGGAAAAAGCATCGGCAATGCGGGTGAGGGAGTCGATTTGTTCGAGCAGGGTTTTGCTCATGCGTTCAACTAGCTCCGGGGTATCGGCTGGGCTCAGCTTTTGGGCCCGTTGCAAATGTTGCACACTCAGGCGCATGGGTGTGAGTGGGTTTTTGATCTCGTGGGCCACCTGCCGCGCCATCTCGCGCCAGGCCATTTCTCTTTCGGTTTGTTTGAGGCGTTCTACGCTGGCATCCAGATCGCTGAGGGCCTGGTTGTAGGCATCCACCAGGTCGCCTAGTTCATCGCGGTGCTGGTAGCTCAGGCGCTGGTTTTGGCCTAAAATCAACTGGCTCAAACCCACCCGAATCTCACTGATCGGTGCCGTGATGCTCCGCGCCACCCAAATGGACACGGCGGCTGCAATGAAAAGGAAAAAGATGTAACTGGCGGTGAGGATGTTCAAAAATTCGTGGACGCTAGCCTGGGTAGGTTTTTGGAAGTAAAAATAGGTGACCAAAAACACCAAAATCAAAGCCCCTGCCACCAGTGAAAAAATCGCCAACTGGATGCGCAAACCCCAACTGATGCCCTCGCGCCGCGCCGTGCTGAACACCCAAATGGGCAAATGCCCAATGATGAGCAAAAAGAGGTTGGCAAACCAGTTAAATACGAGCGGAAAGTGCGCCTTGCTG
>JAIYAV010000158.1 GCA_027488855.1 Saprospiraceae bacterium
AAAGGATACTGACCCGACTCACTTCGAGCACAGCCGGATAATCACATTTGATTAAGGCTTCCGAAATCTGCAACGTGCGTACAAACAGGTGCAGGCGATGAGAGGTGTACTTGGAAAGGAAAGGCAAGAGTTCAGTATAATAATTACTCGTTTCAAGCGCTAAGTCTGGTTTTGGTGCCAGGGATTTTACAAAGTTAAGCCTGATTTTCTCATAATAGGTTATCGCCACATTTTCCAGACGATGTGTCTCCTGATAGTGATTGTACAGCTGGGTATGCTGCTCAAATAGCACTGCGTCTCCTTGTACACTAGCTGCTTCATGCTTTACAATGCTCAATAAAGACAAACAAATCTCTGTTAGCTCGAAATGAATGGCTTGAGGCAGGAGTTTCTCCGCTAATTGTGCCGCTAAGCGCAATTGACCCAATGTTTGTAAAATCTGAATGGCCATCCACTCCTTCTGAATGCTGAGATGGGCTTTTTGCAGGGAATAGAAATCTTCATGTTCACCCGAAATGAAAAAAATATTGTTGAGCAATTTACGACGGAAAATACTTTTGAATTTGCGGAATCGCTCCGAAGTTGGATTGCCATCAAAAAGATACTGTGCAGCTTGCTGATCAGAATTGATTTGGCCATTTGAAATTTGATGGAATAAATCGGTATAAGGGCTATCGCTACCTTCATTGGCTAGAATATCAATTTTTTTTAATCGATAGCGGCTGAGTAATTCAACTAAGGGAATCAGGAGCTTCATTGGGAATTATTTACATCGATTCTATTTCCTTTAATTAGTTAAACTACCATTCTTTCAATATGTTCATCATCATCATCTTGCCAAAACATGAGAATAGGAAAATCCAACAAAAAATCCGCAGCCAGACGTTTGCGTCCAACTGCGGATTTTATTTACCCCTAAAAAAACGAAATATCAGAGGTGATCGTTCACCACAATCTCTGCCGTCTTAATCCCCTTCTTCTTAGGCGTAGTGCCAAACACATAATCCCATAATGGCGACGAAACACCAAACATGGCATCCTCCGGGCTGTAATGGTGAATAGAGTGGTTGACCCACAAAGCTTTCAGGAAATTATTCGGAGCGCGGAAAATGTGTACCGAATAATGCACCAGCAAGTACATGGCATACCCCACCAGGAATCCCGCCAGGAACGAGAAGGAATACTTGTCCAGGATCAATTCAAAGATCAACAGCAAGATAGTGGCAATGGTGATGCTCAAAAAGGGAGGCATCGCCAAACGTTGTTTGTCCTTTGGATAATCATGGTGTACCCCGTGCATTTTGTATTGCGCCTCTTTTTTGGCAGGAGTGTCCCCTTCCATGTGGTACACATAACGGTGAACCAGGTATTCCACATGGGTGAAAACCAACAAACCAGCAAAGAACAAACCCGTCACAACCGGCCAGCTCAGGTCAGTTTTTACGGTCGTGTAATACAATAAACAGGCTGAGTACACAAAAAATACCGATACAGGAATGGCGATATGTGTGCGGGTAAAACGATCGATCCACTTGTTTTTGAACAATGGAATCGAAACATCTTCATTCGACAAATAGGCTTGTTTTTTCTCAGTCTTCATATGTTAGGTCGGAAATTTATAAATCCGTCGCAAAAATAAGCGCCGGAAATGGAATTGTCAAGGTAATAAAAGTCACTGTGAAGTTGGAAAGTTGAAAGGTTGAATGGTTGAAGCTACCGCAGCAACTTAGACGCTACCTTTCTCAACTCCTCAACTTTCAGAGCCCCAGCGTTTGCCGCGTCAAGCGAATGTATTTTTTGTACTTCAAACGATACGTCCGATAGTATTTGATGTAGCGATCGCGCATGGCTTCGTAGCTGTAAAAATAAGAGCTCGAGCTGCTGGTTCCTTCCGTGGGTTCTGGATGTTCGTGGTGAATCAGCGGCGGCGTACTGCCCACTGAGCTGGCTGCTTCGGAAGGCACAGATTCCATCCAGCCTTGTTGAACCATCCAGTCGTCGTTGAATACCTTGCCCAGATACCGGGAGCCGTGGTCGGAGAATAGCGTCACCACCACATCGTCTTCGGTAAGGGTATCCGCAATTTCAAACACCGCCTGCATCGCCGAACCACTGGAGTAGCCCACCATCAGTCCTTCGTATTTCGCCAGATCCCGCACTTGGAATGCGCTGTCTTTGTCGGTCACTTTGATGAAATCATCCACCAGTTCAAAGTTCATGTTGTGGGGAATGATGTTTTTCCCCAAACCTTCTACTCTGTAAGGTTTGATTTCGTTGGGGTCGTATTCATGGGTTTCCCAGAATTTTTTCAGAACAGAGCCATACGCATCCACCCCAATGATTTTGATGTTGGGATTTTTTTCCTTCAAGAACCTAGCTGTTCCCGAAAGGGTGCCACCCGTGCCTGCACAGCAAACGTAGTGGGTGATTTTGCCCTGGGTTTGTGCCCAAATTTCTGGCCCGGTGGAGCGGTAATGCGCTTCAGCGTTATCCGGGTTAAAGTTTTGAGCCAGATAAAAAGAGTTGGGCGTTTCGTGTGCGATGCGCTCTGCGACCGAATAATAGGAACGAGGGTCGGCGGGCTCTACATCTACCGGGCAGATGACGACATCCGCACCCATTGATTTGAGGAGGGAAATTTTTTCCTGCGACGCTTTGCTCGTGAGGGTAAGGATGCAGCGGTAGCCCTTAATGGCGCTCACCATTGCGATACTGAAACCCGTGTTGCCAGAAGTTGCTTCTATGATCGTACCACCCGGTTTGAGCTTGCCGCTGCGCTCCGCTTCTTCGATCATGAATAGGGCGATGCGATCTTTGGCGCTTTGCCCTGGGTTGTAGGATTCTACCTTTGCGAATACCTTGGCTGGAATTCCCTGCGCAATACGATTCATCCGAATCAGTGGGGTATTGCCTATGGTCGCCAGAACGTTTTCGTAATGCATAAGCGCTCTTTTGGTTAAATAGTTAAGGTTAATGGCACATTATCAGGCAAGTTCACGGGAAATTGAGTACAAAAATAGTAAAAAATACTTAGTTGAATATCATCCCAATCTTTTAGTGAGGTGATTCCACAAGTGTTGCTATATTTGGCCCTGGTGTAGACGCTGATTTTTGACAGCAGATACATTCATGTTCTCAAACTCGTTATCGAATGGACATAGTAGGCAACATCAATGTAAAGGCGCGCTTAATCTTGTACCACAAAGGTCAAATCTTGCTTTTGAAGCAAACCAAACCCAATGGCGGCAACTACACCCTTGTCGGGGGCAATGTAGAATTGCGTGAATCAGCCCGGCAATCAGTCATCCGCGAAAGCTTTGAAGAAGCCGGGATTTTACTCAAACCCGAAGACCTTCATTTGGTTCATGTATTGCACAAAATCAAGAAACAACAGCAGCGCATCGTCATGTACTTCAAAGCTTACTATTGGGAAGGGGAGCTCAAAGCCAAAGAAACCCACAAGTTCAAAGAAGCAGAATGGTTTTACCTCGATAATTTGCCTAAAAACCTCACCCAAACCGTTCGGCATGTACTGGACGAGTACCGCGAAGGAAATTTTTACTCAGAGGTACTGACAAAATAGCTAAACTTAATCAGGGTTGCTTATATTTGGTCAGGCTCTACACAACTGACCAAAAATATGAAAAAACTGTATCATTTCGCACTGCTGGGTTTACTCTTGCTCAGCGTCAATCTTTGGGGGCAAAAAAAGAAAACAACGCCCCCCACTGCTGCACCTGCACCAGTCGTTACCAATACTTTTGATGCCAAAAACTTCGCCGGGCTGCGCTGGCGCAACATTGGCCCCTTCCGTGGTGGTCGCTCCAATGCCGTAACTGGCGTAATCGGCAACGACAACCTCTATTATTGTGGCTACACCGGCGGTGGCATCTGGAAAACCGAAGACGGCGGCCTGAACTGGGCCAATATCTCCGACGGCCAATTCAAATCCACTACCGTGGGCGACATCGCCGTTGCGGAATCAGATCCCAACGTGATCTACGCAGGTATGGGCGAGCACGCTGTTCGTGGCGTGATGACCACTTACGGCGATGGGGTATACAAATCGGTTGACGCAGGCAAAACCTGGAAAAACATCGGTTTGGAAAAAACCCGCCACATCTCCGACGTCGTCATCCATCCCCAAAACTCCGATGTGGTGTACGTGGCCGCTCAAGGTGCCTTGCATGGCCCCAACGAAGAGCGGGGCATCTACAAATCTACCGATGGGGGCACCACCTGGAAAAAAGTCCTCTTCGTTGACGAAAACTCCGGTGCCTCCAGCCTGAGCATGGATCATAGCAACCCCCGCATTTTGTACGCTGCCACCTGGCAGCACCGCCGCACGCCCTGGAAGGTGGAAAGTGGTGGCCCGGGCTCCAGCCTCTGGAAGTCGACCGACGGAGGGGAAAGTTGGAAAAAAATCAACGAAGGTTTGCCAAAAGATCTAGGCAAAATGGGTATTTCCGTTTCCCCAGTCAACCCCAACCGGGTTTTTGCCATTGTGGAAGCGGAAAAAAGCAAGTCGGGGCTATACCGTTCCGACAACGGCGGGGAATCCTGGACTTTGCTGAGCTCCGACCAAAACATCAATTCCCGTTCCTGGTATTACATGGAAGTATTTGCCGATCCCGTCAATGCCGATGTGGTCTATGTGCTCAATGCACCCATGACCCGCTCGATCGACGGCGGCCGCACCTTCAGCACCATCCGGGTGGGCCACGGGGATACGCACGATCTTTGGATCAACCCCCTCAACAACCAAAATATGATTCTGGGTGACGACGGCGGCGGAGAAATTTCCTTCAACGCTGGTCGCACCTGGTCCACCCAGGGCAATCAACCCACCGCTCAGTTTTACCGCGTCAACACCGATAACCTTTTCCCTTACCGGGTGTATGGCGGGCAACAAGACAACACTTCGGTAGTCATTTCCAGCCGCAACAATGGCTCGGATATCGGCGTCACCGATTGGTTCATCGGCCCGGGTTGTGAAAGCGCCTTCGTCGCTTTTGACCAAAACAATCCACAAGTACTATTGGGCGGCTGTTATCAAGGCATCATCGAGGCCCTGGATACCCGCACCAACGAGAGCAAGGACATCATGGCCTATTCCGCGCTCAACCTGGCCAATCCGCCCAAAAAGATGAAGTACCGCTTCAACTGGAATGCCCCGATCATCAGCTCGCCGCATGATCCCAAGGTGGTCTACCATACCGGCAACGTGGTGCTGCGCACCCGCGATGGCGGAATCAGCTGGGAAAAAATCAGCCCCGACCTCACCCGCAACGATACCACGAAGCAGGAAGTAGGCGGTGGCCCTTTCACCAATGAAGGCGCTGGCGGCGAAAACTACAACACCATTTATTACCTGATCGAATCCAGTTTGGAAAAAGGGGTGATTTATACTGGCTCGGACTGTGGGCTCGTACACGTGAGCCGCGATGATGGCCGTACCTGGACCAATATTACGCCCAAAGACCTGGCTGAATGTTTGATCCAGTCCATCGAGGTTTCCCCTCACGACCCGGGCACTGCCTACATCTGTGGCACACGATACAAATTCAACGACTTTGTCTCGTATACCTACAAAACCACCGATTACGGCAAGAGCTGGGTGAAAATTGCCACGGGCATCGACACGGATGATTTCATCAAAGTCATTCGCGAAGACAAAGTGGTCAAGGGCTTGCTGTACGCCGGAGCGGAGCGGGGCTTTTACCTCTCCACCGATGGCGGGATGCAGTGGAACCGTTTGCAACTCAATTTACCAATCGTACCCGTCACCGACCTGCAAATTCGCAACAACGACCTGGTCGCCTCTACCGCTGGTCGGGCCTTCTGGATTTTTGACGACCTGGGTGCTTTCCAACAGGCCAAGGGTGTGGTCGGCAGCTCGACGGTTCAGCTGTTCAAACCCCAGGCTACCCGCCGCTACAGTGGAGGTTCGTCTTACCTCTCGGGTGAAGGTGCCCCCGGCGTAGGGATGAACCCGGCCGAAGGTGTCATTTTTGATTATTACCTCAAAGAAAAAGCCGACACCAATACGCTGCGGGTGGAAATTCTGGACGCAACGGGTAAGGTAATCCGCAAGTTGAGCAACAAAAAAGATGAAAACTACAAGCGTTATCCCGGTGGCCCCGCTCCGGAACCCGTTTTACCCGCTGCTGCTGGTGTGAACCGTTTCGCCTGGGATTTCCGCACCGATGGCCTGACTGATGTACCGGGCGTGTTCATTTATGGCGATTACCGAGGGCACCGGGTTGCTCCTGGAATGTACAAAATCCGCCTGAGCCACCGTGGGCAAGTATTGGAACAAGCCGTAGAGGTTTTGCCCGATCCTCGCATCAACGTCAGCCCTTCCGACTGGCAGGCTCAGCAAAGCATGTTGCAAAAATTGGCTGAACAAATCAACACAATTCACCAGTCGGTGATGCAATTGCGCAAAGTCCGCAAACAACTGGATGCTTACAACGAAGTGCTCAAAGACAATAAAGCCGCCGCTGACTTGTTGAAAAAAGGCCAGGATTTGGTCAAAAAAATCAACGACCTGGAAAGTGAACTGGTAGAACCGCGCACCAAAAACGGCCAGGATGTGATCAACTGGCCCAGCAAACTCAGCGCCGAACTCTTCACCGTACGGGGTAGGGTGGATGTACACGATCCGCGCATCACCCAGGGCAACCGCGATCGTTTTGCGGATTTGAGCGCAGAATGGGCCAAGCAACAGCAAGGTTTGCAGAATCTGAAGAAGGAGATTCAGGGGTACAACGAGGAGTTTAAGAAGCAGGGGATTCCGGCTTTGGTGGAATGAGTTGAATGATGAATAATTCGAATGACGAATGACGAATGGGGTGGTAGCACCTGAAATTTTTTGGAAACGCAAGATTGGAGTTCCATATGTTTGTAGTCCCCAATAAAAATTAAAGGCAACGCTCCAAATTCGTCATTCGTCATTCGAAAAATTCGTCATTTGATAAACATCCGGATTGTGCACTTCCATCCAGCTTGCCGGACTAGCAATGGGTTTCCAGCCATACTGCGCATACAAACCATGCGCATCGCTGGTAGCCAGAATCCAGCGCCGCAGTCCTTGCAATTCGGGGTGCTCCGTGATGGTTTCCATCAACCATTTGGATAAACCCTGGCCGCGATGCGCCTCCAGAATGTAAACATCGCCCAGGTAAGCAAAGATGGAAAAGTCGGAAATAATGCGGGCATAACCCACTTGTTCCTCGCCGCAAAGGACGATAAAAGTGAGCGAGTGCTGTGCAGCTTTTCTTACCGTTTCGAAGGGAATTCCACGACTCCAATACGATTCTTTGGACAAATACTGGTGCACAGCATGCAAGTCCAAACGCGCTTTGTCTGTGGTAATGAGGTAATTGTCACGAGTGACCGAAATGTTTTTCATAAGTTGAGCTGAATTGAAACAAATGTACTGATTCACGAAAACTAATTCCAAACTGTCTCCACCGCTACATTTCAAGTGCTGTAATAGTTCCATTTTGCAGTCACAATTTTGATCGCTTGTATGTTCAGAGACACCATAACGATATTAACCTTGATGCTGTGTTTCTCCAGCGTCGCCCTCTCCCAGGGCACCCATACTCCGGCGGAGTTGGGTAAAGTTGCGTGGGTGCGTGATTTCGAACAAGGCTTGGCGCGGGCCAAAAAGGAACAAAAACCAGTGTTTTTGCTTTTTCAGGAAGTGCCCGGATGTAGCACTTGTCAGCGTTATGGCGCTGAAGTGCTGAGCCATCCCCTCATTGCCGAAGCCATCGAATCCCTGTTCGTCCCCGTAGCGATTTACAACAACAAAGGTGGTAAAGACGCCGAAGTGCTCAAATTTTACAATGAACCTGCCTGGAACAATCCGGTTGTACGCATTGTGGATGCGGGTAAAAAGAACCTGGCCGAGCGCGTTTCCGGAAATTATACACCCCTGGCGGTGTTGAATTCAATGTTGGTTGCGCTGGAAAAAAGCAACCTCGTCGTACCCACTTACCTGGCTTTGTTGCGGGAAGAACTCCAGAGCAAAGCCTTGGGCACTAAAACAGTTACTTTATCCATGTACTGTTTTTGGACTGGCGAAAAAGAACTGGGCAAAATTCCTGGAATAGTGTCCACCGAAGCTGGATTTATGGGGGGCCGGGAAGTTGTCAATGTGGAGTACAATCCCCGCTTGCTTTCTTTTGAAAACCTGATTGAATCGGGGAGTAAAGTGAAATGTGCCGATGGGGTTTTTACCGCTGATGCACAAGAGCAAGTCAAAGTAGAAAAGGTCTTGGGAAAAGGCAAAGTGAAAGAACCTTCAACTTATCGCCCCGATCCCGAAAGTAAATATTACCTTTATCAAAGTCATTATCGATTTCTGCCGATGACGGAGTTGCAAGCGGCGCGCGCCAATAGCCTTTTGGCTGGAGGCAAGTCGCCAGAAGAGGTGTTGTCGCCTCGGCAGATTGAACTGGCGCGCCAAATCAAGGCCAATCCAAAGAAGAATTGGAAGCCCGTGATTGGCAAAAGCGTCACCGAGTCCTGGCCCTGGCCAACGGCTTGACCTAGGTTGATTTAGAGTTAGAGTACCCAATATCATTGCCGACTACCAGATGTAGTCGGCCTTTTTTTTGCCCGCCAATGTACACTTACCCAATTATTTTATGCGTTTGACTGCTGATCTACTCTCCCAAGTAACACCCAAATTTTAATCAAATGAAAAAGATCCTATTCGTTTTACCCTTCGTCTTGCTGGGACTGAGTAAGGTTGCCGTCCACGCACAGGTAAAAAGTGGCAGTGTTGGTATTGGTTTACAGGTCGGTGACCCGAGCGGTTTGACCTTGAAGTTTTACAATGGAAGCAAAGCTTCGGTCGATATTTTAGCCGCCTGGGACTTGAACGATTATTTGTTCGTCAATGTCCACGCCTTGTACCACAAACCACTGGGCGGTGCCCGTAATGTCAATTTCTTTTATGGCCCTGGGGCCTTCATTTCTTTTTATGAGCGCGGCCGCTACGAAGATTACATTGGTGCGGGCATCAGTGGCAACTTTGGGTTGAATGTGTTTTTTGACCGCTTCGAACTTTTCGCGCAGATCACGCCAAGGTTGCAGGTACTCGAATTCACCGATGGTGATTTGGGGGGAGGGGTCGGATTGCGGTTTTATTTTTGAGGTGACGAGTGGAACTAATTTCCAATCTGAGGTGATTCTTAGGTGCCTTAGGTTTCTTAGGTGGTGAAAAAGGAAAAAACCTGCGTAGCAGGATATTCTTTCACCACCTAAGAAACCTAAGGCACCAAGGAATCACCTCAGGAAGGATAAAAATTACCAAAATTCGATATAACTCAATATTTATCCTTTACCTCAGATTTTTCAATGCCTTCTCAATCCTCGAATCCACACCTTCAGTCCCTTCTCCATATTGCAAATACTGCCGCGCATGCTCCGTATCCCGCTTTTGCTGCGCAAAGTGTTCATAGCCTATCTGATACGCAAAATCGGCCAACGCAGCAGGTACTGCCCCCGAGCTGGGCTTGACGTATTTCAAAAAGTCGTGAATTGACTTTGAATCGGGATCGTATACGGCAGCCTTGGCAAAAACATCCAGCATCGGTTTGAGCTGTAGGTCAATTTTATAGCGCTCACCAGCTAACCCGGCCATGAAGCCCCAAGCCGCTTTGTACTCCGGTAAAATCCGAGTAGCCTCCTCCACCATCGGGATCATTTCATTCAGCCTGGCTTTTTTTAGCTCATTGGTAGGCAATTGGGCGTACTCGTAGCGGAAGATCGTCACTGCCCGAAACAATTTGGCGCGGGCACTGCCAGTTGAAATGTTGTAAGCCGCCAGATTGAGCGTATTTTCATCTTTCCAATCGGGCAAACGGGTGAAGGTTTTAACCGCATAGCCTAGTGAAAGCACCGCAATCAGCCCCAACCCCAGCGGATAACTTTGGCCCGCACTCAGGCCCAATCTTTTGGGCAAAAAAGCTACAATCAACCAGGCGCAAAACAAACTGAATCCCAGGGATGGCAAAAACACAAATCGCTCATTCATAAAAGCCCCCACCGTAAAGGGCAAATTCGATACTATAGACAAGGTGATCAGGTAAAAGGCCGCCGCAAAAGTGGGGACATTTTTTTTCCACAGCCCCCAAATGGCTACTCCCGCCAACGCTACATGCAAAGCCAGTCCCAACAATGCCCGCCAATCGTCGAAACCAACCACGGGCACGTGGTAAGGATAATAGTCGTGGGTAAGTGGATGGGGAAAAACCAGGAGTTTGAGGTACCAGCCCAGGGTCATGAAAATCGTAGCATATTTATTCCCAGTGGAAAGATTGACAAAAGGATCGTTCATCGGATTGGGTTCAACATCAGGTCCACCCAGCAATTGCCCAACGATGGCGTAACGCAAGGCCACGTACAAAATTCCGGTTAAGGCTAAAGTCCCGGTATTGATGAGCAAATTCCGCTTGCTGGCTGATCCAAAATAGTAGAGGGCCAGCGGAATTACCGCGATAAAGGTCAATGCATTTTCTTTGGACAACAAACCCAGGAAAAAAACCACTGCGGCGATGATGTTCCAGCGCATCGTCCCCTCTTGCACGTAGCGCCAACTGGCGTACAAGGCACCCATGGCGCCCAGGGCCGCCATAATTTCATCGCGCCCTTTGACATTGGCCACTGCCTCGCTGTGGATGGGGTGCAGTACATATAATAAGGTGGCCAAACCTGCCAGGCTAAACCACCAACTGCCTTTTTCCTCCGGTGGAAAAATACGGCGCAGGGTGCGGTAGGTCAACCAACCCAATAAGGCGTAGAGCAGTAAGTTGACAAAATGGCTCAGTGCCGCATTTTGTCCAAACAAACCTTTCTCCATGGCAAAAGTGACAATGGACAAGGGCCGGTAACGTCCACCCACCAGCAGATTTTTTTGTTCGCCAAAAAAGCCGGCAAAGGACTCGGTGCTCAAGATTTTGCCAATTCCAGCAAAACCCTCTTGCACGTACTGGTTGTTGACGTACATCATCTGATCGTCCAGCACATAGCCATAGCGCAAGGAAGGTGCGTAGAGGAAAAAAGCCAGTGCGGCAATGATCAGCCCAGCGGCACCCGTGGAGCCTGTGCTTTCAGCGGAAACGGCTTTATTTACTTTTGTGTTCGTAGTATTTGTTTTGCCTGGAGCAGGGCTTGAAGCAGATTGGCGATTGGTGCCTTTTTTTCCTTTGGCCATGGTTTTATTCCTTAATTTTATCCTTAGTAGTGGGGCAAAAATAGGTAAAAAGTTGAGATAAGCCCCTTTATTGCATCCCCAAAAGGGTGACTTCGATGGCTAGGTTAAAGCCTGCTGCCAGCCTTTGCCACTCATTTTTGTAATTCAGACTCCAAGAAGTAAGATCTTTAGCATTTGACACTCGATATGATTTAATGTAGGGTTCATACGCTATAATGGTTTCTGACTTCTTACTCCGAAATTGGATGATATTTTCTTTGATTTTTAGCCATTCTACTGCGATGTAAAAACCGTTTTCAGGTACTTCAATTTTGTAATGTGACAAATCGATTTGCTGGAGGTGTTCTTTAACTTTTACAATCAATGGCGATATAAGAATATCCGCCCCTGGGCCGTTTAATTTTGCATTGTTTTCATACACTCTTAATCTGAAAGAACTCCCATTTCCTGAGGATGTTAAAATTTTTACACTTTCTAAATAGAAATTTTCGATGTTTTTTGGTGTTGGAAAAAAACTTGCAATTTGTTGCAAAAAGCCAGTTGAACCTATACTCATATCATAGCGTTTCTTTTCAATAGTGTTCAATATCAGGGTTCCGCTTCCTGGTTTAGGGTATATCGCAACCTCAGGCATTTCATAGACTATGGGTATTAGTTCAAAACTATTCATCGTGCTTTCTGCCAAAGTTTTTACCGGGACAATTTTGGATTTATAGCCAATACAACTGATAATCAACGTGTCGGATTGTTTTTTTTCCTGAATGCTGAAGGAGTAATGACCCTGTAGGTCAGAAGTGCCACCAGTATTAGCTAGTTTTAATCCAATGGTGGCATAAGGGATACCTTGCTGTGTTGTTGAATCTAATAGCCTTAAGTTGAATGATTTTTGAGCGGATAGTAAGAAAGAAGAGCATAAAAGCAGCATAGAAAAAACAATAGTTGTAGAATGAGGGTACATGGTTGTTCTATTGTGTGAAAAATGACAATATGAAAATAACTTTTTCTGCACTGGAATATTGTTGTGCTTTAGCTCATCTAAACGGATTGTTTTTAACTCAAACGCTTCAACCTCTCTCAACTTTTTTTCCCCAATCCTAAAAAAACCTGCTAATCCTGCCTATTTTTGCAGCCGCTATAGCGAAATAAACAACGTAAACCATGATTAACATTACTTTCCCAGATGGTAAGGTTCGGGAGTACGAACCAGGAACAACGGCGCTTGAAGTAGCCCGTTCCATCAGCGAGGGCTTGGCCCAGAAGGTTCTTTCGGCAAAAGTAAACGGCGAAGTGTGGGATGCCACCCGTCCGATCCCCACCGACGCGACCTTGACGCTACTCACCTGGGATGATAAAGACGGAAAAACCACATTCTGGCACTCCTCTGCCCACCTGATGGCTGAGGCATTGGAAGCACTGTTTCCTGGCATCAAATTTGGTACGGGCCCAGCTACCGAAGGTGGTTTTTACTACGATGTTGATCCCGGTAGCAAACCAATCTCGCTGGACGACCTGCCCAAGATCGAAGCAAAGATGCTCGAATTGGCCCGGCAAAAAAATGGCTATATCCGCAGAGACATTACTCGGGATGAAGCCCTGAAGTTTTTCCAGGAAAAAGGCGACGAGTACAAAATTGAACTGATTGAAAAACGCGGCGCCGACGAAGCCCTTACGCTGTATACGCAAGGCAACTTCGTGGACCTTTGCCGCGGGCCACATATTCCGGATACCGGATTCATCAAGGCTGTAAAATTGACCAACGTAGCGGGTGCTTATTGGCAGGGTGATGAGACGCGCCAGCAGTTGCAGCGCATCTACGGGGTTGCTTTCCCCAAACAAAAAGACCTGCAAGAGCACCTCGTGATGCTGGAAGAAGCCCGCAAACGCGATCACCGCAAGTTGGGGCAGGAACTAGAACTTTTTATGTTTTCCGAGCGCGTAGGGGCGGGTTTGCCCATTTGGCTACCCAAGGGCAACGCCCTGCGCGACCGTTTGATGAACTTCCTGCGCGTGGAGCAGGAAAAGCGGGGCTACAAACTGGTTACCACTCCCCACATTGGCCGCAAGGAATTGTACGTCACTTCCGGGCACTACGCCAAGTATGGCAAGGATAGTTTCCAGCCCATCCATACCCCTAAGGATGGGGAGGAGTTCCTGCTCAAACCGATGAACTGCCCGCACCACTGCGAAATTTACGCCCACCGTCCCCACTCTTACCGCGATCTGCCAATGCGCATCGCGGAGTTTGGTACGGTGTATCGCTATGAGCAGACTGGGGAGTTGCACGGTTTGTCGCGGGTACGTGGCTTTACGCAGGACGACGCCCACATCTTTTGTACCGAAGATCAGGTAAAGGATGAGTTCTTGAACGTATTGGACCTGACTCGGACGGTGTTGTACAAAATGGGCTTTAAAGAATTCACGGCTCAAATCTCCTTGCGTGACCCCAATACGCCCGAAAAATACCTCGGAACGGACGAAAACTGGCGCAACGCAGAAAACGCCATCATCGAAGCAACCCGTGAGGTGGGGCTAAAAACCACCATGGAATTGGGCGAAGCCGCCTTCTATGGCCCCAAACTGGACTTTATGGTGCGCGACGCCATTGGTCGCCAATGGCAATTGGGTACCATTCAGGTGGATTACAACTTGCCCGAACGTTTTGAACTGGAATACGTCGGTGCCGACAACAAAACCCACCGCCCGGTGATGATTCACCGCGCACCTTTTGGGTCGATGGAGCGCTTCATCAGTATTTTGATTGAAAACACGGCGGGTAAATTCCCGCTTTGGCTCATGCCCGAGCAGTATGCCTTGTTGCCGATCAGTGATAAATTTGTAGACTACTGCAAAGAGCTTGAAGAAAAACTGGCCGCCCACGACATCCGGGGTTACATCGATGACCGCAGCGAAACCATCGGTCGCAAAATCCGGGATACCGAATTGAAACGTATACCTTATATGCTCATCGTTGGGGAGAAAGAAATGGAGGCTGGCGCGGTAGCGGTACGTCGCCAGGGCGAAGGGGATAAGGGCAGTGTGAGCCTGGAGGCCTTTGTGGAGCTCTTCAAGGAAGCGCTGGCGAAGGAGGAAGAATAAGTTGAAGAGTTGAAAAGTAGCTCCCGCAGCGTTTTTGACAATGCGCTCGTCTAAGCCACTGCGGAAGCCACTTTTCAACCTTTCATCTCTCCAACTTTTCAACTTCCATTATCATCTAAAAGTTAAAAAAATGCAAATACCCAAATTAGGTTTGCATAATACTTGAACCTGACGTATTTTTAAAGTGTTAAAATTTTGTCCTAAAATACTATTGCATGAAGCACTACTTACTCTTTTTAACCCTGGTACTTTTCACAATCCCAAAAGCGATAGGACAAACAAGCGCTAAGACTGGTAATTGGTATGCATCAGTAGAGGCAGACCGAGGTGTAATTATTGAGGTTTACCCCAACCCAACGACCAGTCACATTGGTTTAACTGACGTTCAAGGTGTGCAAAAAGTGATGGTTTTCAATTTGGCGGGCCGCCAGATGAAAAGCTTCGAAGACATTGCCGCCGACAAAAAAATGTACGTTGGAGACCTACCCAGAGGGATTTACCTGGTGCGGATCATCGGCGAGAAAAACAAAGTTCTCACCACCAAAAGGATCAGCAAACAATAAATTAGGTAATCAGGAAAGAACCAAAAGCGGCTGGATGAAGTTGAAAAGACTTGATTCAGCCGTTTTGCATTTTAGCTTATGTCCAATACGCTCTTGCAACGCCATACTACACTTAGTGCCAATTTGCTGGCCTTTTGCCGCCACCTGCGCCAAAAAGGCTTCACCATTGGCCCAATGGAGTCGAGCACGATGTTGTCAGCCCTGGAATTGGTTGAACCGTTTTCTGATCCAGCTTTGTTTCAATACACCCTGCGTGCCACGCTTGCCCGCACGCAACGCGAGCAAGAACTTTTTGATCAAATTTTTCCCCAATACTGGAAAGAACTGGAAAAAGCGGTGGACTCCAAAATCGCCGACGACAAACAACCCCGCAAACCCGGCACCCGCCAGCAGCCTCCCTCCTTGCAAGCCCTGAAAAGTTGGCTCAATGGCAAACCCGCCCAAGACAACATCGAATTGGCCGTATACAGCTCAGGCGAATCCCTGGGCCGCAAGGATTTTTCTATGTTCAGCGCCGAAGAATTGCAGGAAATCAACCAACTGATCCTCCAAATTGCCCGCCGTATGGCTCGCCAATACAGCCGCCGCAAAGAACGCGCCCGCTCTGCAAGCATGCTCGACCTGCGTACCACCATGCGCAAAAACCTGCGCCGGGGTGGGGAACTGATTGAATTGGCCCGCTTTCGCCCCAAACAACAAAAGAACCAACTCATCCTGCTGTGCGATGTGAGCAAGTCGATGGACTTGTACAGCCAGTTTTTGATCCAGTTCGTATACGCCTTTCAGCAACTCGGCCAAAGGGTGGAGACTTTTGTTTTTTCCACCAGCTTGCAACGCATCACCAAAGTGCTGCGTCAAAGCAATTACCGCCAGGTGCTGAACGAACTGAGTGATACTGTCCCCGGCTGGTCGGGAGGGACCCGCATCGGGGCTTCTTTTGAGCAGTTTTATCAGCAATACAACCGCTTGCTGCACGGTCATAGCACTGTACTCGTCCTCAGCGATGGTTGTGATACGGGGGATATTGAGGTGTTGGAAGAAAGTATGCGCAAAATTGGCAAAAAGGCCGAGCGGGTGATTTGGTTGAATCCATTGGCGGGTCGGCCTGGTTATGCACCCGAAGTGCGAGGCATGCAGGTGTCGCTGCCGTACGTGGATCTGTTTGCGCCACTGCACAATGTGGAGAGTTTGCGGGCTTTGGGGAGGGTGTTGTGAGCATTATGATGATTTATTTTGAAAAATTGAAAACAAGATTGATGTATCCACAATTTGAAGAAGAATTAAAAATTGAACATATACAGGGATACTTGTATGTGCAACAGTTAATTGAAAATACTATTTCAGCAAATGCGGGAAGTATGGTAACGTACGCCCTGACAGAATTAGAAGAAACAAGTTCAAGTTTGAAAAAAACACTTGTAGATCACATCTTGAATAGACTCAGGTATAACATGAAACTTGAAGACCGACACTTTGATTTATTCTACAGCAATGCTGAGTTTCTAAAATTTGAAGATTGGGAAAAGAGTCTTGGGCATAAATTAGAAACCTGGTTTGCAGATGGATACCTCAAAGTCAGTTTTTCGGCAGATGACTATAGATCGATTACCGATGTATTATCTAAGGAAGACAGTGCCAACTGGTTGGAGCGGAGAGAGCATGAAATGCTCAAAATAAATGAGCGAATTAAATCAACTAAGCCCTGTGTAAGGTACTTTATTGATTTGCTGCGCCAGCATCTAGGCACAATAAATATTGATGTGTGGGAATTATTTGTGAGCAATGAAATGAAAAAAAACGATGACTACCCTTGGCATATGAATTTATATTGGGGGATGTCATTCAATTTTTTTCTCTTAAAAAATAATGAAAAACTACTTTTACTTCATTTAGGGCATGTGATTACCTAAGTAATTTGTCGTTTTCTAAGGTCTTGGTTATCAACGCACATTACTCAGTACGCAATTTTGCTGCTCGTTTTTTACTTTACCACGACGACGACGGACAAGACATTTTGTGCGCTTCGCGCTTTAACGCCTTCGGCGTAGAGCGACAGGATGGGAAAACGGATGAAACGGATTGAACGGATTAGAACGGACTTTGACTCGCCTTCGGCTCGTCTTTATCCGCTGCAGGCGGAATAAAAAATCCGTTTCAATCCGTTCAATCCGTTTCATCCGTTTTCCCATCCTGTCGCTTTTAGCAAAATTGAAGCGAAGCTCAAAACGTCGTAGTGGTGAAAATAATAGGCAGTGAAGCTGCTCCTCTGCGCAATGTGAGTTATTAACTTGCCACGAGCCCAATCTACAAACAAACAACATTAGCTACACTACATGAACAAGACCAGCCTGTCCCTCTGCTGCCTCCTGTGTTTTTCCAGCCTTTGGGCGCAAAAACCAATTCTGTCCAGCGACCAATCCGAATGGTGGAAACGCAACAACCTGCGGCTCATCCAAATGAACCTGCCAGCCTATGAAGCCGCCAATCTGCACGCCGACAGCATCGTCAAAGATTTGCACACCTTTTCGGCCAATACCCTCATCATCAATGCAGGCGGGATTATGGCGTTTTATGAAAGCAAGCTTGATTTCCATTACATCAACCCTTACATGAAGCCGGGCGACCTAGGACGGATCGTCCAACGATGCCACGATCAAGGGATCCGAGTGATTGTACGTTTTGACTTCAGCCGGGCCGATCAAAGCATTTTTCAAAAACATCCCGACTGGTTTTACCTTTCGCCAACGGGCAAAAGAATTGTCAATACCGATAAATACGTGGTGAGCATCAATGCGCCCTACGTGCAGGAAAAAGCTTTTGACATCGTTGCCGAAGTGCTCGACAATTATGACGTGGATGGCATCTTCCTCAACATGCCCGGCTACCAAACCCGCAATTCCTACGAAAACACCTACGAAGGCATCGATCAAAACGAATACGACAAGGCTGCTTTTAAAAAATGGAGCGGCGGCCTGGACTTGCCGCTGAAAGAAGACAAAAACGATCCCGTTTTTAGAAAATACGAGGAATTTAAAAAGGAGAGCATCAGCCTATGGTCCAAAAAGCTGCACGAATTGGTCAAGGGCCGCAAAAAGAAAGTAGCCATCTGCACTTACCTCGAAGACTATGTCGACATCATTCGCCACGAAAGCCAAACCCACGGCTTGCCCTATTGGCCTTATACGGGCAGCGACAATACCAACCACATCGAACAAACCTTCCCCGATAAAATCGTTAGCAATGCCAGCATCCAGCAAATCTCCTTCCGCAGCCGCTTCAACGCCGCTGAACCCGAAGAGGTAGGCATCCGCTTGTGGGAAAACCTGGCCAACGGCTCCGGCACCGACGTAAGCCTAATGGGCGACCTCCGGGAGTACGAAGACCAGCGGAATTTTGTGGTGATGAAAAAGATTTATGCCTTTCAGAAAAAATGGGAACCCTATTTTGGCAAATACGAGTCGGTGGCCAAAGTTGCAGTGGTTGCTCCGGGTTATTGGCCAAGCGGTTTACCGATGGAAGAGTATCGGGGCATTCAGCTGATGCTGAAAGAGGCGCATATTCCTTTCGACATCATTCAGGATAACCATTTGGCTAAGCTTAAAGAAAAACTGGGGAAGTACAAAGTTTTGATCTTGCCGGATATTCAATATTTATCCGCGCAAGATTTGGCAGCTTTGCAAGAGCTTTCGCAGGCTGGTATGTCACTTTTTGCCAGCAACCGCAGCCTCTTTGATGCTCCACTGGTGTTAAAAAAACTGTTTGGTGCGACCATTGTAAAAGACCTCAATGATGGAGATGGCCATTATCTGCAACCCAATGACCCAAAAATCTTCACCCATTTCGTCGGGCAAAGCATGGTGCATTTTAAGTACAATTTGGGCTTGTACCAGTTTGACCAAGGCGACAAGACACTGTTGCCCATTTTGGACAAAGGCCGACCCGGCCCACCCGAAATGATCGGCGGCCACGACCCCCTTAACTATTTTGCCACCAACTTGCACCAAAACGGCAGCAGCACCAATGCCCTGATGCCCATCAACATTGGCCGCATTTATTACCAAACGGGCTACGAGCAGCACAAATACTTGGTTCTGGATATTTTGAAGCGCCTATTTCCTGCCCTTGACCAACAAATCGTTACGAATGCCCATCCTCGGGTGGAAATGATCCTGAATGAATACATGCCGAATACAGCAGCGGTGACCATCGCTACTCCTTTTCGTTCGGCTGGGCACATCTTGCATTTGATCAACCTCACGGGTTTTAGTGGCAATACGTATTTTGATCCGCTACCGATTCATGAAACTGAGATCAAAGTCAAGGTGGATTATCGGCCACGGAAAGTGTGGAGATTGGGGGAGGAGAAGCCCTTGCCTTTCGTTTATCAGCAAGGGTATGTGAGTTTCAAAGTGAGTCGTTTGACGGATTATGCGGGGATTGTAGTAGAGCGATAATTACTGCATAAACATGAACTATTGCAAAAGCAAAAGGAGAGGGTATCGTGAAGGAACCTTCTTACTTTTGAGCGCCGAAGGCGCAAAAAATCTAAGGTGTTCTAAGGTGTCTAAGGTGGTTCAATTTATTTTACTGCCCTTCGAGCCTTTCTTTGTTTTGAACCACCTTAGGCACCTTAGAACACCTTAGAATGGGATATATCTGGGATAGTCGGTAGCTGAGAATATAGTATTGTTGACTAGGCTTTTCGCTATACTTGCAAACAAACAACATTAGCAAACCACATGAACAAGTTCAGCCAACGAAATCAAGAGTTAATTCCCAAGTCCGGTTAAAGGTGTGTTCATGTCGAAGAGGTTTTAGCATCGCAGCAATATTGCCACTTACACCATTACGTGTTTATGCAAAACCCCTTCGTTCCAACTTTTGATACTTTTAAAACGGATCTTTACAATTCACCATTGAACTCCCGATAGATCACCGCCAATAACACCTGGCCTACCGCTCTTAAGGTGTAGCGGTCGATTTTGTCGATCGTGTCCCCATCCGTATGCCAATGATCCACAAAACCGGTTTTGCTAGCCGCAGGTTTGTTGATGATGTCGATCATTTTGATGCCTGCAATGTAGTTGACGTACACGTGATCGTCGGTAATGCCGCCAGTTGGTTCTTCTACAAAGTATTGACCGTAACCCATTTCTTTGGCGAGGCCCCATACTTTTTGCAAGACGTCAGAAGCGCGTTCGTAGGACACATCGTCGAAGCCAAAACGGGCGGAAGGTGCGCCGACCATATCGAGCAGGATGCCGTATTCCGGGCGGATGTCATTTTTATAATGCAGATTTCTGGCCCAATGTTGGGAGCCAAGGCACCAGGTGTCGGGTTTGGCGTTTTCACTGCCATCGCCATAATCTTCAGCGTCAAAAAAGACAATGTCTACCCCAATATCTACAGGATTGGCTTGCAATTGGCGAGCTATTTCGAGCAAAACTCCAACACCACTACCGCCGTCATCGGCACCCATGACGGGTTTGGTTTTGTCACTAGTTGCTATGGGTGAATCGGCAAAGGGGCGCGAATCCCAATGTGCCGCCAAAACAATCCGCCGACTGAGTTCGGGGCGGTATTGGCCAATGATGTTGGTGCTGTTGAGCTTTTTGCCATCAAAAGTGGTTGGCGTAAAATTTTGCTCAATCACCTCCAGTCCATATCCTTTGAGTTGAGCCGAAAGCCAATTTTTGCAAGCTTGGTGAGCGGCAGTATTGGGTACCCGTGGGCCAAACTCGGTTTGTTTGCTGACATATTGAAAAGCGGAATCACGGTTAAAAGCAGGCACTTTTACCGCAACGGCGGGTTTGTCATCCACAACCTCAGGCTGACCTTTCCCATTTTTACAAGCAGTGAAACTCAGGGCCAGGATACAGACGAACCCACCTAAAAGGGCCAGTTTATTTCTCATGTTTTTCATGTTTCTCGTATTTCTCATGTTTTTCTTCCTTGCCTTCTTTGCCGGCTACAACAATCACAATTTCCCCTTTGATTTTCTCGGGGTGTTGTTGAAAAAACGCAACAAGTGTGGCTAAAGTACCCCGATGAGCTTCTTCAAATAATTTGCTCAACTCGCGTACCACGCAGGCGCTGCGATCGGGGCCACAAAACTCCAACAATTGCTCCAGGGCTTTGACCAAGCGATGAGGCGATTCGTACAGCGCAAAGGTGTGAGGTAAAGACGCCAGATATTGCGCGCGGGTTTGTCGGCCTTTTTTATGGGGCAAAAAACCTTCAAAATGAAAACGGTCACAGGGCAATCCCGACAAAACCAGGGCAGGTATCAGCGCAGTTGCACCGGGCAAACATTCCACCCGAATCTCCTGCCGTACACATTCCCGCACCAGCAAAAAACCTGGATCAGAAATGCCCGGAGTACCCGCGTCAGAGATCAAGGCCAGTTTTTTACCGGCCAATAATTCGCGCAAGGCCCCATTCACCCCCGCATGCTCATTGTGCGCATGATGAGCCCAGAGGGGCGTTTCGATGCCGTAATGATCGAGCAACTTGCGCGAAGTACGGGTGTCTTCCGCCAGGATGATGTCCACCTCCTTGAGTACCCGGATGGCGCGCAAGGTGATGTCTTCAAGGTTGCCGATGGGCGTTGGAACGAGGTAGAGCATGGATAAAGGTTGCAAACAAGAGTCATCCCGAATTGCTCATTTTTTTTGTGATACTTCGGGATGATCCCTATTTATTCTATTGCGGTTAATTCAAAAGCAAAGCTCTCCATAATCAGGTTGGCCAGCAATTTGCGGCAGGCGTTGTCCACAATTTCACGGGCAGCCTCCTCTGTTTCAGCCTCCAGGGTAAGGGTGATGTGTTTGCCAATCCGCACATCCTCTACACTGTGAATATCCAGGCTTTTTAAGTTGTGTGACACTGCTTTTCCCTGTGGGTCTAGCAATTCTTTATGGGGCATGATGTCAATTTCTGCAACAAATTTCATGGCAATGATTTACGCTTAAATAAATGGATGAAAATTGAAAGTAGGATGTACAGCAACACCACTATCGCTAAGCCAGCAATTTGCCAAACCAGCAAGATGGCTACTGCAATCGCCGCAAATATAATTCTTATCTCATTCCCTGCCCATTGTAAAGATTTGAATTTGAAACTAAACATGGGGATTTCTAGCACCATTAGTGCCGAAAAGAGAACAGTAATTACATAGTACCAGACTGGATGGGCAAAATGCACAAAAGAATTCGGTGAAAGATAGGCACCCAGCAAGCCCACCATGAACAAAGTACATCCCGGGGTGGGTAAACCCAAAAAACCATCACTTTGCCGTTCATCCAGGTTGAATTTGCCCAAACGTAAGGCGGCAAAAAGGGTGAGGATAAAAGCAGGCAGTGCCCTGATTTCCAGGTCATTTGGCCATTGCCCCTGCCAGGCAGCTGCAATCAAACAATACAAAATAATTCCCGGTACCAGTCCAAAAGAAACCATGTCGGCCAGAGAATCCAGTTGTTTGCCCAATTCAGAATGCACTTTCAGCAAACGAGCCACCATTCCATCTAATAAATCGGCTAATGCGCCCAATGCGACCAACCCGATGGCCCATTCCAAACGTCCGTACAACAGGCAAAGGCTCGCACATGCGCCGCAAAAAAGATTCAATAAAGTGATGGCATTCGGCAGATGGCGACGCATTTGTGTTTTTTTTGTCATTCAATGCACAAAAATATCATCCTCTTTTCAAATGGAATGATATAAATCGGGCTTAATGGCGTTATTTGTAGTAACTCCTGCAAATTATTAAATTGAGAGCTCGTTTTGAAAGACAAGCTCTAAGAGGCCAAACCAAATTCGGCTATGAGAAAAATATTTATGCTCTTGTTGTGCACCCTTGCACTGTGTGAACTTCGTGCCCAAGCTCCGGTAAACGATAATTGTGCCAGTCCTTTTGTGCTGGATACCGTCAACGGTTGGTGTTCGCGTATCGCTCAATTCACAACGGTTGGGGCTACACCTACTGTAGGTTTAGCCGTACCTCGTTGCACACCTTCCTCCACCACTCCCAACGACGTTTGGTTTGCTTTTGATGCCATCGGGACAGATTTGAGCATCAGTGTTTCGGGCGCAACCCGCATCAATGCTGGTGGAACGTTACGTGCCCCTCAATTTACGGTTTATACTGGTAACTGTGGCAATCTGACTGAAATCAACGCCTGTATTTCTGATGCCAACAACCGCAACAGTGTACAAATCCTTACTTCCAGGGTCATCGTAGGGCAGCGCTATTTCGTTCGAGTGAGTTCTCGTACCAACAACAACGGGACTTTTCAATTGTGTATCAATAGCTTTAATGCCAATCAGGTGCCCAGCAGCGACTGCCCAACCGGGAATATCCTTTGTGACAAAAGAGCACTTACAGTCCCTTTTGTACAAGGTGAAGGCAAGGATCCTCGCGAAATTGACGGAGTATGCGGCCGTTTGGGGTGTGATCCAAGTGAGTCCCAGTCCAATTGGTTTAAATGGACCTGTGATGTGCCAGGTACTCTGGCTTTTTCCATTAATCCTTTGAATCCCGACGATGATATCGATTTTGTGGTTTTCGAGCTTCCTAGTGGTGTAAATGACTGTTCAGGCAAGCGGGCCATTCGTTGTATGTCGGCAGGAGAAAATGTCGGCCAGGCAATAAGTACCTGGATCAACTGTACTGGAGCCACTGGCTTAAGGACTGGCGAAAACGGTACAATTGAATATTGCGGTTGTGAATCGGGTTACAACAATTTCATTTCGGCGATCGACATGCAAAGGGGTAGAGCGTATGCCCTCGTCGTCAATAACTTCAGCCAATCTGGGGCCGGGTATACCATTAGTTTTAGTGGCAGCGGGACCTTTGTAGGCCCCAAAGCCGATTTTAATGTGGATTCCAGCCCAGCTTGTATTGGTAAGGAAGTCAGATTTACGGATGCTTCCAGTTTTAATGGTGGACTGACCAAATGGGATTGGTTTTTTGGACCAACTTCAGATCAAAGTGCAGTCGTCAGTGGCAAAGGACCTTTCAAAGTGTCATTCAACCGCCCTGGCAGAAAAAACATTGTGCTCAATGTAACCAGTACCGATGGCTGCCAGGTGACCCGGGTAAAAGAAATTCAGGTGGAATGTTGCAAAGATCATTTTACCCTCAATGGACAAACCCGGGATGAAAATTGCCCCAATTCGAACAATGGCTCCATTGATGTAGGGGTCAACAACAACTACGGCCCGTATACTTATGTTTGGAACAATGGTTCGCGGGCTGAAGACCTGCAAAATCTCCCACCAGGCACGTACTCCATCAACATCACCGACCAAGCTACTTGTGATACCACTTTGAATTTCACAATAAAAGGCCCCGCACCCTTTGCGCTAACTGCTCAAGACAAGGAAGCAACCTGCAATGGAGGGCGCGACGGAGAAATCAGCGTGCAACTCACCGGGGGCACTGGCCCGTATCAGTACAGTTGGAACAACGGGCCGCTGATTGCTGATCCATTTCAGCGCAATGTTCCAGCAGGTGATTATAACCTGCGCTGGCGTGACCGAAATGGTTGTGGAAGAGATACCTTGCTCAAAGTACGGGAAATCACCCTGCGGCTCGATCCTGCGGTGGATGCCATTACCCGACCGACCTGCTTTGGATTGGCCAATGGCTCGATTGTCGTGCGATTGGGCAATGGACAAGGGCCTTATCAATTCAACTGGAATGACGGCCAGGGTTTTCGGGGGGCCAATTCGCTACTCAATATTCGAGCGGGAACCTATCAGGTGGATGTACAGGATCAAAACTTATGCAAGGGCGAGTTTAATTTTTCAGTAGCAGATTTTCCACGTCTGGTGCTCCAAATGAGCAACAGTGACCCGAGTTGTTTTGGGGCCAAAGATGGAGCTGTCGATATCCTGGGCAGTGGAGGTACGGGTACCTATAAATACCTATGGGACAATGGTGCCATTGCTCCCTTCCGCTCTGATCTGCCCGCTGGCACTTATCGAGTGACCTTGACTGACTCCAATGGTTGTAATCGGGATACCCTGGCCAGGCTGGTTGACCCACCTTTGTTGCTCATCGGTGATGTACAACCCTTAGATGTCATCTGTTTTGGCGAGGCAACTGGCATCATCAGTTTACTCGGAAAAGGGGGGCGACCACCTTATAAATATGGCATCAACGGCGGCAATTTTCAAAGCGACAATCGCTTTATTGGTCTGCGGGCTGGTACTTACACCGTCGCAGTTGAAGATGGTGGCGGCTGTACGGCTTCGCAGGAAGTGATCATCAGGGAACCGCCCCGATTACAGGTAGATGCAGGCTTGGATACCTCAATTTCACTGGGCCAAAAAATTACCCTTTTGGCCGTTCCGAATAATCCCTCGGTCAATTTCCAATGGTCACCCGCCGATTTGGTCACTTGCTCGACTTGCCAAACTACGCTGGCGGGGCCGCTGCGCACGGTGCGCTTCCAGATTGAAATAACCGATGCCGCAGGTTGTAAGGCCGTTGACCAGTTGTTGGTCACCGTAGTCAAAAACCGTCCGGTTTATATTCCGAATGGCTTTACCCCTGATTTGGATGGCAACAATGACTTTTTTACCCTCTATGGCGGCCCAGCAGCCCGGCGAATCCGACGCCTACAAATCTACGACCGTTGGGGTGAACAAATGTTTGATACCAAAGACATCCCCCTCGGCCAAGAGCCCCTGGGCTGGAATGGCACTTACCGCAATCAATCGATGCCTTCGGGGGTATACGTGTATGTCGCGGAAGTGGAGTTCATTGACGATGAGGTGCTGGTATTTAAAGGTGATTTGACCTTGGTGCGGTAGGGGTAAAACCATACTAATGGACATTTTTGTATTTCAGAAGCGAAGGACATGAATTGCCACGTGCTCTAGCGCGTGGATGGAGATTGTCTTTTTGATGGACTTTAGTCCTAGCATTAATGTTTAAGCGAGGGCTAAAGCACGTGGCAATTCATGTCCTCCGAGTAAAATGTCCAGTAATGTGGGGTGAAACTGGTATTTAGTAAGGAGGAAATATAGTGAAGAAGTGGATCCTACAATCGTGGATCCACCTCTTCACTCTCCAATGCCAGAACCCCAAACACACATTCATGCGTTTTGCGCAAGGGTTCCTTCGCCACAAAGCGCTCCAGGGCTTCCATACCCAGGGTAAACTCCCGAATGGCCAGCGAACGTTTGTGTCCCAATCCCCGGCTTTTCAACTTCTGAATTTGCTCCGGGTGGTCGTATTCCGGCCCGTAGATGATGCGCAAGTACTCGCGCCCCCGGCACTTGATGGCGGGTTGTACAAAGCCATCGTCGAGGCGAGTCAGGAATTGACGGGGTTTGATTACCATCCCTTCCTGCCCACGGGCAGTGAGTTCCGTCCACCAATCAATGGCGGCAGTGACCGAGGCTTCATCATCCAGATTGACCAGTCGGTAGGGCGTAGCCAACAACAACTCAGGATCGGCGGCGCAAAAACTGGCAATTTCCTGCAGGTGCCACAAGTTGTCCTGCTCAGAATGCACCCGCCCTTCGGTCGCCAAAATGTGGAAAGGTGCCAATACCAAACCCTGCAATCCATCTACTGGACTGCAATAGTTGCGGTAAGCCTGAGTGTACTTTTCGATGGCTTGGCCCCGATCGGTATACCGTGTTTGTAAATCTTCCAGCGGCAAATTCCGCGTATTTCCCAGCGCAAAAGTAGATTGAAGCACCTGCATCGAAGCAGTACCTGCTGCGTGCAAACTGGCGTATTGAGTTTTGATCAATTCCTGTGCTTTGGCCGACCAGGGCATCAGCTCACAGTCCAGACAAACCCAATCGGTTTCGTGTTTTTCCCAAAAACCACTTTGGGTAAGCGCTGCGTTGACACGCGCGATAAAAGCGGCTTCCAAATTTTTGTCATCAAAAAAAGCACGTCCTGTGCGGGTATAAACTACACCCAGGGAAGCTTGTACCAATCCAAAGCGACGAGTAGAAACTTCCGGGCTTTGGCACACAATCACCACTGCCCGCGAGCCCATGTGTTTTTCTTCACAAATCAACTCCTTTACCCCCATTTTCTGGTAATACGCAAGACCTTCCAGCGGGTGCTCCAGCAAATCGGGCAAGGCACTCGTTTCGGTAGGCGACATAGTAGGCGGCAGGTAAATCAGCCACTTGGGATTGATCGCAAAACGGGACATCACTTCCAGCGCAGCAATAGAATTTTCCTCTTTGATCAAAATTTTCTTGTCGTAACGCGTTTCGATGAAACGGCGACCACTGACGTCGGCCATGTCCAGCATGTCGTCGTGCGCATGTTGGGCACTGACGCTCATGATGGCATTGCTGCGCTGGATCGGGCGGCTCGGTTTGTAGTATTCCTGCAAAGCGGGCACCGTCTCCAATTTTCTTTCAGGGTAACGCAATGCTGTCAAACGCCCGCCGAATACACAACCCGTATCGATGTCGATGGTATTGTTCAGCCATTCGGCGTCGGGTACCGGGGTGTGGCCGAATACAACCATGGCTTTGCCCTGGTATTCTGCCGCCCAATTGTAGCGTACAGGCAGGCCAAATTCGTCGGTTTCGCCAGTCGTTTCGCCATAGAGGCAAAAAGAACGGACTGCTCCACTGGCTCGCCCCTGCATGTCTTCGCGCAGGCCCGCGTGAGCGACCACCAATTTTCCCTCATCAAAAACCAGGTGGCTGACCAGCCCATCCAAAAAGCTGCGCAGTTCCTGCACAAATCCAATGGGTTCATCGGCCAGTTGTTCCAGGGTTTCGGCCAGGCCATGCTTCACTTGTACGTCTTTGCCCTTGAGTTTGCGCAGCAATTTGTCGTCGTGATTGCCGGGTACACACCAGGCCTGCTGGTTTTTGACCATACTCATCACCAAGCGCAGTACTTCCGGCGATTTGGGCCCACGATCTACTAGGTCACCAACAAAAATGACTTGTCGGCCAAGGGGCGGGGTCACTTTGAAACCGTAGTCCAATCCAGGATCTTGCCGCTCGATCTGGTAATCCATTTTTTCCAGCAACAACAACAACTCATCAAAACAGCCGTGTACGTCGCCAATGATGTCGAAAGGCCCTTTGACCTGGCTGAAATCACTCCAGCTTGGCATGCGGCGTATGGATGCAGTCTCAATTTCCTCGGGGCTGTCCAGAATGTAGGTATAACGAAAGCCATCTTTGCGCAAAAAGCTCAAAGAACGTTGCAAGTCCCGGCGCTGATTGCGGATGACGTGTGGGCCAAAATCGCGGTCGCTGCGCTGCGTATGGCGTTCGAAAAGCACCCGCTCTGGCAGATTGAGCACAATGGCTACGGCCATGACGTGGTATTGACGAGCCAGTGCCAGCAAGGACTTACGGGCTTCGGGTTGTACGTTGGTGGCATCCACCACGGTGAGTTTGCCTTGTTTGAGGCGTTTGGCCACAATGAGGTGCAAGAGCTCAAAGGCGTCGTCGTTGACGTTGAGGGCATTTTCGCTATCGGCTATCAGGGCGCGACAAAAATCGGAGGAGACAATTTCGGTTGGGAGAAAATGTTGTCGGGCAAAGGTTGATTTGCCGGAGCTGCTCGCCCCGATGAGCACAACTAGGGCGAGTTCAGGTATGTCGAGTTGGCCGGGAATGGGCCTGGGTTTTTGTAATTGATCGGGGTTTTTCATGATTTCATTTGATGATAAAAAACAAAGACGATCTAATCCACATGATTGGGCATTTTGCTCGGTTGAAACGTTCAAAATACCTCCAAAAGTTCCCTAAAAAACCGAACATCATCAAAATTTCCCCCATTCGGCGTGCAGCCCAAGCGTACCACCACCAAGTTTTTGGAAGGCACAATCAACACCCGCTGCCCTTCAAATCCATCCGCGTAGTACAAATCCTGCGGTATGCCTTCCTTGCGGTAACCTATCCAAAACTGCGCGGCGTAAAGTCCATCTGAATGAGGAGTCTCTTTTCCAGAATAGGCGGCCCAACCCTTGGGTAAAATCTGTTCGCCCTTCCACTGCCCATCTTGCAGGTACAATTGCCCAAATTTGGCCCAGTCCCGCGCTGAAGCAAACATGTACGAAGACCCCACATACAAGCCCGAAGGATCAGGCTCCAGAATGGCCGTACTCATGCCCAGTTTTTGAAACAAACGCTGGTGGGGAAAAGCCAGGTAAGCGGGTAAGTTTTTGAATTGCCGCCGGATCAATTCCTGTAAAATATTGGTGGTGCCGCTGGAGTAATACCATTCCGTACCCGGTTTGACTTTTAGGGGCGACTGGATGGCGTATTGTCCGGCATTCGGCATGCGGAAGAGCATGTTGGTGGCATCGCTGACCTTGCCATAGTCTTCTTCAAAATCCAGGCCGCTGCTCATGCGTAGGAGGTTGTCGAGGGTAATGGTGGCGCGTTCGTCGTTTTTCCATTCTTTGATGGGGGCGGGAGCGTTGACTTTGAGTTTGCCGTCCTTTACCAGCAGGCCAATCATGGCATTGGTGACACTTTTGGTCATCGACCAACCAATTAGTGGCGTATTGCGGGTGATGCCTGTGGCGTAGCGCTCGGCGACTACTTTGCCATTGTGCAGGATCACCACGGCGCGAGAATGTACTGGCCGGGTACTATCAGGTTCGGAAAAAGCCCAGTCCAAGGTTTTTTCAATGGCTTGTTTGGTCGAGTCTGCCAGCGTGGAATCCGGCAATTCCTGCGCAGCGGTGCGGGGGAGTTTTAATCGAGCTTGTTTGCGCAAAATGCCGGGTGTGGTTTCATTCAAAAGGGTACAACCTAAGCCTGGGCGGTAAAATGCCGTTTTGGATACCAAGCCAAAGATGCTGGAAGTCACCGTATGCGCCTTGCGGTCGATGGTTTGGGTGGTAAAGGGGATGGCGTACAAATCCTCTTTTTCAATCGAACTCAGGGTACGCCCCGAGACAAATACGCAGGAGCAGGTCATTTTGGCGTTGTAGGCGGCACCCACCTGGGCGTATTTGTAGTAATAGGGGCCATTCCAGGCGATGGCGATGAGGAGGAGAAGTAGAATGCCGAGGAAGATTTTTTTGCTTAGGGCCATTGGGCTTGTGGTTTTGTGTGGTGAACAAAGATAAGCCCTATTTCGCCAAAATGATGGATTACATTGTCAAAAACCCCAGGTTGGGACAAACGCTCCTGCTTGTCCCTACCCAGCCTGGGCTAAATTGCAACGAGATTGAATAACAAAAAAGTCAGCGAATTACTTACAAGGTGCAGCCTGAAAACTGCAATATCTTCTAGATGCCGGGGCTGAAAAAATAGTTGGGAGAATGGACAAAAAATGAAGCGACAAGTTTTAAATAAGCCGCGTAGCTCCACACATTTGCAACTTTAGTCGAAGCATGCACCGTTTTTTGCACATTCCTCGTATTTTGCAGCCGGGTCATGTGATACCAACCTATGCAAGTAGACCGTTTACACCTACAACAACAATTACTGCATCGCCTGCGCACAGACGACAAAGGCGCGCTTCAGGAAATCTTTCAGGACAACTACCAGAAAGTTTGTGGTGCTATTTTTCGCCTGATCAAGGATTCGGTGATTGTGGAAGACCTCGCCCAGGAAGTATTTTTTCGCTTCTGGCAAAAACGCCACCAAATTGAAATCACCTCCTCCCTGGATGCCTATCTGCGGCGCATGGCGGTCAACGAAGGATTGGCCTATTTGCGCAGCCGCAAATATTTCACCGAAGAGATCGAGCCCCATTCAGCACAAATCAGTGATTCAAGCACAGCTGAAGACCGTTACTTGCATTCCGAGTTGGAGCAAAACATCCGCAGCGCCATCGATGGCCTGCCACCCAAATGCCGTATGGTGTTTCAATTGAGCCGCTATGAAGAAATGAGCTACCAGGAAATAGCGAATCAAATGGGCATTTCCATCAAAACGGTAGAAAATCAAATGGGCAAAGCCTTAAAAATACTGCGGCAAGAATTGCATGGATACTTGCATATTTTGCTGTTAATCTGGCTGTTTGGAAGCTAAGTCGAAAAAAATCATAAATTTTTCATAAAATTGCAGAAAGGAATAGGGGTACGGCTGCGTTTTTTACATCCCTACCATTGACCATAATTCTGTTTACAATGGAACATACTTTACAAGAGGATCTGATTGGCAAATACCTCTCCGGCGAATTGAGCGCTGGAGAAGAAGGCAAACTTATGGCCTGGGTAGAAGCCAGTGCTCAAAACCGTGAGGTTTTTGAGGAGATGGTTCAATTGTGGAGCCTCAGCGAAACCAGTACTGAACCAGAATTCTCTGTCAATTTGTCCCAAGCCTGGACTGCACTCGATAGCCGCATTGACTTGGGGGAGGATACCTTGGTGGCTGAGCCAATGGTCAGCACCGCAAAACCAACCCTGCAAGTTCTTCCCCAGCCGAAAGTGCGCAGTTTGAACTGGGCTTGGTCGGCAGCTGCCGCCGTTGCCGTATTGGTTGTGGCCGCTTGGTGGGTCTTTATGCGGGATACCACGCCAGAAACCCTGGCTTTTAGCACTCCCGACAACGAAAGTCGCAGCATTAGCGTGCCTGATCAAAGTAAAATTGTCCTCAACGAAAATTCTACCCTTTCTTATACTTTTGATGGCGACACCCGCAAGGTAGTCCTGAGCGGCGAAGCCTTTTTTGATGTCGAAAAAGACGCCAAACACCCTTTCGTGATCGAAACAGGCGAAGTCCAAACCCGCGTAGTGGGTACCAGCTTCAACATTCGGGCCTATCCCGATGAGGCAAAAGTGAAGGTGAGTGTCAAAACTGGAAGGGTAGAAGTGCAAAAGCGCGAAGAGGTGTTGCAAAAAAAGGTACCCCCTCTGGTTTTATCGCCGGGCAATTCAGCGATTTATGAAAATGAAAGTGCTACATTGGAAAAAGCACAGGATATTGCGCTTGAAGATGTTGATTCCTGGAGTCAGGGGGTAATTGTTTTTCCAAATGGATCTAAAGTTGGTGAGGTAGTTCCAGCTATTGAAAAGCTATACAACATTAAGATTGAGGTAAAAGACAATGAGATTCTGGACGAACCCACAACTAGGGTAGCATTTAACCCAAATATGAGTGTTCGGGAAGCAATGGACTTGCTTACTTTTCCAATTCCCAAGGGTGCATATAAATTGGAAGGTGACGTCTACATTATTTTTAGGGAAGAAAAGTGATCAACCTACTTTTGCCCCACTACTTACGGATTTGGTATGAAACTCTTTTCCACTTTTGTATGCTGCTGTTGTTTGGTGTTCTCTTTGTATGGGCAAAACCTTGCCCGCAAGGTCAATTTTTCTTACAACCGCCTTGCCCTTAGAAATGTATTGGATGATATTTCAGCCGATCATGACGTCTATTTTGTTTACAACCCGGATTATATTCCAACTACTCAACCCATTACCATTTCAGTAAGCAATATCTCACTTTCAGAGGCACTGGATAAATTGTTTGATCCCTTGCCTATTGCTTACAAACCCATTGGTGGGCAAATCGTGTTGCGCCCCGTAGAAAAAAATCCACCACCCCGGATTACCAATAAAACCATCCCGAAAGAAATAAACCAAGACAGTCCACTTTACGCTGATCCACGGATGGAAGAAATCATTGCCGAGCGCAAAAAACGTTGGGCTGAAAGTTCTCCCACCATTTCCGGGCGCCCTGCCCCTCAACAAGTTCCCTCAAATACGGAGAGTAAAGGAGTAGAGAACCTGACCGCTACTCGCTTCGATCCACTGGTGATTGATTCCGCTTTGTTGGTGGAAGAGGAAGTGGCTGCGGCACCCATTCCCATTCCAGATTCGAGTGCGGTTGGCTCCAGTGTAGTGATTAATCCAAAGAAAAATCTCCCCCGTTTGGCGCAAATCTCTTTGTTGCCCTTCTTGGGATCCAATTTTATACAGAGTGCCCGCACCACCAATCGGGTCTCCGTGAATTTACTTTGGGGGCACAACGGCGGGGTCGAAGGCCTGGAAATTGGTGGCCTGATGAATTCGATCCGCAATGACGTGCAAGGCATCCAAATTGCGGGCTTGGGGAATACCGTTGGGGATGACGTATTGGGCACCCAGGCAGCGGGTTTGTTCAACATCGCCACTGATACCATGGTAGGGATACAAGGTGCAGGGTTGTTCAATATTTTGGGACGGGGTTCGGCCTTACAATGCGCAGGTTTGTTCAACATCGCCCGGCACGATTTTGCAGGGGTGCAGACCGCGGGCTTGTTCAATATTGCGGGCAAAAACTCGCGTGCGGTGCAATTGGGCGGTTTGTTCAATGTCAGTGGGGGGAGAACCCGTTTGCAGGTTAGCCCCTTGTTCAACATTGCGAAGGATGTGAACAATGGCCAATTGAGCTCCATCATCAACGTGGCCCGCCAGGTAAAAGGGGTGCAAATCGGCCTGATCAACGTAGCGGACACCGTGAGTGGCGTCACCATTGGCCTACTCAACCTCGTGCGGAAAGGCTACAATCGGGTTGAATTGTCGACCAGCGAATCTTTTTCAGGAAATTTAGCTTTTAAAATAGGGGTAAAGCCATTTTACAACATCTTCTATCTGGGAGCGCGAATCAGCGAGGCGCAAAACCCGGGTAACAACGCCGAAGAAAGCATCAAAGAGTTGACCTGGGGTTTGGGCTACGGCATCGGCACCGCTTTCAGCCTGGGTAAACGAACCCTGAGCAATTTGGAACTGATCAGCATCAAAGTAAACGAGCGTGAAGGTTGGACCCGACCGCTGCACCAACTGCACCAATTTCGCCTGCTTTTCGACTGGCGCTTGGGCAAACGCATGAGTGTGTACGCGGGCCCAACGGCCAACTTGCTGGTGTCCAGTCGCAAGGATCCTGAACTGGGCATTGGAGGCAGCGAACTCATTCCAGAAATTACTTTGTACGACAAGGTGGATGCGAACAAACGCAGCCAGGGCTGGATCGGTTTTAATGCAGGTATTCGCCTGTAAACTGAGGAATTGATTTCCTCAAATTTTCCTTGAATTTTATCATCAAATTGAATTGCCGCGTGGAGTTGTCTGTGCTGCAAAGAGGGCTTTTTTTGCCTCCGCAATTCAGTTTTTATTGTCTCATTCATTGACCTTAAAAGCTCAAACATTATGAAAAACTTCATCATTACCGCGTTTATGCTTCTCTGTTGTGGAGCCATTTTTGCCCAGGAACAAACCCTCTTTGGCCGCAGCCATGTAACGGGTGGCTTTGGGGGTATGATTTTTGAATATGGTTTGAACGACAACAAAATTGGTACCTCCGTGGGCGGCGGTGGCGGGATTGTATTTAAAAACTTCTTCCTGGGTGGTTATGGAATGGGTAGTGTAGATTTTAACTACTTGCTCGACAACAACAACCTGGAAAAAATCGACATCGGCCACGGTGGTTTGTGGTTGGGTATTACCGTACCTACCAATAAAGTGATCCACTTGTACGCCAGTGGCCGTTTTGGCTGGGGCGCTGTGAATATCCCGATAGACAACCCCAATTTTCAATTCCGCGATGCTGACCAGGTTTTTGTAATGACCCCGGAAGCAGGCCTGGAGTTGAACGTTACCCGTTGGTTCAGAGTAGGTGGCACGGTAGGTTATCGCTTCCTTCGCGGTGCCAATGAAAATCGTGGTTACACCAACGATGATTTTAGTGGATCACACTGGGGCTTGACTTTGCGTTTTGGAGGGTTTTAGCCTAAAACCACATTTTTTTTCGACTGACTCTTGTAAGAAATCAACCCATTTTTTCTGTTATCAAACACCTGACTGTTATGAAAAGGATCTTGTTTTTGACTTTCGGCCTAGTGCTGGCTTTAACGCAGTTTTCCTGCGATTTCGATTTTGATGACGACTTTGGCCCCTGTATTCGTGGCAATGGCAATACGGTAACTCGAACGCTGAACTTGCCCGACTTTACGGGTGTCGACCTCGACATTTCTGCTGAAGTCATCATCACCCAAGGTGACAATTTCAAAGTTACCGTAGAAGGAGAATCGAACATCATCGCTGAACTGAAAACCAACGTACGGAATGGGATTTGGGAAATCGACTTCGACCGCTGTGTGCGGGACCATGACGAACTGACCATTTTCATCACCATGCCCCGGATTCGTTCCTTGAGCATCAGTGGCTCGGGCGTCATCACCAGTACCAACATCATGAATGTGGACGATATCGATTTGAGCATTTCAGGCTCCGGTAAAATCGACGTGGGCATTGATGCCGATGATGTCTTCAGCCGGATCAGTGGCTCGGGCAGGATGGTATTGGAAGGTGAGTCCAATAGCATCGAACATACCGGAAGTGGCTCCGGTGATTTATTCGCCTTCCAGCTAAAAACCCGAGATGCAAATATCCGGTTAAGTGGAAGCGGCGACTCCGAAGTAAATGTAAGCGATAACCTGAATGTTAGAATTTTTGGCTCCGGCGACGTATACTATCGCGGCAAACCTCAGGTAGAGGTGAGTGTGTCAGGGTCGGGGAAATTGGTGAACGCGAATTGAGCTATCAGCTATTAGCAGTGAGCTATCAGCTATCAGCAAGGGGTAATCACCTTGCTGATAGCTGATAGCTCACTGCTAATAGCTATATCGCATTCGCATTCGCCTCATCGATCACCTCTTGCGGAATACTGGTTGGGCAGGCGAAATCGGTTTTGGCAATGTTTGCTTCAGCTTCGATGGCTTTCCAGCCACCTTTGATGTCGATTAAGTTTTCAAAACCACGCGCACGCAGGATGGAGGCAAAAACCATCGAGCGGTAACCCCCGCCGCAATGCAGGTAATAAGTGTGCTGCGGATTCAGTTTGTGCATGTTGTTGTTGACGTAATCCAGCGGAATGTTTTCAGCAACCAGCGCGTGTTGGGAGATGAATTCCGTTGGTTTGCGTACATCCAACAAGTGTTCAACCTGATCCGCTTCCATTCGTTTGGCTAATTCAGCCGCATCGATGGATTCGATCGTATCCAATTCTTTACCCGCAGCTTTCCAGGCTTCGATGCCACCTTTGAGGTAGCCCAAAGTATTGTCGTAACCTACCCGAGCCAAGCGGGTAACCACCTCTTCTTCCCGGCCTTCAGGAGTGATTAGCACAATCGCTTGCTTCAAATCGGGGATTAGCGCACCGACCCAAGGAGCAAAACTGCCATCAATGCCGATAAAAATGGAATTGGGAACAAAGCCGTCTTTGAATTCCTGCTCATTGCGTACATCCAGTACCAAGGCACCTTCGGCTTCAACCACCATTTCCAGTTCATCTGGGCTGAACGGGGTAGCGCCACGTTCCAACACCTCGTCGATGCTATCGTAGCCCGACTTGTTCATTTTGGCATTTTTGGCAAAATATTGTGGTGGAGGCGTCAAACCTGCGGTGACTTCACGAATGAATTCGGCCTTGCTCATATCCGCCCGCAAAGCGTAGTTGTTTTGCTTTTGGCGGCCCAGGGTGTCCCAGGTTTCTTTGCTCATGTTTTTGCCGCAAGCCGAACCAGCCCCGTGTCCGGGGTAAACGATCACCTCATCGGAAAGGGTCATGATTTTTTCCCGCAAACTATCGTACAACCAACCGGCCAGGTCTTCCTGCGTCACTTCACCAGATTTTTGCGCCAGATCGGGGCGACCTACATCACCGATGAACAAAGTGTCTCCCGTAAAGATGGCAAAATCTTCGCCATCCTCATCCTTCAACAAATAAGTGGTGCTCTCAGGCGTATGGCCAGGGGTGTGCAGTACCTTGAAACTTACGTTGCCCAATTGCAGCACTTCACCATCTTTGGCTTGGTGAATGTCGAAACTTGTATGGGCAGTAGGGCCGAATACAATGGTTGCGCCGGTTTTTTCGGCCAGGTCAATGTGTCCCGAAACGAAGTCGGCGTGGAAATGCGTTTCAAAGATGTATTTGAGCTTGCTGCCGTTTTCAGCCAATTTTTCGAGGTAAGGTTGGGTTTCCCGCAGTGGATCAATGATGACTGCTTCGCCCTCACTTTCGATATAATACGCTGCTTCGGCCAGGCAACCTGTATAGATTTGCTCTACTTTCATAGTGTAGTGACTTTAGAAATGATGCAAAAATATGAAAGTCTGTTCATGTATTCCTGTAACAATACTAACTTTCTTTAGGTTGAATGAACAGAACGGGTACAAAAGTAGCGCCACCCGTTCTTCAGCACAGTGATCTACTTCACATTGCCCAGGTTTTTTTGATTTTCTTTTATTGTGTTCAACAAACTACACTTTGCTGATCAAGGCAGCATCTTCAAACCAAATCCTGTCTATCTTGCGTTAGAGACTTCGAAATTGCTTGTGTTTCATGAGGGAGGGGAGCATTATTCTGAGCCTGCTGGTATTTGTTTTGCTGAGCGCATTGCCCGGTTATGCGCAGCAATCGCCCCAAAACAATTGGAGACGGAGTCAGATTTTGCACTGCAAAAACGATCGCCCACTCGATACCCTGCTCATTGTGCCCCATACTGTGCAAATTCGGGAAAAAGACTCCCAGCGTCTCCTCGATACCTCCTGGTACCGCGTTCAATTCAATTTGCTGATTTGGCGGGTGGATACGGCCCAGTTGAGTCCCCCCTTTGAAATGACTTATCGGGTTTTTCCCGCCTCTCTTTCCCAAAGTTTCCGTTTGTTGGACACCAGTCAACTGCGACAACCCAGCATTCTGGGTGGTACCCGCATCGCCATTCGCAACGAAGGACCTCTGGTTGATTTTCGCCAATTGAATTACAGCGGCAACTTTTCCCGCGGGGTCTCCCTCGGCAACCGTCAGGATTTGGTGCTCAACTCCAATTTTAACCTACAATTGGCTGGTGATCTTGGCGATGGCGTACAAATCCTCGCCGCCATTTCCGACGAAAGTATCCCCCTCCAACCCGAAGGCAATACCGTGCAGCTCCAGGAACTCGACCGCGTATTTGTACAACTGCGTAAAAAAGACACTCAACTTACCGCAGGTGACTACGAAATCAACCGCCCGGACAGTTATTTTATGAATTATTACAAAAAACTGCAAGGGGCAACTTTTGGGCAAAAACAAAAACTGGGCGAAAAAAGCAGCCTGCAAAACAGCGCCAGCATTGCCGTATCCCGTGGCAAATTTGCCCGCAACATCATCACTTCCAGCGAAGGCAATCAAGGCCCTTACAAGTTGCGCGGCCCCAACAACGAGCGCTTCATCATCGTGCTGTCGGGCACCGAAAAAGTTTGGCTCAACGGCCAACGCCTGCAACGCGGTCAAGACCAGGACTACATCGTAGACTATAACCGGGGTGAAATCACCTTCACTGCCCGCCACCTGATCAGCCGTGAAAGCCGCATCATTGCCGAGTTTGAATACGCCGATCAGAACTACTTGCGCACCCTGGTGGCGGCAGGGGTGCAGTACCAGGCGCCGACCTTGCGGGCTTATGTCAATTTGTACCAGGAGCAGGACAGTCGCAGCTCTACGGGCGGGTTATCCATCGGCGAGTCGGAGCGCATGGCCCTGCAATTGGCGGGCGACGATCCAGCCAAAGCGGTAGCCTCGGGTTTGCTGGAACAGACCGAATTTGTAGCCAGTCGGGTCTTTTACGAGTTGCGGGACACGCTCCTGGCTTGCGGGCAACGCGATTCCGTGCTCGTTTTTAGCAACAATCCGCAAAAGGCCAAGTATACGGCCAGCTTTTCCTTCCTGGGGCCGAATCAGGGAAACTACCAATTGGCCCCGGCCCAAACGGCCAATGAGCGGGTATACATCTGGGTGCCGCCCGATCCGATCACCTGTGCACCCATGGGTGAGTACGCTCCGGTGATCGCCCTGAGTACGCCCCAAAAACAACGCATGGTGACCCTAGGCCAAAACTGGACACCCAATCAAAATACCAGTTTACAAACCGAAGTGGCGCTTTCGCACTACGACCGCAACCGTTTTTCCACCCTCGACCAGCAGGACGACGCGGGTTGGGCGGCTTTTACGCAGTTTAGACAACGATTGTTGTTGGGAAAAAAAACGGCAGCGCCCGAGATGAACCTGCGCCTGAGTTACGAGGCCGTGCAACGCAATTTCCGTAGTTTGAACCCCTACCGCAACCCGGAATTTTTGCGCGATTGGAGTTTGGCGGATTTTCAGGGGCAGGGCACCGTGGCTGCGGCCAATGAACAAGTTGCCCGGGCTGAATGGAGCCTGAGTAAAACCGGTGTTGGGGCGCTAAACTATGGCTTCAGTACTTTTTTGCGGGAAAAACAATACCAGGGCACCCGGCACGAACTGAGTTGCGAAAGCAGCTGGAAAGGCTGGCAACTCAAGGGCTTCGCCAGTAGCCTGCAAGCCGATGCCAATGGGGAAGAACGCCGCTTTTTTCGTCCCCAAGTAAGTGTGGACAAAACCTTTAAAAAATTAAAAAACTGGTCCTTGGGCTGGGCCGCTGAGGGTGAACAAAACGATCGTTTTGCCCGCGCTCAAGATTCTTTGACAGGCAGCAGCTTCCGTTTTTTCAGCCAACGCTTTTACCTCAAAAGCCCCGAAAGTCGCAAGTGGGAAGGTGGCCTGGAATACGTCAATCGCCAAGATACCCGCCCCATCGAAGGCATTTACCAGCCGCTCAGCAAAGCCAGTGAATGGCGCTGGAACAGCAAACTACAACTCAAACAAGCCTTTGGACTCAATGGCAATCTGACCTATCGGCAACTGGAAACTTTCCAAAGCCAATCGAACGCCAATACGGGCAATACCCTGCTGGGCCGGATTGATGTAAACGCGGCCTTGTGGAAAGGTCTGGCGCGGGCCAACACGACTTATGAACTAGGCTCGGGCCAGGAACCCCGCCTCGAATTTACTTACATTCGGGTATCGCCCGGCGAGGGTTTGTACATCTGGCAAGACTCGTTGTACAACAGCGACGGGGTGATCCAGCCCAACGAGATGGAGATTTCACCCTTCCCCGATCAAGCCAACTACATCCGGGTGGCTACCATCACCGATCAGTACATCCGCAACAACTACGTGAACTGGAACCAAAGCATCAACATCGACCCTCGGGCGCGTTGGTTCAATGCCAAAACTGGCCTTAAAAGTGTACTCAAAACCCTGGCCTTACAATCGTCCTGGCGCATCAGCCGCAAGGTGCAAGACCGGGAACAGGGCTTCAACTGGAACCCCCTGGCGCTCAACCTCAGTGATACCAACCTGGTAGCGGCGAGTGCCAATGGCCGCCACATCTTGTTCATCAACCGCGCCAGCCCCAAGTGGGAAATCCAAATCGGCAATACCGATACGCGCAGCAAACTGGTGCAAACCACGGGTTTTGAAAGCCGTGCCTTGCAAGAGCAGTTCATCCAGGGCCGCTGGAACCTGAACAAGGTGCTCAGCCTCAAACTCAATGTGGCCCGTGGCCTGCGCAGCGCCGATTCCGAATCCTTCAACAACAAAGACTACCGCCTGCAATTCCAAAAATACGAACCCCAATTGACCTGGCAACCCGCCGCCGATTTCCGCACGATCTTCCAATACCGCTACCAAAGGGATCAAAATACCCTGGAGCAAACGTCTACGGGGGCGCAGCAGCACGACTTGAGTGCTGATTTTACGTACTCCAAGGCGAGTAAATCGGCGCTACGCGGCAAGGTTTCCTGGGTGAACATCGATTTTCAAGGGGTAGCGAATTCACCGACAGGTTTTGCGATTTTGAATGGTTTGCAGCCTGGGACGAATTGGTTGTGGAATGTGAGTCTGGATCGGCAGATTGCGAAGAATTTGCAGTTGAGGTTTAGTTATGAGGGTCGGAAAACGGGGGAGAGTAGGGTCGTGAATGTGGGGAGAGTGCAGGTTGGGGCGGTGTTTTGAGGAATAAAAAACAGCTTGAGTCGGAGAAAGGGTAAGTGTTCCGGTGCTCTGCACCTTGGAAATCGTACTTTGGTCCACGGGCTATCGACGTTTCGCGGCTAATGCCGCTGGTCAGAGGCTCGAAGCTGGTTAACTTGATTTGGAGCTGGGTGAGGGTGAATTTCAATTTTTGAAACTGCTGATTGGATTGTTGCACGGATCAACGTGAGGTAAAGTTGGGGCGATGAAATGGGGCCACGGTAATTATCCAGGCTGAACGGACCAGCGGCGCTAGCCGCGCAACGTCGATAGCAGTTCGGCAGCGGTAGATGTTTGGAGGTGCAGAGCACCGGAACTTATTTGATCTTCAATACATCCTCTACGCTTTGAATCAATGTTATGTTTTCCGCTGCGCATGCTTCAATGAAATCAGAGTCAAAACTAGCTAAATAGGGAATTCGATGTAAGCAACTAAGGGCTAAAATCAATGCATCATTAGGAAGCAGGTTATACTTGCGCATATTTTGGAAAGTCAAAGAAGTTACCTGGTCGGAATCGTTCAAAAATGATAAAGGTCTAAATATATCTAAAGCAACATTTGGCGCAAGAAGATTACCAATGTCATGGTTGACCTTTATGGTTAAGGGTGATTTTTTTCCTGCAATAGCTAGAAAATGAAAAAGGTACTCGTTTAAGACTGGTGCTCCATAACACAATTCTAGGTCTTCTCTCGACAAAAGTGCTTCAAATAGTTCACCTCTCGAATTCTTAACATATTCGATGAGCACAGAACTATCCAGCATAATCCTATTGTTCATAAAAATCATACTTTGAATATGGTAAATCGGGAAGGATTCCTTTAAGATGCGCAACCATCTCTAAACGATTGGAAGAAGGAGGCAAAACTTCCGTGTCCTGAATAGGATGTGCTGGTAAAATGATGATTTCCAATTCAATGTCATGAAATTGCTCGGGAAGCTGAATCATCAGCTGTCCATTTTCTGTTTTTTGTATGGTGCGTATTGCTTGCATTTTTTTTGAGTTAACTTGGTGAACTAAGATAGGGGGATTTTTGGGGTTTGTCAAGGTGGTATTCAGAGAATGCTCACTTTAGCAAGAATTTATCCAAGAGTTGTTTCAAGGAATCAAATGCTTCAGGTTTATTTTCTAGGAGATATTCTGTGAGTTTGACAGAGTCTACAGTTTTTTGATAACTTACTTTATGGTCAGTAAACTCTCCGAAGAGGTCTTCGAGCAATTTTGCTGCATGTATGTTCTCTTTCCATTCTGCTGAATCTGCCTGATCTTGCTTGCCTTTATCCCAATATTTTAGGTTTGATTTATTCGATTCAACCCAAGTATTAATTTTTTCTGGAGAGTAATTTTCTCCTAAGCCATAATGACTACTATATTCGTTCAAAGAGAACGCAATAGCATCATTATCAAGGATAAAGTTTTCATATAGTCGAGGCTTAATAAAGTGAACAATATCTACATCTTTTGTTTTTGAAGCTTTTTTACCTATTCTTGCTAAGTCGTCTATATCCTGTTGTTTTTTTCCTTCTTTATCAAATATATAGGCAATGGCTGGCGGAATTAAATATGAATCTCCTCCTGAAAGTTTTTGATAAAGTTTAATGGTAGTTTCAAGATACTGCTTTTCAAAATTTCCAGTATTTCGAACATGCTCTACAGCTATGTTTATAGCTAATCCAGGATAAAGTTTTGAGATTATTTTTGGAAAACAAACCTGCTCGGTTGGTCCTTCTACCCACAAGATTTTATCATATCCATACACATCTGAAAGCTTAAGGCCAATTTCTTGCATAGCATATTGAATGTCTTGCTTTTGCTTTGTCTCCAGTACTTTAACTCTAGTTTCTCCTTCTTCAAGAGTTAATAAAATTAAATTATCTGGATTTGAGGCTATGATTTCAGGGGAATGGGTGGATATAATGTATTGATGTTGGGGGTAGCGCTTAAAAATATTTATTAATTTTCGAGAAGCAGAAGGATGAAGGAAGCTGTTTGGCTCATCTATAATAATTACTTGCGGCGAAGTTGAACTAATTACTAGGTACAGAATAGCCAAAACTTGACCGATTCCTGTGCCACAATCTTTTAAAGGAATAGCTAAATCGGTTCTGTTTTTTATTGGCCCTTGATTCCATATACCTATTTGAGCAAAGTTAGAGTCATTTGGGTGAACAATTATATCCGATATCTCAGGAAAAATCTCCTTTACTGCCTCTTTATAAGCATTAAACCCAGGTGAATCTGCTTGGAAAAATAACAGAACAGAGGGAAGATTGCTGCAATCACTAGAGAGAATGTTATTACCTGTTATAGGTGAGCTTGAGCCAACTGTTCGATAAACTTCAAATTTATAGACTAGGCTCTTTATTAACGAATCTGCTAGTTTCACAAAGGTGTCAGATACATTATTTTGAGTTCCAATAAAAGATAGACTATTTTCACTTATTCTGAACTGATAGCATTCACGAATAGTTTCATCGACAAAACTCTTATGTAATTCATTGAGTTTAAATTGTTTTTTTTCTCCATTGGTATTAAGTGAAAGGGAAAAAAGTTCTTTAGTAAAAAAAAACTTAATCTTCTCTTCAAAAGAATAGGGTCCTGGATGGTTTGTATAAGACTCATTAGAATGAGTGAAATCTGTTACATCCCAGTTTTCTGGACGTTGACTGTCTCTTTGAAAATAAAAAGGATAACTTACTTCGGTATCCAAATAGAAATCTCCATTACACTGGTCAATAATGTAACCCTCAATTTCATCTTTAGTAAAACCTAATGTAGCTCTGATTGTGGAAGCTCTTAAATGAGAAGAATTAGCCTTAATACTACCTTTATGCGGGTTATTAACAAAAAAGGTTAATGCGTCTAAAAAAGTCGTTTTCCCTACGTTGTTTTTTCCAATAACTATATTGATACCTCTTGACAATTGAAGTAATTGAGGTTTATTAAAAGATTTATAATTGCTAATTTCGAGACTTTCTATGTACATATATAGTTTGGTTTTAAGCATTCATGGCAATATCCTTATCGCCATGAATGCTTATTTCAAATAGCTACCTCACGCCAATTCCACCCTCACCTTCACCACAACCTCCTCCGGCAAATCCAGCACTTCCCCTTCCACTCCTTCCACCAAATCCAATCTCACCGCCAGTACCTCATCCTTGATGTACTGCCCAAACTGGGCTACCGCTTCCACCACTGCCGGATGTTTCTCCAGGTCGATTTGGATGCGGTCGGTAACGTTGAAGTCGCGGGTTTTGCGGATGTTCTGGATGCGGTTGACCAATTCGCGGGCCATGCCCTCGGCCACCAGGGCGGGCGTGAGCGTAATGTCGAGTGCCACGGTAAGTGGGCCGTCGTTGGCGACCAACCAGCCGGGGATGTCTTCGGCGGCGATTTCGAAATCTTCCAGGTTCAGGTCGAAGCTGGTGCCGCCGACCTCCAGGATATATTCTTTGTTCTTTTCGATGGTGTTGATGTCGGCTTGGCTCAGGTTGTTGATGATTTCCTGGGCGGCTTTCATGTGTGGCCCCAGGCGTTTGCCGAGGGTTTTGAAGTTGGGCTTGATGCGCTTTTTGAGCAGGCCCGAAGCATCGGTCAGGTATTCAATTTCCTTCACGTTTACTTCCGACTTGATCAGGTCTTTCACTGCGTCCAGTTGTTCGGTGAATGCCTCATCCAACACGGGTAGGATTACCTTTTGCAGCGGCTGGCGCACATTGATTTTGTGCTTTTTGCGCAGCGAAAGCACCAGGGAGGAGATGCGCTGGGCATAATCCATTCGTTCCTCCAAACCTTTGTCGATCATGTCGTCGCCAGCGGGTTCGATCAGCGCGAGGTGCACCGATTCGAAAGGCTCGTGGCGGGTTACCTTGTTCAGGTTTTGGTACAACCAGTCGGCAAAGAAGGGCGCGATGGGCGCCATCAGCTTGGCCATGGTTGTGAGGCATTCGTACAAGGTTTGGTAGGCCGAGATTTTATCGTCGGTGTAGTCGCCCTTCCAGAAACGGCGGCGGCAGAGGCGGATGTACCAATTGCTCAGTTGCTCGTCCACAAACTGCATCATCTTGCGGGCCGCGTTGGTCGACTCGTATTGCGCCAAGTCGGCGTCCACCTCGTTGATGAGGCTATGCAGCGCGGAAAGGATCCAGCGGTCGATCTCCGGGCGTTGCCACATCGGGATATCGGCCTCCATGTGCCGGAACTTGTCGATGTTGGCGTACAGCGCGAAGAAGGAGTACGTATTGTAGAGTTTGCCAAAAAACAAACGGGTCGTTTCTTCGATGCCGGCCAGGTCAAAACGCAGGTTGTCCCACACTTGCGCGTTGGAGATCATGTACCAACGGGTGGCGTCGGCACCGTATTTGTCAACCGTTTCGAAGGGGTCTACCGCGTTGCCCAGGCGTTTGGACATTTTCTGGCCGTTTTTGTCCAGCACCAAACCATTGGACACCACGTTTTTGAAGGCCACACTGTCGAACACCATCACGGCGATCGCGTGCAGGGTATAAAACCAGCCCCGGGTTTGATCCACGCCCTCGGCGATGAAATCAGCAGGGTAACGGAACTCAAAGCCCTCCTTGTTTTCAAAAGGATAGTGCCACTGCGCATAAGGCATGGCCCCCGAGTCGAACCAAACGTCGATCAGGTCGAGCTCGCGGTACAGCGGTTCACCATTGTCGGCTACCAGCACGATCTCGTCAATGTAGGGGCGGTGCAGGTCTTTGGGTACGCTTTGGTTTTTGCCCAAAACAGTATTGGCCTTGTCGACCTCGTTTTGTAATTCTTCAACCGAGCCGATGCACTTTTCCAGTGTACCCTCCTTGTTGCGCCAGATTGGGAGTGGGATGCCCCAGTAGCGTGAGCGGGAGAGGTTCCAGTCTTGCAGGTTTTCGAGCCATTTGCCAAAACGACCTTCACCCGTTGAAGCAGGTTTCCAGTTGATGGTTTGGTTCAGCTCGAACATGCGCTCCTTCTTGGCCGAAGCCTTGATGAACCAGCTGTCCAGCGGGTAGTACAAGACCGGGCGATCGGTACGCCAGCAGTGCGGGTAGGAGTGGACGTATTTTTCGGAGACAAAAAGTTTGTTCTCCTCCTTGAGTTTGATCACGATGTCGACGTCCACAGGGCGCTCTTCCACCTGGCCGTAGTCTTTGACGAAGCGGCCTGCGAAGTCGGTCACCTCTTTGACAAATTGACCGTGGCGATCCACCAGTGGCATATCGTTGCCCAATTCGTCTTTGACCATCAGGGGCACGATGCCGTACTGCTTGGCCACCTTGAAGTCGTCCGAACCAAAGGTGGGGGCGATGTGTACGATCCCGGTACCGTCCTCGGTGCTCACGAAGTCGCCCAGGAGTGCGCGGAAGGCGGGGCCGTCCGGCTTGACATAAGGCAACAATTGCTCGTACTCGGTATTCTCCAACTCGGCTCCTTTCAATTCCGCTACAATTTCGATGTAGGGGATAGGTTTGTTGCCGGGTTTGAGGTCTTCGGGTTTGAGGTCGGGGTTTTGCTCCGAAAAGTAGGAGCTGAAGCGGTCTTTGGCCAAAATCACCACGATGGGCGCTCCGGTGTAACGGTTGTAGGTGCGCACCTTCAGGTAGGTGATGTTGCGCCCGAGGGCCACGGCGGTGTTGGAAGGCAGAGTCCAGGGCGTGGTGGTCCAGGCCAGGAAATACTCGTTGTCGGTACCTACAATTTTGAACATGGCCACCGCCGAAGTATCGCTGATTTCCTTGTACGCGCCGGGCATGTTCAACTCGTGCGAGCTGAGGCCAGTGCCTGCGGCGGGCGAGTAAGGCTGGATGGTGAAGCCTTTGTACAACAAATCCTTGTTGTACAATTGCTGCAAGAGCCACCAAACCGACTCGATGTAATCGTTTTCGTAAGTGATGTAGGGATTGTCCAGGTCTACCCAGTAGCCGGTTTTGCGGGTGATGTCGTCCCAACGGTCCTTGTACATCATCACCGTTTCGCGGCACTTCTGGTTGTATTCGTCTACACTGATGCTTTTGCCGATGTCATCTTTGGTGATGCCCAGCGCCTTTTCTACACTCAACTCGATGGGCAGGCCGTGGGTATCCCAGCCGCCTTTGCGCTCCACCCGTTGGCCTTTCATGGTGTGGTAACGACAAAAAATATCTTTAATGGTACGCGCCATCACGTGGTGGATGCCGGGCATCCCGTTGGCCGAGGGCGGACCTTCGTAAAATACATAACTGTTCTCAACCGCTCTTTGCGCGATGCTCTTCTCAAAAATGCCCTCTTTTTCCCAAAATGCGCGTATCTCCCGATCGATTTCCGGTAAATTGAGTTGCTTGAATTCCTTGTACATGGAAGTTGAAAATTTTGAAGGTGCAAAGATAGTTCTTTTTAGCTTAGGAGAACAAGTAAAGGCTGGTTTTGGGTTCCATTTGGTAGGGGTTCAAGCAATGAAAACGCCAAGAGCTTGCATTGCGCGGTGTAAAACCCTATCTTTGAAAAAAAGTCGATTCGTCATGACCGGTACAAGTGCAATTTTAGCCATTGATGTTCCAACCCGTCTTGTATATGAATGGGATGATGGTTCGCCTATTTATTACCGAAATTATCAGGAAGTATTATCAGGTAAAATTACAAGTGAAGAAGTTATGGCGGATAGCACCTTGCAAGCATGGATTAAGAGTAAATTATACCTTTTTTTGTGTGGTGCCTTATTGGAAAAAGGTTATGAAATTCTGGTGGGTGAAATTGGGATGCAGCTCGCACCAAAATCTACACGTGCCGCAGATATTGCTATTTTCAAAGCTGAAACCTTCACATTAAGCAATAAGTATACCGAGCAGGCTCCTGAAATCGTCATTGAAATAGACGTCAAGGCCGACTATGCAAATAGTGGAAAACTGATTGAATATTATGAATTGAAGACGCAAAAACTGTTGGCATTCGGGGTCAAAAAAGTAATCTGGATTTTTACGGATTCTGAAACGGTGATTGTCATAAACCCCGATCAAAAATTGTTTTTGGATTGGTCGGATGAGGTGGAAGTGCTGCCTGGGTTTGGTTTGAGATTGGATGATTTGCTTAAGCGATAGTATAGATGGTATTGCCTGTTTACACTTTGATTAGGAACGATTGTTAATCTCTACTCCTATGAAAAAAACAACCATCGTTTTTTCCATTTTAATAACCGCAATCCATTTTGCAAACGCCCAGCCCAGCAAATTCCCGCCTCCCAACGACATCACCAAGGACAAATCCCTGGTCGCTTTTGTCAATCAATTGAAGGTGGCGGTGCAAAAGAAGGACAAGGCTTTTTTGTTGGGGGCTTTGGATGAAAAAGTGATGAGCGACCTGGGTGGCGACGGCGGGATCGCCGAATTTAAAAGAACCTGGAATTTGGACGCTGGGGACACTTCGATCTGGCACCAATTGAGCCGTGCGATCGAATTGGGAGGTGCATTCAATAAAGATGATCAGGAAGGCAGGTACACCTTTGCGTTTCCTTACGTACATTTTATTGATCTGGAGCATGCCGATGATTACATCAATGTGGGGGTAATCACTGGGAAAAATGTAAACGTCCGTGAAAAACCCGACCTGAAAGCCAAAGTGCTAATGCAATTGAGCTACGACGTAATCTGGTTTGTAGAGGAGGAACAAGCCTTACAAAAAACCGAAGGCAGCAACCCTTGGGGGGAACCGGAATGGTACCTGATTGAAACCATGGATCGGAAAAAACAGGGCTGGGTGTTCTGGAAATATGTGTGTAGCCCGATTGATTATCGATTGTATCTATTCAAAAACAAACAGGGGAAGTGGAAGATTTCCGCTTTTTTGGTGGGGGATTGATGGTGGGGACTATTAGCTTTGAATTAGGTCACTAGCGGAGCACTATTCCAAAGCATCGATAAACGATTTATAATAATCATTGCTGATGTCGCAATGTAAGCCATTACGTAAGAGTACTTTTTTTTCTGTAGCGTTAACAAAACTGATCCACATCTTGTTAACTGCGGCATATCGGCTAACTTGAATAAACCCTAAAGGGAGTTTTTCTTTTATCAATTTTGTCAATCCAAGATTGCAGATTATTACCTCTTTGTCGAGTACTACATTGGATGTTCCTGCCCCTTTTTTACCAGTAGTTACCATAACAATATCGTTTAATTTGACTAAATAGTTAGAATACCTACTTGGAATGTTCAGCATCTCCTCGTGGCTATAATTGTTCTTGGTAATTCTTTCTGATTTTGTTTTTTGGTAAATCGCCTGAATGATTCGTTCCTGGTTTTTTTCCCAATCTTTCCAAAAAGGTTTTTTCAAATATCCAATAATCAACCCGTTGTATTCATTGATCACTTTTTGAGCATAGTCGTCACCTTCCAATCCTGTTGTAATTACGACAGCAGGAATAGGCGTATTGGAGTATTTCAGGTGGTTTAATAGCTCAAAAGCATTCCCTCCCCTTAGTTTAATGTCCAAAAAAAGCACCTCCGCAGGCGTATTCTGAACCAACTCTACCCCTTCTGGCATTGACTCAGCATAGCCGACTACAATGAACTCTTGGCTTTCGTTTAATGCCTCAATTAATATGTTTCTTGAGTCCTCAACGTCTTCTATTACAAGAGTTCTCCATTTAGGAAAGTTCATAGTTGTAATTTTTAGGTAAATGAATGAGGACTCGGGTTCCGTAGGGAGATTCCCCACCAGTGCCAAAAATTAGATCTTCATACTCAACAGTAATCTTTGGGGCATTGTATTTGTTCAATAATTGAAGCAGTTCAGACATAACCAAGGTACTACTCCTGTTATTAGTGCTGGTTGTTGATCCTTTTTTTTTTTTTTTACCATCGTCCTCAATTTCAATGAGGTACGCTGAGCTTAGGTTGCTAATTCTGATATTAATTTGATTTGCCTCCTTTCGATTTCTAATTCCTTTCTCCACCGCATTCTCGGCATGAATTTGGAGTAAAAGAGCAGGAATTTGCACTTCGTTACAATAATCCACAAAACCAACAGGCAGGTCACAACTTATGCGCAATTGGTTGCTAAACCTGATTTTTTGCATATTGAGATAATTCAAAGTTAAGTCGAGTTCCTTTCTAAAGGAGTGATGAATGGTGCCACTTTTGATGTTTTTATAGAGAATACCAACATTTTCTGCCAAATTATCGACCATCAAAACCATGTCAGGGTCTTTCCGATAGCGGCCTTGCATCCAATGCAGTGTATTATTGATAAAATGAGAATTAAAAAAATTGGTTAATGTTTGTACTTTAAAAGCATCACGCTCTCTTTTTGCTCTTTCTTGGCCGATATTACTTTGCATATACTGCCAAAACAATAAGCAGATCAGCACAATGATCAGCACAATCGTCAGCAATTGAATCGATGGGTGTTCAAGCAAATCCCTAGGCACAATAAAGGTGTATTTTACCTTGCCAGAAACAACATTGTGTTTGTATGCAGTGATGCTTAGGAAGTATTTACCTGGGTCAAGATGGTCTATGTGGTGCTTTTTGATGGTCGTTGCATACTGGTGAAAAATACGCTCTCCTTTCATATTTACAACAGCAACGTCATAATGAAATCCGGCAATGGAAAAATTACTTGAACTGGGAAAAAACGAAAATTCAATTGCTCGCTTATGCAAGGGCAATTTCGTGGATTGCTTCCTTTGCATGTTGACAATTTCATCTCCTGCCCTAAAATAACTCAATTCTATCTGGGTTTTAGTAGTGTCAAAATGTAGATTTTCAAGATCAATACGAGTTGCACAACCTTTGGCTCCGATCCACAGAAAACCCTTGCTATCCAATAGTACAGCGTTCTGCTCAGCACCTATTCCTTCAATATCGGCACCAAACAATAGTGAATATATGCGTTTTTTATCGCTATGTATTGTTTTTTTATCAAGTAAATAAACCCCTGCTAAGGTGCCAACAACCAAATATCGCTCTGTGTTGCACAAGAACATTACCCCTGTTTCATCGGAGCCAGGCAAATTAATTTTATGCAGTTTTTTCGTAAAATCTTCACGCAAATATTCAAACTGATGTGCATGAGGTAATTGATACAGCCCGTCATGGCCACCTAGCCATAATGTGCTTTGATCATCAACAAGGGCACTCCACACACCAATACTTCCTTGAACATCCAAAGATCGCGACCATGTAACAGCCGTATCCCTTTGTGGGTCGTATAGGGCGACTCCTTTTGTGGGGCGCCCCATCCAAATCCGCCCATTAGAATCTTCAGCTATTGCAAGTACATTGCCAAGGTGTACCCCTTTTTCTTTTCCAATTAACCGATCCAATGAAAGTTGCCTACCTTTTTCATTCACGATAGCCAGACCTTTTTCGGTGATACCAAGGGCTATTTTACCAGAGGCCAAAGTAAAGAAGTAGTAGCCACGCGTCCATTGTTGGTTGGTTTTAAGACCATTCCAGTGCAGTTTCCCCGACTCAATAGTTCCTATACCGGGATCTCGTTCTGCAAAAAAGTAAATCAAGCCGGATTTGCTGCGAAAGGCTCCAGGGAGAACAGGTATAGCCCCTGTGCCAAAATGCACTTTTTTGAGTGAATTGCCATCAAATACTGAAAAACCGCCCTCATCGGTATAGCCCCCGATCCAGATTTTGCCGTAATTGTCTTCTACAATGCTACTAACCCCGCTTACCATTTCAGGGGCATCTTCCCGAAAAGTCAAAATATTTTTGTTGGATCGAACCAATCCGGTAGGAGTATTAAACCACCAATTCCCGGAAGGGTCTTGTGCAGCTTCTGGAAGTGCATTTTTGGGCAACCCACTATAAAGAAGTTTAGGAAAGCCAAGGGAGTCAATTCTGAATAGGTGACGGCTGTTGTCCATGGGGTCTTTTACAATCCAAGCCTGTTGATTTGCAGGGTGCATCGGGGCTTTCCATGTCAATAATCTCATTCCTCCCAAAACCATGGCTTTTCGCCCATTCTGAAGGAAAAATTCAATGCTTCTTTTTTTGTTGTTCTCAACCCAACTCAAGGTTGTTCCGTCCCAATTTATGCCCTTTACAAGGTCAGGTTTTAGTACATAAGGCGTAAAGCTTGATGGAGAAGCTACTTCAAATAAATGCTCAAATGAGGTGCCATACCGAAGATAGGTTTTTCCATTTTTTGAATTATTGACGATCAGGAAATTCAGTTTTTTTGAGAGCGAAGTAATCCCCTGGATGGATTCACCTGGCTCGAAGACATAGAGAGGTTTGGAGGACTTTATAAAGGAGTCGTTTCTCACCGAATAGGGATAAGTGTAACCTTTTTCAGTTACCACAATAGGGTATCCAGTATTGGGGTTTTGAAGTAGGTGTTTTGCCTCTGGAACTATGTATTTTTTCCACTTGCCATTTGAGGTGTAGCAAGCCAATGTGACCTGACCATCACTAAAGTTGTACCACCATGTTCCATTTGGACTCTCACAAAGCAGTGGAAGAGTGAGGGGCAAGCCAAGTTGTTCAAGGTCATAATGTGTCCAGTTGATCCCATCAAAACGAGTGAGTTTTTCACCGGGGCTAGTCTTTATCCACAACTGGCCTTTACTGGAGAAAAAACATTGAAGAACTTCTATTTTTGGAAGCCCTTCATTTATTCCATATCTATACTGGAAAGGATATTGTGCATGAATGGGGACACAAATAAAAGACAAAAAGATAAAAGTAAAATTTATTGGAAGAAAGGTCTTGTACATATTCACGTGATTGGTTTTGACAAGGTACAAATCTGTATCTTTTTTTGCAAGGGTCAAGCCATAGAATAGGGCGCAAATGGCTATTAACTACTGATTGAAGGGCATAAAAGTAAAAAAGCAATGTGCATATTTTGTTAAAACTCTTAATGTGCTAAAATTATGCTTCGGTAGTTGTTTGAGTGCCTATCTACGGGGAGAGGGTTGGATTGAGGGGAGAATGGGGGTAATATTGCTTTGGATAAGAGAATTGTGTAATGCATTTATTCCTAAATATTTAAAATTGAGTTGTGATGAAAAAACTAGTACATATTGTCTGCATACTCTTCTGTTTTTCCCATGAGGAAATGTCAGCCCAAACAACTCAAGGTAATTCAGGTGCAAATAATGTAAAAAAATTTAGCTTGAGTTATTCTTGCAATTTTGTTGGAGAAAAACTTCCTATTTCAAGTATCTATGGGTTCCAGTCTGATACCGAAGCAAGCCAGGCTTTAGAAAGAATTATGAAGTATACTGGGTTGCCCACAAACTTTAAAATTATGGCAGCAAATGTACCAAATGCTTGTGCCGTTATTGAATGTTCTTCATCAGGAAAATGTGATCGGTTTATTTTATATAATCAGGAATTTATGATGAAGATTAAAAATCTAACCAGTACAAATTGGGCCTCGATAAGTATTCTTGCACATGAAATTGGTCACCACCTTTCTGGACATACACTTGATTCAGAAGGTAGTAGGCCTTCAATAGAGCTGGAAGCAGATAAGTTTTCAGGGTTTGTACTAGCAAAAATGGGGGCCACACTTCAACAAGCAAAGATTGCAATGGAAACCTTGGGGGGGGCGCAGGGTAGTTTTACCCATCCAGCAAAAGATGCACGGGTTGCAGCGATTGTTAATGGATGGAAAGAAGGGATGATGGGTAAAGACACTAATTCCGATACACCTTCAAATAAAGAGACGCTTAATCCCAAGCCGCAGATTATTCTTCAAAATAACATTATACAGATAATTGCAAATGCAGCAGCGATGAATTTGATGAATTGTTGTTCGTCCTTGGGTGGTAGGCAAAATCGGGCGGATGTTGATTTTTCAAATGTAACCCAAAATGAAACTGGTACAAAAGTAACCATACCAATGACTGCCCACTGGTATGGGGGATGGTCTGGTAACCATTACTGGATTAAGGGAATATTAACGTATGATAGTTCAAACCCTAATAATGTCACTCGTAATTGGCAAAAAGTAGAGGACAGTGGTGGCTTTTCACCTGGATGCTCTAAAGGGTGTATTTACTAACCTATGTATATATCGCTGCTTCAGGTTTGTGCATTTGAAATGGTGAAGGTCGATGGAATGAGGAATCCCCGAATCCCATTTGCACTTTCTCTTACTCAGTGAGGTATGCTATGTGTTTAACTTAGATGTGAAATAAAAAGGGCAGATAATGAAAAATTTTTTAAGCATAAAAAATGGGCTGGTTTCGTGCAGCCTAATCTTGATAGTAATAATCAATATTCATGGTTCTGTTTACCATGGATTAACAATTTCTAGTCAAGTCAAAAAAAGCTTTAAAATTGAGGATGTTTTACAAGAAAGAGATTCCTTGTTTAAACTTTATGGTAATAACAAGTATATTCAAAAAAAAATTGAATTATCTACCCTTATTGCATTGTCGTTTTACCCTGAATTAAAAGATAATAATATAGATTTTATTTATGAAAACATTAAAACTACAATGGCTACAAGACCCAGCCCTCTCTCTGTTTTTAAACAAAATAGAGACTACACCATCTATATTGATAATGATCCAGAAGGAGAGGGTATTTTAATTGATGATGTACCATTTAATGCTCAAATAGGTATCATTGGGCATGAATTAGCTCATATAGCTGACTACGAATCTAAGAGTGGTGGGCAAATTATAGGAATAGGATTACGGTATTTACATCAGCCAATGAGAGCTTCTTTTGAAAAAGAAATAGACATCATTACCATTCGGAAGGGTTTGGGTTGGCAGTTGCACGATTGGTCAAAATATGTTCTCTATGAATCAAATGCCTCAAAAGAATATAAGGAGTACAAGCAGAGGACGTATTTGACTCCACAAGAAATAATTAGCGAAATTTCTATAGATTCAGCGTATATTGGTGTAGAACGATAAATTGCAAAGGATTAATAATTAATGAATTGAATTGTATCTAAGTATAGGACAAAACAAGAATTTGCACGTTTATACTGGATGCCACCAAGTTTTGTGCGTTGGGTTATGGTAACTCTTTTAGGAGGCTGGGCGGTGGTTATAGGCATGCACAAAACTTGGCGGTGTACAGTATAAATAGATCATATTGTCAACCCAAATCTTAAAATACAACAAAATCAACATGAAACAGTCTTTTTTTCTCCCAATGCTATTTTTTCTCCCAATTGCTATTTTTACTTCATCGTGTAAGTACATTAGCTATTATCCAGTTCAAGTAGATTATGGCTTAAATTCGGTTACAGCCATAAATCAATAACACCTAATATTGTTGCTAACATATCACCTTTTGTCAATGACCAGGAGTTAAATGAACATTGGTCAAACTTTCCCGACCAACTATTGGTCAAGTCAAAAGAAAATGAAAGTGAATATGATTGGTCAGACGGGTTTTACAACAAAAATCTTTCAGCTTCTATTGGCTTTGGCATAACGCCTACTATACAATTTGGCCCGCATACCTTCGGAAAGTTATATTGCCAAGGGACTTATCGAAGAGCTCCGTATTTGTTAAATTTTGAGAACAACAATTATTTGATAGACAAATCATATTTTAGCAACCTTACTGGGGCGACTGCTAATTTTAAAGCTGAAGATATCGAATTGGATATTCTTCAACTCGGTGGCTCGTCCTATTTTAAATTAATTGCTGGAAGTTTTAGTTGGGATTTTGGAGCTGGGGTTTTATTTAGCAATGGTAAAATGAGGTTTAAAGGGGTTGAGTTTGGTACCCCAAATGTCTCTTTGGCATATGATGAAAAACAAAACATCCTAACACCAACAAGGTATCCGTATGGATTTACCAAAATTGGAATTGGAAGAATAAACGGAGACAAAGGTTTTCAATTTACATTTGGTATCAACGCTGCAAAACCTAGCTTTACAATGAATGAAAACTTCAAAATATACAAAAAAATAGGCAGTAATACTTCTGAATTAGCATCAGGTTTGAATACAGAATGGCGTATTGGTTATACGTTTGGGTTCGATATTTTATTTTGAGCGGAATTGTGTGTATTACCAAGTTTTGTGTACAGATTAACCTTTGTTTTTTAATCCCCAACAATTTGTATGAAAAGGCTGCACACAAAACTTGGCGATACATCACGGAACTACACCGCAGCAAACCCCTGCTCCAAATCCGCCTTGATATCATCGATATGCTCAATGCCCAATGAAATGCGCAGCAAATTCGGTAATACGCCCGCCGCTGCCTGCTCCGCCTCATCCAATTGGGAGTGCGTTGTTGCAGAAGGTTGGATGATCAGGGTTTTGGAATCGCCTACGTTGGCTAGGTGACTGGTCAGGGTCAGGCTATTTACAAAGGTGGTGGCTTTTTCTTTGCCACCTTTCAGGGTGAAGCTCAATACTCCCCCAAAACCATTCTTTAGGTATTTTTTGGCCCGATCGTGGCTTTCGTGGCTCTCCAAACCTGGGTACCATACTTTTTCCACCTGTGGATGTGCTTCCAGCCATTCGGCCAAGGCCTGGGCATTTTCACAAGTGCGATCTACCCGCAACGAAAGGGTTTCCAAACCTTGCAGGAACAAGAAGGAGTTGAATGGACTCAGGGCAGGACCCCAGTCGCGCAAACCTTCTACCCGGCAACGAATGGCAAAAGCGATGTTGCCAAAAGGCCCTTTGTCGCCAAAAACATCCCAAAATACCAAGCCGTGGTATCCTTCGGATGGCTCAGTAAATTGTGGGAACTTGCCATTGCCCCAGTTGTAATTGCCTGCATCCACGATGACGCCGCCAATGCTGGTACCGTGGCCGCCGATCCACTTGGTCGCCGATTCCACTACCACTGCTGCACCCCATTCGATCGGGCGGCAAAGGTAGCCACAGGCCCCAAACGTATTGTCGACAATCAAGGGCAGGTCATGCTTTTTGGCCAATCCACTCAAACCTTCAAAATCGGGGATGTTGTAGCTGGGGTTCCCGATGGTTTCGCAGTACAAAGCCTTGGTATTGCCGTCGATCAATTTTTCATAATCCGCAATGCTCTCTCCAGCAGCAAAACGCGCCTCAACGCCCAGGCGTTTGAAGGAAACTTTGAACTGGTTGTGTGATCCGCCATACAAGTTGGAAGAGGTTACAAAATTGTCGCCAGCCTGCAAGATGTTGTTCAAGGCGATGAATTGGGCAGCATGGCCGGAAGCCACCGCCAAGCCCATCGCTCCCCCTTCGAGTGCTGCTACCCGCTTTTCGAACACATCCGAAGTAGGGTTCATGATCCGGGTATAAATGTTGCCGAACTCGCGCAAACCGAATAAGTTGGCACCGTGCTCAGAATCTTTGAATGTGTAGGAAGAGGTCTGATAGATGGGTACTGCACGTGAGCGCGTAGTTGGGTCTACTTCTTGACCAGCGTGCAATTGCAAAGTTTCAAATTTCATGAATCGGTAGGTTTTTATGTGTGAACAAGGATACAATGCGTGTGAATTCCCATAAAGTGACAGACACTGTGGGCAGTTGTTGTTAGCGCGTAAACAAGTTCAATAATCGTGAGAACGTCTGGACTTAAGGAGCGAGTATATTTGAAAATTATGGTTTGGGATTGTGGATGAGGCCCTGCAATAAATCGCCAGCCTCGTAAACCATCAAAGTTACTAAAATTCCCCAAACCGAAGCAAAGATGGACATCCAGAAAAAGATTTTTTCCTTTTTTTCACCAAAGGCATTGGCGACTAGGGTGCCACCAATGGGCGTTAACAAAAGGGGCGTAAACATGGCTACGCCGATGATTCCGTACCGCCGCCACAAAGTCACTTTGCGCCGGTTAGCAGGGGTAAATACTTTTTTGGTTTTGAAAAAACGCTGTTTGAGGTACTGTCCGAAGTAGGTGAACACCACTACGCTCAACATCATACCAGCCGCAGTCAAAGCGGCAGTGAGTAGCCAGGGTAAGCCGTAGGCTTTGCCCTGCAAAGGGCCAAACAAAAACTTAAAAGAACTAGAAAGGAGTACAGAAATATACTCCACTATATTTTCGGACATGTCAAGGGATGTTTCAATCGTTTAAACACTATTTGCAGGGTTTAGGTTGCAGTTTTTTTCAGGACACAAATATGCAAAAAAAACGGGGATAAAATCAATAACGTGAATAGGGCATTCAGGGGTATTTTGGGGCATTGGAAACTAATCGCTCATAATATTGAATTGGCATGACAAATCACAGCTCATCGTACCGTATTCTTCTGCATCTTTTGTCCAAAAAAAATTGTTCATTGCTTTTGTTTTTGCGCACCCTGATCGTTTCGGGGAGCTTTTCATTACAATCATTCAGTCATGATAAAAAATGTAGCTGATTTGCGGCAAGAATACACTGCCGCCACCCTCGACATCGCCGATACCGCCGAGAACCCCATCGATCAATTTGCCCGTTGGTTCGAAGAAGCGCTTCTGGCCGAAGTCAAAGAGCCCAATGCCTTTACCCTTGCCACCATCAACGCAGTGGGACGGCCCCGGGCCAGAGTAGTTCTGCTTAAAGGATTTGATCACGAAGGCTTTGTTTTTTACACCAATTACAGCAGCGCCAAAGCTGCGGAGCTGTTGGCTCATCCCTACGCGGCGATGAATTTCTTCTGGTACGACCTGGAGCGCCAGGTTCGCATCGAAGGTAAAATTGAAAAAGTAAGTGCCGAAACCTCCCGGGAATACTTCCAAAGCCGACCCAAAACCAGCCAAATTGGGGCATGGGCATCACCACAGAGTAAAGTGATTACCGACCGGGTGGTGCTGGAGGCCGAAATGGAACGCCTTAGTCAGCAATACGCTAGCGAAGAGGTATTGCCCCTGCCACCGCACTGGGGTGGGTACCTGATCCGACCGGATTTGATTGAATTTTGGCAAGGTCGCCGCAGCCGTTTGCACGATCGGGTCCAATACCGCCTGGAGCATGGCCAATGGGTAAAAGAATTATTAGCACCTTGATCTTTTGGCAGTTGTTTTTATAAAAACTAGCTATCTTTGCACCGCGAAATCAAAAATTTAATAAAAGATAAGTACACATGTCGGTAGCAACTCAATTGAAGTACAAGGTAAAAGACATTGCTCTTGCCGAATGGGGGCGCAAGGAAATCACCCTTGCTGAGGCAGAAATGCCAGGTCTGATGGCGCTTCGCGAGAAGTACGGTCAAATCAAACCACTGAAAGGTGCACGCATCGCAGGTTGTTTGCACATGACCATTCAAACGGCTGTACTGATTGAAACCCTTAAGGAACTAGGTGCAGATGTAACCTGGTCTTCTTGCAACATCTTCTCGACCCAGGATCACGCTGCTGCCGCAATCGCTGCAGCCGGAATTCCCGTTTTTGCCTGGAAAGGAATGACTGAAGAAGAATACGAATGGTGTGTAGAGCAAACCTTGTACGCTTTTGAAGACGGACAGGGCCTCAACATGATCCTGGACGATGGTGGCGACTTGACGAATATTGTTTTGGACAAATTCCCCGAATTGGTGAAAGACCTCGGCGGCATTTCCGAAGAAACCACTACAGGCGTACACCGCTTGTACGAGCGCGTAGCGAAAGGCACTCTGCCTGTTCCTGCCATCAACGTGAACGACTCCGTTACCAAGTCTAAGTTTGACAACAAATACGGCTGTAAAGAATCACTGGTGGACGCTATCCGCCGCGCTACCGACATCATGATGGCCGGTAAAGTGGCAGTAGTGGCTGGTTACGGTGACGTAGGTAAAGGTTCTGCTGCTTCACTGCAGGGTGCAGGTTGCCGCGTGATTGTTTCTGAAATCGACCCCATTTGTGCGCTGCAAGCGGCCATGGACGGTTTTGAAGTGAAGAAAATGATCAACGCGATTCCTCGCGCCGACATCGTGGTTACTGCTACGGGCAACTGCCGCATCATCGGTCCTGAGCACTTCAAAGTGATGAGAGACAAAACGATCTTGTGCAACATTGGCCACTTCGACAACGAAATCGACGTAGCTTGGTTGAAAGAAAACTACGGTCACACCAAAGATACCATCAAGCCTCAGGTAGACTTGTACAACATCGATGGCAAAGACATCCTGTTGTTGGCTGAAGGCCGCCTGGTTAACCTCGGTTGTGCAACTGGTCACCCATCCTTTGTAATGTCCAACTCTTTCACCAACCAGGTTTTGGCTCAATTGGAGCTGTATACCAAAGGTGACAAGTACGAAAACAAAGTATACATGCTGCCCAAAGAATTGGACGAGGAAGTAGCTCGCCTGCACCTGGCCAAAATTGGGGTAGAACTGGAAGAACTGACTACCGAACAAGCTGAATACATCGGCGTTGAAAAACAAGGTCCGTTTAAGCCCGAGTACTACCGGTATTAATCGAACCCGAAATTTCGGTGGAGAAACAGGGAGTCCATGTTGCAGTTGTGCGGCATGGACTTCTGTATTTTAGCCATATACTGCCTTAAAAAACGCCTCCAATTTCACTGGATCCAAATTCCCATTCGTCCGCACACCGCTGCACAAATCCAGCCCCCAAGGTTGCACCGCATCCATTGCCGCGCGTACATTTTCCGCTTTGAGGCCTCCAGCCAAAAAAACGGGCTTGGAAGCCTGCTCCACGATCTGGCGACTCAGCGACCAATTGTGAACCCGGCCAGTTCCACCTAATTCCTTTACGACCAGGTTGGGATTGCCGGAATCCAATAGTAAGGCATCCACTTGCGGCGCGATTTCCAGGGCCTCTTCCACACTCCGCTCATCGATCACGTGAATCACCTGTACAATCGAAATGCCGGGTAATGCCCGACGCAAGTCGGCATAAGACCCCTCGCTCAAAGCATCCACAATCTGCACGGTATTGGTCCCTACTGCCTGCTGGTGCGCGGCGATACTTGCTGCATCAGTCCGACTGGTAAGCAAAAAACTGGCAATGGGTGGTGGTACGCTGGCCGCAATTTCCTGAATGAGTTCATCACTAATGGGGCCGGGGCCACTGGGCATCTTTGCGACCAGACCCAAGGCTGAAGCGCCATGCTCAATGGCCATTTTTGCTTCAACGAGGCTGGAGATGCAGCAAATCTTGACTTTTGGAAACATTTCTTTAACGCTTTTGGTGCTTCAAATCACCCATTGGGGTGAGGACATGCGCAGGGAACTAAGCTAATTTTGAGGTATTCAAATACCAAAAAACACCTCAAGATTATGAAAAAGAATTGGAAAATCACCTTACAACTGTTGTTGCTTGTTTGCGCCCTGTTCAACTTCAATGCCTGTGGCAGCGAAGAACTGGTCGATCCCGGTGGCAATGAAATGACGGTCCAAAAACGCATCGATCATACCCTGAACGTGGAGGGCAAAAACCGTGAATTCATCGTGTTTCAGCCCGCTGGGATTCAAGCAATTTCCCCCGTTCCTGTGGTATTTATGTTGCACGGCACTTCTGGGGATGGAGAAAAGTTTTACAACATCTCCGGCTGGAAAGAGAAAGCCACAAAAGAGAAATTTTTCGCCATTTTTCCGTCTTCGCTAGCGTATTGCATCACCGAAGATGGGGTGAAATCTACAACTACCAAGTGGAACCATTTCGACCTTGATTCCATTGCTTGTCCTGGCCAAAAACTGTACGATGATGTGAAATTTTTCCGGGAGATGTTGAAGTTTTTACAAACGAAATACCCCATTGATCCCAAGCGGGTGTATGTGAGTGGTTTTTCCAACGGTGGGCAGTTTGCTTTTCGCCTGGCGGTAGAAGCTTCTGATGTGATTGCGGCAGTAGCACCCTTCGGGACCATTTTTACCAATCAAAACAAGGTGCCGCTGTCACTCATCCCGATCTACCACGGTTTTGGAAACCTGGACGACCGTTTTTTTCCCTTGAACAACGGCCAACCATTGCCCATGGGGGCGCCACTCATGAACCTTGGAGGGATGAAATTGTCCACTGGCACAATCTGTAATACTTTTGGTTTGACTTATGCCAACACCTTAAAAGAAACGGCCAGCTCGGCATTTTGGACTTTTAGCACGCCCACCAAAGGCAATACCAACGTTTACCACGTCCACGAGTTCAAAGACTTGACGCATGAATATCCGAATGGAACGAATTACCCGATTGCTGCTACGGAGTTGTTGTGGCCGTTTTTTAGCAAATACAGCAAATGAGAGATGAACGATGAGAGATGAAAGCGGTGGAAACAAAATGCTGTACGCTTTCATCTCTCATCTTTCATCTCTCAGTCAAAAATAATCGTCTTATTCCCCACCACGGCCACCTTGTCGTTGAAAACCAGTTTGAGCGCGTGAGCCAGTACAATTTTCTCCACGTCGCGGCCACTTTGCATCATGTCTTGTACGGAGTAGGTGTGATCCACGGGAATGACGTTTTGCATCAGGATGGGGCCTTCGTCCAGGTCATTGTTGACAAAATGGGCGGTGGCGCCAATGATTTTTACGCCGCGCTCGTAGGCTTGGCGGTAGGGGTTGGCTCCGATAAAGGCGGGCAAAAAGGAGTGGTGGATGTTGATGATGCGGTTGGGAAAATTCCGCACAAACTCCGGGGATAAAATGCGCATATACTTGGCCAAAACCAGGTACTCCGGGTTGTAGCGCTGCACCACTTCCAGGACTTCCTGCTCATGTTGTTCGCGGCTTTTGCCTTCGTGTGAGACGAGATGAAAATTGACGCCGAATTGATGCGTAAAAGGTTTCAGGGTATCGTGATTGCCAATGACCGCTAGGATATTGGCATTGAGCTCATTGAACTGGTGCCGCACCAACAATTCCCCCAAACAGTGTTGCTCTTTGGTGACCAGCAGAACGATGTTTTTGGCGCGTTTTTGCCGCAGGCTGATGCTGGCGTCGGCGGGCAGTACTTTGCGCAATTCCTCCAGGATGTGGGCGTCGTTGATTTTTCCCGAAAAATCGGTGCGCATGAAGAAGCGGTCTTGCTCGCGCTCCACAAATTCCTGGTTGCCGATGATGTTCACATTCTGGCTGTACAAAACGCTGGTGATTTTGTAAACGAGGCCCTTTTGGTCGGCACAGTCGATGAGGAGTACGTAGGCGGCTTGGCTCATGTTGTTTGGGTTGAAAGGGGCAAAGATAAGCAGGGATTGGATTCGGCTGCGCCAAATCTTTTAAACATCCCTAAGCATCGAAAACCTTAGAAGCAAAACTTCTTAGGTGCTCTTAGGTGTCTAAGGTGGTTCAAAATAAACAAAGTATAATTCTGAAAGCGACTTATTTGAATTGAACCACCTTAGGCACCTTAGAACACCTAAGCAGCCATATGCTTATGATAATCAAGACATATAAGGACTAACGAACCTCAATTTTTCACCCGCTTCCGGCTCAGCCAAAACAACAAAAAACCCGAAGCAATCGTACACAAACCCATGATTGAAAACACCCGCAGCAGCACATTCCCCAAATTGTCCCGCGACTGGTAATCCATCGTGTGCAACATCCACAAAAAATCAAAAATACGCCACTTGTCATTGCGGAATTTGGTCACTGCGCCCAGCTCCGTCGCCACATATACGGTGGTGCGACTCGGATGATCAAAACGAATGGCGTAAGCAGGCAAAGGATTTTCGCGGTATTCGTGGTGGCCATCGGTCGTGGTGAGGTACTGGACCTTGGTGATTTTGGGCGCTCCATTGAATTGCTGGGTCGCCATCGCGACTGCTTCTTTTTTGCTCAAAGCGGGACGGATTTCGCCCGTGACAGCATCGGCCAGGAAGAACATTTTGTGGTGCATGCCATGCACGATCTCCACCCGATAAGTGGGCTTACCCAAAATATCGATGAGCTGGATGCTGGCAACTTGGTTGATGGGGTGCCGAGCGGCCAGGTTTTTCAAAACCAGATTGGGCGACACCAAACTATCTCGAACCTGCAACATGGGCGGCGCTTTGCGCTGGTAATCCCCGTGGATGTAGTCCATGTCGGACCAACTGAAGTAGAGGCCGCCGATGGTCCAGAGTAGGAACTGGATGCCAAGGAATAGGCCAAGGTAGCGGTGGGTGCGGCGGGCGAGGTAGTGGAAGGTCATTTATCGGTTGATTTATGGCCTAAATATCGGAATAAATGGGGAAGTAGGAGCAAATTCAACCAAAGCGACAGGATAGAAAAACGGATGAAACGGACTGAACGGATGAAAACGGATTTTTTTCCGCCTGCGGCGGATAGAGACGAGCCGCAGGCGAGTCAAAGTCCGTTCCAATCCGTTTAGTCCGTTTCATCCGTTTTACCATCCTCACTATTCAACCAAAGCGAAAGGATAGCAAAACGGAAGAAACAGTCAGTACAAGTAGTCTATTTTTTATTCGGCTATTGCCTATCAATCATTCTTCATCGTCAACGGCGATTTCCCACCCGTCAATTCCACCACATCCCCCACTACCTTGGTTGCTTCATACAAGTAGCGGTCTTTTTTTAGGAAATTCACCCAACGGGTGTTGAAAGTCGCGCTGCTTGCCGAAGCGCTGGGGTCTTCCCCAACTCGGGCCACGTCCATTTCTTTGCTCATCACGAACAATTCGCGGGCCTGCTTGGCTTTGGCATTGACCGCTTTTTCTTTTTCCTTGTACTTATTCAGGTTCAAATCCAGGGCTGCATCCTGCTGGGCCGACAACCAGGCGGAATTCTGTTGCACCTTTTGAACCAAGCCCGTGCTGTCGATGCGATTGTGGAAACGTTGGCGCAGCACATCCATATTTGGGGTTTTGGCCCAGGGCTTGTAGCTTAATTTTTTGATTTCGTCCCAGGCGAGGGCAGTCTCATTGTCTTTCTCTCTGAATTTGTAAGACTCGTAGTAACCTGGCAACACCAAATCTGGCACTACCCCTTTCAACTGCGTCGAAGCACCATTCACGCGGTAGTATTTCTGGATGGTCAGGTGTACGGTGCCCAAATCGGTGTTTTCATCTCTGGTCAGGCGGCTCAATGGGATGGGGCGTTGCACTGTCCCCTTGCCATAGGTGGATGTACTGCCTACAATGATCCCCCGCTGGTAATCCTGGATGGCTGCGGCGAAAATTTCAGAAGCCGAAGCGCTGAATTCGTTGACCATCACCACCAGTGGGCCGCTGTACAATACCTTTCCGTTGTCTTCATCGGGCAAGAAGGAAGCACGGCCATCGCCGTTTTTCACTTGTACCACGGGGCCGTCAGGAATGAACAAACCAACCATATCTACCACTTCGGACAAGCTACCACCACCATTGTCGCGCAGGTCGATGATGATGCCATCCACGTTTTCAGCCTGGAGTTTCATCACTTCTTTAGCGACATCGGCAGCGCAACTGCGGCCACCTTCGTCACCCATCGGGGTATAAAACTTGGGCAGGTAGATGTAGCCCGTTTTTTGATTGCCGTCTTTGATGGTGCAAGCTTTGGCAAAAGTTTCCTCCAGTTTCAGCTCTTCCCGCACGATGGACACCACTTTGATGGTACCGTCTACTTTTTTGAGGGTGAGCTTCACGGTAGTGCCTTTGTCGCCCCGAATCAGTTTGACGCCATCGGGAATGTCATAACCCATTACGTCCACTGGAGCTTTGTCTCCTTCGCCAATTTTGAGGATGAGGTCGCCGTCGTTGACTTCGGTCGTTTTCCAGGCGGGACCGCCTTGGGATACGCTCGCAATCTGGAGGTAGCCATTTTCTTGCCCAATCGTGGCTCCGATGCCATAAAATTTACCCGTAAGGCGTTCGTCCCAACTTCTTTTTTCTACGGGCATAAAAAAGTCGGTATGGGGATCCATCGTATTGGTGATGGTGGTGACAAACATGCTGAAGCGATCGTCGTCGCTGGTTTTATTGATCAGGCGATCGAGGGATTTGTCCAGGGTGGTTTTGGCAAATTCACGGGCCTGAATCTCAAGGGCAGCATCGGTTTCCTTGGGTGTTTCAGCGGTAGCTTTGTCCCTTTGATCTTGTAGGTCGATGAATTTTTCCAGCGCCATGAATTTCAGCTTTTTCTGCCACTGCTCCTGTTGAGCTTTGGCATTGTTGGCAAAAGCCCTTTTGTCGTAATCGGTTACGATGCTGTCGTCTTCGGTAAAATCAAAGGCTTTTTTAGCCAGATTGGGCAAATTGGTCTTGATTTCATTGAGCCGCTGTTTGTAGCGTTCGTTGACTTTGTAAAAAAACTCAACCGGAGTCTGACGGATTTCGTCATCGATCAAGGTATTGTACTTGCTGAATTCTTTCAGGTCGGATTGTAAGAAGATGACTTTTTCAGGGTCCAGCTCCTTCAGGTAAGTTTTGTAAATTTTGTCAGAAAATTGGTCGTTGAGCGCCTGGGGACTGTAATGCCCTTGTTGTAATAACTGACCAACGGTATGCAAAATCCGATCGTAACGATCATCGACGGGTGCCTTGTTTACATCGTTGCTGCACAACAAAAGCACTATCGGAAAACATAGAGCAGTAAAAAATACACTTTTTTTGGTGTTCATGTGTCGCTTTTTTTTGAAAAAGGTTGAGGAGTTGAGAGGTTGAGGAGTTGAGGCTACCGCGAGTAACTTAGACAAGAACATTGTCAAAATCGCTCGCGGTAGCCTCAACTCCTCAACTTCTCAACTTCTCAACTCTCCTGGTAAAACTAACGCAACTAAGATAAATAAGAAATCCCCCACTTGGAGGGATTTTAGCAATTATGCTTGCTTTTGACAATTTTAAATAAACGTATTTTTTGGGGGAGTGGTTTAGGGAGGGATGGTTAAGGTTTTCCCAAAAGTTTGTTGATTGAATTTAGGATCGTGCTTGGGGCCTAGGAACCCCTGGCACCTGGAAGGGCTCCGATTGGTAAACGATTTAAAAACAATTGATTAGCTGTTGATATTGAGCATTTTACTGTGGCCTACGAACCCCCGACCCCTGGAAGGGGAGTATATTTTACGTATGCTTAAAATTTTGATAATCAGTAGAAAAGAAGGGTTTTAGAGCTTACGAAGGCAGGGTTGATTGGTTTCGATTTTACGAGCAACGGGAGCCCCGCTAGGGGCGCAATATGGGTAGAAAACCAACGGCCCGATGGTTTCCCGAGTCCCGTAGGGACGAAATGTGGGTATCTTCGAGGCACAATACCCACATTTCGTCCCTACGGGACTCGGGAAATCCCGGGCATCACCAGTGCTACCCATGTTGCGCCCCTAGCGGGGCTTCCGTTGCGTAAAAACCAGAACCAAGCGGGTTTGGCTTCAGAGGCGGTCTATTCATTTCGCACTATTTTGTGTGGCTTGCGCCAGTTTTAAGGCCTTTACTTGCCACCCTTCCAGCGCCTCCTCACCTCGCTCCACTCCATTCGTTGTCACTATCAGTTGGGCAAGTTGCCTACCTTTTGCGGGCTGCCCCTGCCCGTTTTTTTGCTCAAGAGCTGGTTGAATGAGCGATCCAACTGCCTGGAGGGGGAACCAAGGCCACCCGGAAACCCAAATCGTAGCCGCAGGTCGATGGGGAGACGTCGAAGCCGCGCTCCGAAGAGCGGCAGAAGTCATAGTCGTCGTGCCAGCTACCGCGGCGAACAACACAGACAGTACCATTTTGGACATTTAAAGGGTTGGTAAGAGTATGTTTAAATTTCTGTTAGCAGAAATTTAAGGATTTGGCAAAAGAGAATCGGTCGAGTAATTTGTGGTTGCGAAATCATAAATTACGATGGTAATCAGAAGAGGCCACTTCA
>JAIYAV010000129.1 GCA_027488855.1 Saprospiraceae bacterium
TAAAGGTTTCAACCAAATCACTTTGAAAGCTGGCGATTTGAATGCTACTGGTGTGTTGTACTACACTCTGGAAGCTGACGATTTCACTGCTACCAAGAAGATGATTATTGTTGAATAATTTGACAGCCCCCGTGATCTCATGATCGTGGGGGCTATATTTCCACGAAATAATAAGAGCGAAGGGCTGCCATCATCTGGCAGCCCTTCGTTTTTTTATTTCACCTTCTCGATTACTTCCTGAATGCTTTGGTAGATTTCCAATTCCGACTGGGCCAAAAAAGGCCCAGGAAGCACCCATTCCGCCACCTCAATGTCTTCTTCAGTTTGAGGCGTCAAATCTTTTTGGGGCGTTTGCATCCGGTACCAATACGTACGTTTGAGAATCCGCCTTTCTTTCGGGTCCCGATAAGTATGATAAGTATGCCCGAGAAATTTCCCTAATGAAATTTCCCCAATACCCGTTTCCTCTTCTACCTCTCGCACGGCAGCTTGCTCAGGCGTTTCCCCTGGATCAATTTTCCCTTTGGGCAAATCCCAGGAACCACGCCGATAAATCACCAACAATTCATCTTGAGCATTGAATACACAACCTCCGGCTGCTTCAATCAATTTGAAATTGGAACAGAAATCGCCCCACAATTGCTCCAAATCTTCTGAAAAGATGGTGATGGAGTCCAATTGACGGCCTTTTTCCAACATGTCTGCATAATTCAGGAAAATTTTGGGCGAACCATTGTAGCGCGCCACAATCTGGGTTTTATCACCAGGAACCTGTTGAGCGAGGGATAAATCTGCGGATAAAATGAATGGAATGTCGTTAATGTAGATTTTGTACATTTGTGTCTTTATTTTGTCGACTAAAAACCAAAGTCCGTTTGGAAATGAATTTTGCCACCGAAGTAGCCAAAAACTTATTGCAAATTAAGGCAATAAAGTTAAGTCCTCAAAACCCTTTCACCTGGGCTTCAGGACTCAAGTCTCCCATATATTGCGACAACCGCACCCTCCTATCTTACCCGGTAATCCGAGACATGGTGGTGGAAGGTCTGGTAGAAAAAAGCAAACTTTTCCAGCCGTTTGACTTGGTGGCTGGAGTCGCTACTGCGGGCATTCCACATGGCGCCCTATTGGCAGATCGTTTAAAATTGCCCTTCGTGTACGTGCGGGCCAAGGCCAAGGAACATGGCAGACAAAACCTTATTGAAGGTGAACTTAAACGCGGCCAGAAAGTTTTAGTGATCGAGGATTTGATCTCTACCGGGGGAAGTAGCTTACAGGCAGTTGAAGCATTGCGCAGCGAAGGTGCTACCGTGGTTGGTGTGCTGGCTATTTTTTCTTATGAATTTGATGCGGCCAAAACCTCGTTCCAACAGGCTGATTGCCCACTGGAGACCTTGAGCAATTACAGCACAATGACCCAAGTAGCTGTGGAATCAGCCTACGTAAGTTCAGTGGATCAAGAAACGCTAAGACTTTGGCGCCAAGATCCTAAACAATGGAGTGCCCAATGGGAAAACTAAAAATATAATTCTGTTAACGAACTAGGTCTACAGCGGATAATTTTTATATTTATCCGTTAGTTTAGTACCAACCAATTTATTATGTCGGTAATTACAGCTCAATCTGAACAATTCTTGTTTCAGTATCTCAATAATGCCTCTCCGACCGGGTTTGAGTCAGCCGGGCAAAAACTCTGGTTAGAATACATTCGCCCATTTGTCCACGAAACAGGACTGGACAACTATGGTACGGCTTATGGCATCATCAATCCAGGCAAGGATTTCAAGGTAGTCATCGAAGGACATGCCGATGAAATATCCTGGTTTGTCAATTTCATTACGGATGATGGGTTTTTACACGTTGTCCGCAACGGGGGCTCCGATCAAATGATTGCTCCGTCCAAACGAGTCAACATCCATACTGCAAATGGGATTGTCAAAGGGATTTTTGGTTGGCCAGCGATCCATACCCGCAATGGGGAGGAAAACAACCTGGCACCAAAAGTAGACAACATCTTCATTGACGTAGGTGCCAAAAACAAAGAAGAAGTGCTGGAAATGGGCATCCACGTTGGTTGTGTACTGGTGTATGAAGACGAGGTCATCACCCTAAATGATCGCTATTACGTAGGCCGAGCCTTGGATAACCGCATTGGAGGTTTTTGTATCGCCGAGGTAGCCCGCTTGCTGCACGAAAACAAAATTGAACTCCCATATAGCCTGTACATTGTCAACTCGGTGCAGGAAGAAGTAGGCCTGCGGGGCGCAGAAATGATTGCCCAAAGCATCAAACCGCAGGTGGCCATCATCACCGATGTGACCCATGATACCAATACACCGCTGATCAGCAAGAAAAAATTTGGCGACGTAAAATGTGGCGGTGGGCCTTCGGTTACTTATGCTCCGGCCGTACACAATAAATTACTTGCGCTGATCATCGACGCGGCTACTGCCAATGAAATTCCGTTCCAACGGGAAGCAGCCTCTCGACGTACCGGTACCGATACCGATGCATTTGCTTATTCCAACGGTGGAGTACCCTCTGCCTTGATTTCCCTACCCTTGCGGTACATGCATACCACGGTTGAAATGGCCCACAAGGAAGATGTCAACAACGTGATCAGCCTCATTTACCATTCACTGCAAAAAATTGAATACCAGCACAATTTCAAATATTTTTGATCAGATAGCTCATTTAAGCTCCTGAATGGCGCGTTCAATTACGGTATCTACCCCCCGATCACGGTCAGCTTTAGTGAGCACAACCTGAATGTCGGGCGGTACGCCATTTTCAAAATTTTCACCAGCAGGGCTGAGTGTTCGGGAAATGGAAAAGCGATAAGTCCAACCATTGGGCAATTGTCCACCATTGGGAATGCCCAAGCCACCACCGGTACGATCACCGATCAATACGATGTTGTCCACTTCTCTAGCAGCCAATGCAAAGAAGGAAGCAGCACTAAATGTGCCCCGGTCAATTAATACCGCAATCTTTTTATTGAATTTGAAGCGGTCTTCATTGGGATCAGCATAAGCCGCCTGAGGCCCCTCAAAATCCTCAGGCCCTGGGCCTGACTTGAGGTAAGAATTGTACAACAAGGTTTTTTTCGATACGATTTGGTTCAGGATTTTAAAGACATTGGCAGCGCTACCACCCCCGTTTTGACGGATGTCAAAAATCAAGCCGGACATATTCCGGTAATAGCTCAAGAGGAAATTGACATGAGCAGGGGAAACCGTCCCTTCAAAGGAATCATAACGTATATAGGCTACTTTTTTATCCACACCTACCACATTGTGCTCAAATGGCCCAGTGATGATGTAGTCGCTCTTGAGGTAATGCTCACGCACCACCCGAATATCAATGTTTTCAGGGCCAAGCAAGTCAAAGTCAAAACGCGACCGTCGAAAAGGGGAAATCAAATTGACGTGCCCATCCTTTAGTTCATTCAACATGGCAAACATAACTTTGAACAACTCATCACTGGTCATTTTGTCCTTGATTTGTGGCTCATATTTGCTGCGGATTGCCGACCAGTCAATGTTTTTATACGCAAAAAAGGAATATTTATCGTTGCATTGTTGCCACAAATACTCAAAATTTTCCCGAGGATTGTCGGCCACTTCCTGCTCAAAAATCAAGGTTTCGCAGGAAAACAGCAACAACAAGGCTGTGCAACTAAAGATCGTTCTAAATTTCATGATCATTAAATTAATTGAGTCGAATCATTATTCCCAACACCATTTGATGGTGGCCCAATTCCAGGCGATTGATTGCATTGGCACTGCGCTGAGCGTCCCAGAGGTACGTCAGGCGTAAGGCATTGCCATTCAACAAATAATAATAGGCATCAGAACGCCATTGCAAGCGTAATCCTCCAAAATTCAGTTTATTATTGGCAAAAACATCAGCATCTCCGTCCGAAAAGTCGTCGATATAGGCATAATCGGGTCGCCAAACGGAATTCAGCAATGGTAAACTGAGTTGAGTGCTCAACTTCATGTGCCGCAGCCCTTGTCGCTGGCGAATGAACAAAAATTTACCCGCCGACTGCTCATGGCGGATCCTCCAGTTGAATTTGCCAGTTGCAAATAAGGTATTGATGCTTTCCCATACCAAAGCAGCATTCAAAAACGCTGGAGTAACCCGTTGGGCCGAGTAGCCGCCTAGATGTAATCCTGCACGGAAATCGAATTTCCCATCCTCTTTATCCCAAAATTTGCGCAAAACGCGCGCATTGTAATAAAAGACGGTTGATTCAGAATTAAAGGTTGCTACTTTGGACACACTGCTCTCCCCCACCCCAAGACCACCATCCACAGAGATGTCCCAACGTGGGCCTTCAAAGCCCAGCTCCACCATTCCCCCGTAGTGAAATCCACGATAAACCAGAGGGGAAACCCCAAAATCCCGGCTACTTTGATAGTCCAGCAAAGCTGCTACATTCAAATACTTCCCGTAACGGAAATCAGTCTGGGTACTTTTTTCCTGGGCCGATAGTCGGGCAAGTAAAAAAAAGCTAAAAATGGCAATGCCGTAAGAAACGCTCTTCATGTGAAATGGGTTGGTATCAGACAATAAGTCTACAAAAAACCTGGGAAATAATCATAGGTTGTATGTAAAAATCCTAATTTTCGTCCAAAGCATTACAAACACCATGCAAAACGACACACTTATTATTCGGCCAATCGAGTCCGGCGACAATGAGCCCATGGCCAAAATCATCCGGGAAGTAATGACTGCTTACGGTGCAGTTGGGGATGGTTTTTCCATCAACGATCCCGAGGTCGATCAGATGTACAACTATTATCAGGCAGAAGGATGTGCATATTTTGTATTGAGCAATGCCCACAACCAGGTATTGGGTGGCGGTGGCATTGGCCCTTTAGTCGGTGGAGATCCTGCAACATGTGAGCTAAAAAAAATGTATTTCGTACCCAGTGTACGCGGTCGTGGAATGGGGCAGGAAATGGTAGATCACCTACTCAATATCGCTAGAAACCTGGGTTACAAGACTTGCTACCTCGAAACACTCGAAAGAATGACGGAAGCGAAAGCTTTGTACCTCAAAATGGATTTTGAAAAACTGTGTGGCCAAGTAGGCAACACAGGGCATAGCGGCTGCGATTCCTTTTACTCAAAAGAACTTTAATATAACCCTGAGGTGATCCTATCGTGCCTTAGGTTTCTTAGGTGGTGAAGAACACGTTTTTTTCACCACCTAAGAAACCTAAGACACCGAAGGGCCACCTTAGAAGCCGTCAATAATGGCTTTCGTAATATTGTTGATAAGCACCAGAAGTAACTGCTTCCAACCAATCACTATGCTCTAGGTACCATTGAGCGGTCATTTTTAGCCCATCCTCTGGATTGACCTGCGGCTCCCAATTGAGCTCATTTTTCAATTTGGTCGCATCAATCGCGTAACGTCGGTCGTGCCCGGGGCGGTCTTTCACAAAAGTGATCAACTGCCGGGAAGTTCCCTCGCTACGGCCCAACAACTCATCCATCACATCACAGAGATAATGAACCAGATCGATGTTGCGGCGTTCGTTGTTGCCCCCGATGTTGTAGGTCTCCCCATTTTTCCCTTGGTGGTAAATCAAATCAATGGCAGCCGCATGATCCTCCACCCACAACCAATCCCTCGTATACAAACCATCGCCGTACACTGGCAGGGTTTTGTTGTTGCAGATGTTGTTGATGATCAGCGGAATCAACTTCTCAGGAAACTGATAGGGTCCGTAATTGTTGGAACAATTGGACACTACCACAGGTAAGCCAAAAGTATGGTGATAAGCCCGCACCAACATATCTGATCCCGCCTTGGAAGCAGAATAAGGCGAGCGGGGATCATAAGGGGTTTGCTCTGTAAAAAGGCCCGTTTCCCCCAATGAACCGTATACTTCATCGGTAGAAATGTGGTAAAAACGTTGATGGGTTGGGTTGACCCAACTGGCTTTGGCGACGTTCAACAAATTGAGCGTACCCAAAATATTCGTCTCAACAAACGCCATTGGATTGCTGATCGAACGGTCTACGTGGGACTCAGCCGCTAGGTGAATCACCCCATCGAATGCATAAGTAGCAAACAATTCCTTGAGCAAATCATTGTCGCGAATGTCACCCTTACAAAACACGTAATTGGGTGCATTTTCTACGTCGGTCAAGTTGCTCAGATTGCCTGCATAAGTCAGCAAATCGAGGTTAACAATACGGTACTGCGGGTATTGCTTGACCATTCTTTTCACCAGATGGGTACCGATGAATCCGGCACCACCAGTAATGAGGATGTTTTGTGTATAGGACATAGCGATAAGGGTTCCAGGGTTCCTGAGTTCCAAAGTTCCAAGGTTCCGGAGTTCCAACTGGTCACTGAGATGGTCACTGAGCATAGCCGAAGTGAAGCCGAAGTGCCAGTTGGAACTTTGGAATCCTGGAACTTTGGAACCTTAACCCGGTTCTACAACAGTTTTAAAATAATCAAAAGTACGCTGCAAACCTTCGGCACGCGGCACCTTTGGCTCCCAGCCGAGAATGTTTCTCGCTTTGGTGATGTCTGGCTGACGTACTTTGGGGTCATCTACTGGTAAGGGGCGTTAATCAATGTAGGCTTTGGGGTTCCCCACCAAATCCAGAATTTCTTGTGCGAACTGCAAGATGGTACACTCGTCAGGATTGCCGATATTGACTGGCTGGTTGTAATCGCTCAAAAGCAAGCGGTAAATACCTTCAACCAAATCGTCAACATAACAGAAGGAACGGGTCTGAGAGCCATCTCCAAACACGGTGAGCCCTTCTCCACGAATGGCTTGTGAAAAAAATGCTGGCAATACCCGGCCATCTTCTACCCGCATCCGAGGGCCATAAGTATTAAAAATTCTGATAATCCGGGTATCTACCTGATGAAATGTATGATACGCCATCGTAATGGCTTCCAAAAAACGCTTGGCTTCGTCATAAACCCCACGTGGCCCAATCGGGTTCACGTTGCCCCAATACTCCTCAGATTGTGGATGCTCCAGAGGGTCGCCGTACACCTCAGAAGTTGAAGCGACCAGAATCCGTGCTTTTTTCTCACGTGCCAGCCCCAGCAAATTGTGCGTCCCCAAAGCCCCAACTTTCAAGGTTTGAATGGGCATTTTCAGGTAATCAATCGGGCTGGCTGGTGAGGCAAAATGCAGGATGTAATCAAGTTTACCGGGGACATGTATGAACTTGGTGATGTCGTGGTGATAATACTCGAATTCCTTAAGGGGAAACAGGTGTTCAATGTTTTGGATGTTTCCCGTCAGGAGGTTATCCATGCCTACGACCTGATAACCTTCTTTGATAAACCGATCGCTGAGGTGCGATCCCAAAAATCCGGCTGCGCCGGTAATGAGGATTCTTTTCACTGGACAATTTTTTACAGCTGGTTTTTTAATTATAGCCCTAAAGATAAACTTCGACGGCTGCTTTACCTAAAAGTTTTTTACAAGCCGAGGGGAAAAGCTTAGTTTTGAGGCATTAAAAGCCCTATCCTACATGAGAAGAGGAGTATTTTTGCTTATCCTTGCTTTGGTCTATACCATCCAGCTTTCCGCTCAAGTTTCCAAAAATGAGCCCAAGGGCGTGATTTTGAGTAAATTCACCTATGGTGCGCAACTACCTGCTGGAACTTTAAAAGAACGTTTTGGAACCAATTTCATTGCTGGGGGAGGCATCGATTGGCAATGGGGGCCCAAAAACTGGGTACTTGGGGTAGATGCACAGTATATTTTTGGCAATCAGGTCAAAGAAGATCCTCTCGTAGGTCTGCGCACCAAAGAAGGTCACATCATTGGCAACGACCGCGAGGTAGCCGATATTCCCATGCGCGAACGTGGGTTTTATGTGGGCCTCACCGCAGGGCGGGTCTTCCCGGTCAATGCCGCGCAATCCTCCCGGGCGGGCTGGCGCTTCAATTTTGGTATTGGTATGCTCCAGCACAAAATTCGTATTCAAGACGACCCCCAGCGCTCGGTTGTACAACTAACCGACACTTACAAAAAAGGTTACGACCGCCTCAGCAATGGCCTGGCGCTGCAACAGTATTTTGGCTACCAGGCCATGAGCAAGGATCGGCGTAGTAACTTTATGGCAGGGTTTGAGTTCATGCAGGGCTTTACGCAATCGCGGCGCAGTTTTGATTTTGCAACGCAAGGCAAGGATGGGAAAAAGCGCATCGATGTGTTAATGGGCATTCGTGTGGGCTGGATTCTCCCTTTCTACGCTGATAAAGCGGAGGACATCTACTACTAATATGGAATCGCATAGCGACATATTTTCACCGACCTAAGTCATCCCGAATTTTCAAAATAATTCCAAAGCGACATAATTTTCACAAAGAAAGCACAAAGAAGCACAGAGGACACAAAGTCAGACGTAGACAACGCTTCGCTTTGTGTACTCTGTGTCCTCTTTTTTTTCTTTGTGATAAAGAAATGTCGCTTTTGTGAATTCAGGATGTTAACCTATTTAATCTAACATAGCGCTTAAAATGTCCATTTTGTACACCCTTGGAATCTACCTATACCTGCTCTTCATCCGCCTCGCCGTCTTCTTTCACCCCAAAGCAAAACTGTGGTGGAACGGTCGAAAAAATTGGAGCGAAAAATTGAGTGCCGAGCTCTCCTCCAAAAGAAAGCCAAGCCAAAGTCTCATTTGGGTACACAGCGCCTCCCTCGGTGAATTTGAACAAGGCCGCCCCCTGATGGAAGCCATCAAACAGCAACATCCCGAAGTGTTCATCCTGTTGACCTTCTTCTCCCCCTCGGGTTATGAAATCCGTAAAAACTACCCACACGCTGATCTGATTTGTTACTTGCCCGCAGATTTGCCTGGTAATGCCCGGAAATTTTTGACCATCGTACAGCCAAATCTGGCCATTTTTGTCAAATACGAGTTTTGGTACAATTTTTTAAACGCTTTGCACAAACATAAAACTCCAGTCTGGTTGATCGCTGCCTTATTTCGGCCCCAGCAGCCCTTTTTCCAGCCCTGGGGCCGCTGGTATTTGCAAATTTTGCGGGGTTTTGAGCATTTTTTTGTACAAAATCAAAGTTCCGTTGAGCTGTTGGAAAAAAACCAAATCCGACAATACACCCTAGCTGGTGATCCCCGCATTGACCGGGTACTCCAAATTGCTGCCGAAGCAAAAACATTTCCCTTAGTGGAATCCTTTGCCCAGGGTAGCTCCATTTTGATGTCAGGTAGTACTTGGGGGCCTGACGAGGCATTGTTGGCGGGTTTATGGGAAAATCAGGAATTGCGAGAGGGCTGGAAATTGATTATTGCCCCCCACGAAATCGGAGCCAGCCACTTGGAGCAAATTGAACAAAAATTTGGCGCACAGTGCATTCGGTATTCCCAATTTCATGCTGAAAAACATCAGAATCATACCGTCTTGATCATCGACAACATCGGCATGCTCTCGGCCTTGTACCGCTATGCGACGATTGCTTACATCGGTGGTGGTTTTGGAACGGGCATTCACAATACCCTGGAACCCATGGCCTTTGGCTTACCAGTTGTTTTTGGGCCGAAGCACCAGAAATTTGAAGAGGCGGTGGTGAATGTGACCACGGGTGGGGCCTTTGTCGTGCGAGAACAGCAGGAACTCAATCAAGTTTTTAGCCAATTAAAGGACACAACTTTTAGATCAAAAGCCTCTACGGCGGTGCGACAATACTTGCAGGAAAATCAAGGCGCAACCCTAAAAATCATGGCTAGATTAAAAAGGACCACCAAAGATTGATCGGTTCAATCCAGTTCTTTTACGCATTTCAAAATATCCTCTTTACTTTTACTCCCCCAAATAATAAAATGGCGCATGCTCAATTTTGATGCTTTCAATCAAGTTAATGTCCTCATCGTTGGTGATGTAATGATCGACCGCTATTTGCGCGGCAATGTAACCCGCATTTCCCCCGAGGCTCCCGTCCCAGTAGTCAATTTGGAAGGAGAAGACCTGCGTTTGGGTGGTGCAGCCAATGTGGCGCTGAACGTGCGGGCCATGGGTGCCACCCCCATTTTGTGCAGCGTGGTAGGCGACGATGAGGATGGGCAGGTTTTTCGTCAATTGTTGCCCGAGTACGGCATGAGCAATCAATCCATTATACTTTCCAAAGCGAGGCGTACTACGGTCAAAACTCGAGTCATGGCGGGCGCTCAACACCTACTGCGCCTGGATCAGGAAGACACCCACGACCTAAACGATGCTGAAGCGGAGCAATTGCTAGCAGTCATTGAGCAGGTATTGGATACCCAGGAAATCCACGTGATCCTGTTTCAGGACTACAACAAGGGCATATTGATACCAAAAATCATTCGGGAAGTCATTTTGGAATCCATCCGGCGCGGCATTCCCACCGCTGTCGACCCCAAGTTCAACAATTTTTGGGCCTACAAACAAATCACCCTGTTCAAACCCAACCTCAAGGAAATTCGCGCCCAGTCGCCCCAACCTGTGCAGACCAATCTGGCGTCCCTGCAAGCCGCCGCGACCTATATTAAGGCCCAATTGGGCAATAAGCATACATTGATTACTTTATCAGAAAAAGGATTGTTTCTGAAAACAGCCAGAAAAGGCAGCATCATCCCTACCGAACCCCGCGCCGTGGCCGATGTCTGTGGTGCGGGTGATACCGTGATCAGTATCGTCGCGCTGGGTTTGGGTCTCAAGTTGGATTTGCAAGAAACGGCCTTACTCGCCAACTTA
>JAIYAV010000077.1 GCA_027488855.1 Saprospiraceae bacterium
CAATCCCGACAACCCCAATTTTTCTCAGTATTTCACCCGTACTTTTAACAAAGAACACATTGCGGTCAAAACCCTCTGGCCATTGGTAACCGACATTGTGGGGGCTGCCCCTGCGGGTGAAACTCTGCTCGATCACGTGATCCACAATGGCAAAAAAATGTATCTACTCGATCATTTGTTGCCGTTCACGGCTGATACGGCCAAGATGGAGGTATCGACCAGTCAGTGGAAATGGTTGAACGAAAACGAGAACAACATTTGGGCTTATTTTTTGCAACAAAACCTGCTGTACAACACCGAATGGCAAAAGATTCGCAAATTTGTGGAGTATAGCCCCAACTCTCCGGGGATGCCTGCCGAAGCGCCTGGGCGCACGGGCGATTGGCTGGGTTGGCAGATCATCAAAGCTTACATGGAACAAAATCCAGATACTCCATTGAAAGAACTATTCCGTTTGACGGATAGCCAAACGATTTTGAAACGGGCTCGTTACAAGCCTAAACTATAATCCAAACCAATATGAAACGCGCAATTCCATTAGTTGACCTTTCCAAGTTTGTCAATGGTTCTGCGGCAGAACGTACGGCTTTTGTACAAGAGCTGGGCGATGCCTTTCACAACATTGGCTTTGTGGGGGTTGTCAATCACGGTATCCCCAAAAGTTTGATTGACGATTTTTACGCCGCTTCCAAACGTTTTTTTGCTTTGCCAGAAGAGACCAAAAAAAAGTACGAGGTACCCGGCATGGCCGGACAACGAGGGTATACTTCTTTTGGGAAAGAACACGCCAAACAGTCTCAAGTAGCCGACTTGAAAGAGTTTTTTCAAATTGGTCAGGAAGTGCCCGCTGGTCATCCGGCCAAAGCGAAATATCCAGATAACGTACAAACCACGGAAGAACCCGCTTTTGCTGCGCTGGGTTTTCAATTGTACCGCGCTTTTGAAAGCACGGGGGCACAGTTGTTGAAAGCCATCGCCATTCACCTTGACCTGGGCGAAGCCTATTTTGAATCGCAGATCACTTACGGCAATAGCATCTTGCGTTCTATTTTTTATCCGCCCATTACTCATGAGCCCGCTTCGGCCATCCGCGCCGAGCAACACGAAGACATCAACCTGATCACGCTGTTGGTTGGGGCTTCTGCGGGCGGTTTGGAACTGCTGAACAAGGAGGAAAAATGGATGGCCATTGTGCCCGAGGAGGACGAAATTGTGATCAATGTTGGCGACATGTTGCAGCGATTAACCAACAATTACTTGAAGTCAACGACGCACCGGGTGGTGAATCCTCCACGAGAAGAGTGGCACTTGCCCCGTTTGTCGATTCCTTTCTTCTTGCATCCAGTAAGCGACATGGATTTGAGCTGTTTGCCCTCCTGTGTCACCCCCGACAATCCGCTTCATTACGAGCCAATTACGGCAGGGGAGTACCTGGATGAAAGATTGCGTGAAATTGGGCTAAAAAAATAAGTACTTAAAATTTGCCCGCTTTACGTCAAAGTTCTGCCCGTTTCGCCGTATTTTTTCTGGCGTTACTGCTTAAACCTTCGTACATTGTGGGCTGTCTAACATTAGAGCATTCCTAGTGGGTGCTTATCAAGGGTTTTCGAAAGAGAACCCATAGATCATTCAAAAAAAAAGATCGTCATGGGAACAATGATGTTGTTGTTTGCGCTTGGCGGATCGGAAGTCCTTTTGATTTTCTTCGCGATCCTGCTTTTGTTTGGTGGTAGAAAAATTCCAGAACTGATGCGCGGCATCGGCAAAGGTATCCGTGAATTCAACGCTGCCAAATCTACTATTGAGTCTGAATTGAAGGAAGGAATACGTGAAGCTGACAACAAAGCTCAGCAGCAGTCTGCTTCAAATATCGACGGACCGAAATAGGTGAAGAGTTGAGAAGTTGAGGGGTTGAGAAGTTGAGGCTGCCGCAGCGATTTAGACGCTAACTTGCCTAAACTTCTCAACTCCTAAACTCCTAAACTTTTAAAACGTGCTGGTCACCGCAAAACGAAACCCACTAAATGCCGGCTCCAAACGGCATATCCCACCTGTGCACACCACTCCTTCCACTTGTTTGATGTAACTCAATGAAAAACGGTTTGATTTGATGGTGTAAAACACGTCGAAACGCGGGTAGTACAGGGCTTTACGTTTGCCATTTTCCACCGGGCTAGCTACTCCAGGTACGGCATTAAACATATTAGCGGCAGCAAAAGTCCAATGCGGTGCCAGCGTATATTCCGCTTGTATCCAAGCCCAAGAGCCAAAATCGGCACCCAATTCCACACTCGGATCTTCTTGCATGAACATGTACTGTGCTTCAATGCGCAGCAATTTGCGCGGGGTGAATTTGTATTGGTACTCAAAAAACGGCGTGATGGTTCGCACCAGCGGTACATTGGGTTTCACTTCAAAAACCTCCTGGTTGTACTCCTGGCGTTGTACCCCGGCGATGATGGTGGTGTTGCGTTTGATTTTTAAGGTCATTTCTGCATAAATCTCCCGATACAGCAACTCATCCTCCAGGTTTTGAATGTTGGACACATTCACATTAAAGCTCAGTTTTTTGCTGGGGGCATAGCGCAAATCCGCCTGAAAGGACAATTCCCCCAACTCCTGGGTAGCCGCATTGTAACGAGAAGTAAGGCGATAGGTGTTCGAGCGAGCCATTGGGGGGATGAAATTCAGCGTGCCCCGGTTCGCCTGCTCCTGTGGGCGGGTGCGCCAGGAGAAGTTCTGGGTATGTTTGCCCTCCAGACTGAGGCCAAATTTATCCCCAGCGTAACTCAAGTTCGTGTAAAAAACCGTTCCCGCCTTTTGGATAAAGCGATCGCCAGTGATGGTATCCCCTTTGATGATGGTTTCAGCAAATGGGTCGTTTTGGGCGTCGGGGGTTTTGTAAGCGCCCTCCAAATACCAGGAGAAAGCACCTTTGCTCAAGGTATTGTAGCCAGTGAACGCATAGGTATTGTATTTGGGCACAAAGACGTAATCTGCGCCATAGGTATTCAATACCGACACTAGGGAATTCATGGATTGATCATCCAAAGTGCGGTTGACGATGCCGAATCCGGGAGCCAATGTCCAGGTATTTTCGTCATTTGAACTGACAAATCCCTCCACGTTCACCCCTTTGATGGTGGAACGGTAACTGTCGAATTGCTGCCTTTGTTTGCCCGTGAACCCTTTGATTTTCCAGTTTTCTCCCAGACTGTACTCCAGTCGTAGGCCGATCAGCGCATTGTCGATCAGCAAAGGGCGTTCTTCAAAAGCGCGGAAAATGATGCCACTGCCAATTTGGTCGTAAATGTAGCCAGCTGTAATGCCCAGCTTGTCCACCTGTTTTTTGATGAACCACATCCCGATGCCCTGGCCTGAGTAAGAATCGGTCGGATTAAGTAGGTTCGAGTTGTTAAAAGCATCGAAACGCAGACCAAAATCGAAGCCCCAGTTGTTGTAGTTGAGGTTGAGCCAAGCTTCGGCACCGTAAAGTTGGCGGTCGTATTGGGGCGTATTGGCGGCACCAATGAGGGAATCGCGGATAAAAAAATTGGCATTGGTCTGTAGACTGCCGGAAATTTGTCCGCCATTGGAGGAAGGATTATCTTGCGCCACGATTTGCAGTGGCAAAAACGCGAGAAACAGCAATATTACACCGAACGGAATACTTAAGCGGTTCATTTGGAATTGTCTTAGTGGTGACTTAATCAGGGATTTAATGTGGTCAACTACTTTAGCGTGCAGTATTGGTTGAAAAGCCGCTATTTTTATGCGTCAAACTTACTAAAATCAGATAGGATGAAATTGATGAAATACGGGATGTTCGCCGCCGCGACGCTTTTGACGATTGTACTCTCTGCGCAAAGTAGCAAAACATTGCCCGATGCCACGGTCAAAACCCTGGGTGGCAAGAGTGTGCAGATCAAAAGTTATGTAGGCAAGGGCAAGATCACGATCCTGAGTTTTTGGGCTACCTGGTGCGCCCCTTGCAAGCGGGAGATGGACGCCATCACCGAGGTATACGGCGATTGGAAAAAGAACTACGACGTGCAATTTTTAGCCGTCACCATCGATACCCAACGTGATTTACCCAAAGTGAAACCCATGGTGACCACCAAAGGCTGGCCTTACATTTTCCTCAGTGATGCAGCCAACCAATTAAAAACCGCTCTTAACTTTCAAACCATTCCGCAGACTTATTTGATTGACCAAAAAGGGAACATCGTGTACGAGCACACGGGCTACAACCCGGGTGATGAGCTGGATTTGGAAGAGAAGATCAAGGCTTTGGCGAAGAAATAGTGTAGCTACTTACTGATATTTGGAATACAAATGGGTTGCAGGTGAAAAAACTTGCAGCCCATTTGTGCATTTTACAAATGGGTTGCATCCTGTTTTCCAAACACTGGTTTATGAAAGCATACCTACCCATTTTACTGAGTTGCTGGCTGTTTCCCGCATTGGGAATTGCCCAACATCAAGCAGTCGATTTGTTGCGGCATTACCGGCAAATCCTGCCTTTTGAAAAATTGTACCTGCATACGGATCAGAGTATTTATGAGCCGGGCGACAATATCTGGTTTAGAGCCTACCTAACCGACGATTACAATCGCCCTTCGGGTGCAGCAAGCAGCAGAGTTCAAGTACAATTGCTCGATCCCCAGGGCCAAGTTGTTCATACCACCAATATAAACACTCAATCGACTGACCTGACCAATTACATCCCGATAAATGCCAACACGGCAGGCGGCGTTTACACTTTACGGGCTAGCACTCAGTGGCTGTTCAACTTTGGCCCGGATGCCTTTTATGAGAAAAAAATTCTGGTGCAAAAAACGGTACTACCCCGCTTGCGTCTCAAACTGGAGCTCGATCGCAGCAAATACCAAGCGGGTGAACGAGTGATCGCCCAATTCGAAGCCCTCAGCAACGACAATCAGGCCCTTAAAAACATTGACATCAAAGCCACCCCCATCCTAGGAAGCACCAGCCTTGAAGCCATTTCAGCCCAGACCGATCAGGAAGGCAAGGCGACCATTGTATTCCAGTTGCCCACTCAATTGCCCAATGTTGATGGTTTACTCCAGGTCAAACTCCTCTACGAAGGCCAAAATGAATCCATCGCCCGCAGCATTCCCGTACAGCAGGAGCAAGTTATCCTGGGTGTTTTTCCGGAAGGAGGCGACCTTGTGGCTGGTTTTCAGCAAAAGATAGCCTTCAAAATGATGGATACGCTGGGCAATCCCATCGATGGCCAAGGCACTTTGTTCAATGACCAACGTCAAGCTTTGCTGAGTTTTGAAAGTTACCATAAGGGTATGGGGCATTTCAGTTTCCGCCCCCGCCTGGGAGAACGATACTACCTTAAAATAGGTGGGCAAAAAGATAGCTTCCTGCTTCCTGATCCCCGTCAGGATGAGCTGGCGCTGCGGGTAGGTTTAGCGGATCAAGATTCTTTAACAGTTACAATTTGGAAACGTACCCCTGGCCGGGCCAAATTGGTTCTGCGCAGCAAGGACAGCATCGTATGGCAGCAAAATCTGTTTTTTTTGGCAGGCGAAACCAGTTTAAAATTGCCCGTAGGCAAACTGCCCACCGGAATAGCACAGGTATTGGTTTTGGATGAAGCTGGGCGCCCTTATGCGGAGAGACTGGTGTTCTTGAATCGACACCGCCGGGCTAAATTGCACATCAGCACGCACAAAAAGGAATATCTACCCCTGGACGCGGTTGAAATCGACATTGAAGCCCATGATGAAATGGGAACGCCCCTGGATGGCATTTTTTCCCTGGCCGTGGTCAATGACCTGCACTGGACCATGGCCGACGACAAGCAAGACAATATCCTCTCCCGGCTGCTGTTGAGTGCGGAGCTAAAAGGAAAAATTGATGAGCCTGCTTTTTATTTCAAACCCAATGAGCCCAAAGTACCTGAAGCACTGGACTTGGTGATGCTGACCCATGGCTGGCGCAAGTTTAGTTGGAAAGAAATATTGACCATTGACCCCAAAAACAGCGCCTCTCTGGTGCTTTTTAACAACATAGTGGAAATAAAAGGGCGCTTGAAGCTTGGGCATAAAGGCATTCATTTCCCAAAAAGTAAAGTCTGGATCAAAGGGCGACAAGAACAAATAACTCCTGATTCCCTGGGCCATTTCAAATTTATTCTCCCCGAATCGACCTTAAATGATCATCTTATTGTAGTCGCCAAAAGTAAAGGCTTTCGGGCCGAACAGGCCGTATTCCAGTTCCCCAAACCAACGATTAACTGGCCAAAGGAACCTAGAAATGCCTTTAAGACTCTAATAATAAATGAAATAAGTGAACCAAAGATTACAGAAGACGTCAAGGAATTTCCTATTCTTGATCAGCCTTTTTATCCTTTATCCGAATTAACTGGCGAGTTAAACGAAGTCGTGGTGACTGGGTATTCTGTGGCCTTGCTGAGATCGGTAACAGGGTCTGTAGTCAGTTATTCCAATCAAGATTTAAAGGCTGGAATAGGGGACAATTTATTCATCGGGGGCAATATATCGATCTATCGAGGCAACAATTTATACATCGAATTGGAAGCCGAACCCAGGGAGTCGCCAGATGAATACCTTAAAAAACAGGTATACAATCGTTTGTTTGCCAATCTCCCCAATACCGATGCTTTCACCGAAACCCAACGCCGCAATACCATCCATTGGGCACCAACAGTATCCATGAAAAATGGAAAAGGTAGCCTCAAGTTTCATCAAACGGATAAAACGGGCACATTCCGTATTGTTTTGGAAGGTGTTGCACAGCAAGCCGTGCTTATTCGTGGAGAAGCTACTTATTCGGTGCAAAAACCAGTAGAATTTGCTGTACAAATGCCAAGCCTGGTCTTGTCCGGCGATACCCTTATCCTTGATGCCAAAATAAAAAATCGTACCCAGGTGGCAGTTACGGGCAAACTGCATATCCCCTTTTTAAACGAGGCATTTGAGCTTTTGGATAAAAATCAGGAGCAACAAATCATCACTATTCCACCTGATTCATTTGCCACGCTTAAAATTCCGCTCCTGGTAAAAAGGCTTAAAACTGCAACTACACTCGCAATGCAGTGGCGGAGCGAAAACAGGGTAGAAACCTGGCAAAAACCAATTGAGGTGCATGTGCACGGTTTTCAACACGAAATAGCCCAGTCCAGCCAACATGCCCATGTGGTTTTTCAATTTCCCTTGTCCAGCTTTATCCAGGGTAGTTTGATTGCTAATTTTAATGCCTACACCATGATTTACCAAGAAATGGTAGAGGGCTTAGCCGCCATTATCCGGGAACCGCATGGCTGTTTTGAGCAAGTTTCATCGTCCAATTATCCTTCCATCATGGCCTTGAAGCTGCTCAATGAAACTGGTGGGGTCGATTTCGCCTTTCAGAAAAAAGCCAAAGAACATTTAGACAAAGGGTACAAACTACTCACTGGCTATGAAGTGAACGGTGGTGGCTTTTCCATATTTGGTCACGCCCCGGCCAGTGAACGTTTGACGGCTTATGGTTTGTTGCAGTTTTGGGACATGCGAAGTGTTTACCCGGACGTAGACATGAAGATGTTTGAAAAAAACCTGAACTGGCTTGTACATCAAAAAAAGTTCAATCGCGGCTATTATGCCCCAGATGTACTTGGCCATCTTTTCACCCTTTATGCCCTAAGTGAATTTCGCCCCGAATTGTTGCAGCAAGATTTAGTCGAATTTGAACAAACCCATGCGCATGTTTTGGCCGAAGATCCGTATTTGTTGTCCATGTTGCTTTGTGCCAATGCCAATCTCAAAGCCATTGAATCTACTCAACGTTTGCAGCAGCAATTGAAACAGCTACTCCAGGTGCAAAAACCGGGAACGTTTAAGGTAAACAACACTTTTGGCTTGAGTTATGGCAAGAATGTACAAACAGAAACCGCCGCCTGGGCTACTTTGGCCTTGTGTAGAGCTGGGCAGGCACAAACCCCAGAGGTCCAAGCCTTGCTTGAATTTTTGCGCAGTTCCCGCGACTATGGAGGTGGATTTGGCTCTACCCAGGCGACAGTCATAGCCTTGAAAGCACTCCAGGCTTTTCATCAACAAACTGGAAACACTGCGAAGCCTGGCAAAATAATGGTACGGGTCAATCAAACTTGGTTGGACACGCTCAGTTATACGCCCAAACAATTGCAAAAGCTACAAGTTGAATTTGGCCAATGGTTAAAACCCGGGCAGAATGAAATAGAAGTGATCCAAAAATCCGCTGACAAGGCGATTCCTTTTTTATTGCAAGCCAATTGGGCCAGTGTTGAAATACCTATTTCCAAGCAAAAAAAAGTGTTATCCCTCCATACGGAGTACAGCAATACCAAGCCCGCCCAAGGGGATTTTGTACGCTTGTCAGTAAAAGTGAAAAACGAACTGGGCCGTTCAGTCAACGCCCCCATGGCCGTCATTGGGATCCCCGCCGGATTGAGTTTACAAAGTTGGCAATTGTTGGACATGGCCAAACAACGGATGTTCGATCATTTTGAGTTAAATGACAATTACCTCATTGTGTATTTCGAGTCTTTGTCCGCGGGCGTTGAACGGGATTTTCAGCTGGATTTAAAAGCGGAGCAAGCGGGGTATTACCAATCGCCTTCATCGGTTGCTTATCCCTATTACGATGCTGAGCAAAAAACCTGGGCTGCTGCCTCCTCAATCCACATTCGCCCATCTTCAAATTAAACCTGCCATGAAAAAATACATCTTGTTGTTCATCGGGTGTTGCTGTGGCAGTTTGGTAAGCCAAGCCCAACGCCTATTCCAAGCTCCTTTTGTCAGCTATTTGGGGCGGGGACTGGAAGACCATAAATTCACCCTGTTTCACCATTTGCCTTACGATGGAATTGGCAAAAAATTCCTGCTTGAGCACCATCCACAATTGTGGAGTCAAACCTTTACCCGTTATGCTTTGCCGAGTAGCCCTTTTTTGGATGCCTTTGGGGCAGTGGGCGTCAATACGCCATCCCGTGATAATGGCAATAAAGACTTTCAGGTTGCGCTGATTCTCGACCAATTTGGAAACCTTGAAGGCGGTTTTCAACAATATTCCCGGGTTGGAAATTTTAACCTGTACAATTTGATCAATCAACAATCGAGGACTCGTTCCGACTGGAACAACAATCAATTGTTGGATTATTCCCCCGGAAATCAATTTACGACTTACAACGCATTGGCCTTTAACAGCCATCGATTTGCGACGGGCTTCAATAGCTATTTTTTAGGCAGTAAAGATTGGGGCGGATCTAACCAAATTGATCCAGAGCAGCCTGGAGAAACTCCATTCCTGGACGGGTTTATCCGCGATGTGCAACATTGGCAATTCAATCTTTGGGCCAATTACTACCCTTATAATTTTGGCAATCTCGGCTTATCTATAGACTTGAACCAGCACAATCAAAGTTTGGATTGGAAGAGTTACGATTACCGAGGCCAGGAAAAACAACAATCCTATTTGTTCTCGTACAGCAAATCTTTTGGAGACGACAATCTAAGTATACGGTGGCAATATGTGCATGATCTCGCCAATGAGCAACTCGATTCGCTCAAACTAAAGCCCAAAGATGAGTACTGGCGAGGGATTCTTGAGTGGAACCATGAGTTCAACTCCAATATTTCCTTCAAAACACGACTGAATGCTGAAAAAAGGCTGAACCAAAGCCTGGCATTTCGACCCGCTGTGCAAGCGGTATGGAGTTTTGGCAAAAGTCGTCAGCACACGCTCAGCCTTTTTGCCAACACCGGGCAACGCCTCAACAAACCCCTAACTTTTCACCTTGATCGTTTGCGAGACAATTACACCATTCTGTGGGAGGCTAAACCTTTTGAACAAGCGCAAAAAATAGGCTTTGCCTTCAGTGGCGGCTTCAACCACGAACGTTTTGTCAAGCTCGTACTGGATCGTACCTGGTTTCAGGACAAAATCATCACCCTACTGGATCGCAGCAACAAACGTTTGATCTTCCGCAGTTTTTCTCGGGAATTGCGTCGCGATGCCCTGGAATTTGTACTCGGCGGAAAAATCGACCCCGCCAAAAAACTGGACGCCCATTTGATGTACCGTTGGGAGCATTGGTCACCTGACCTGAATATGCCCTGGCAAGCCGATCAGGCCGCACAATTGCGTTTGCGCTGGCAAATTCGACTCAGCCAATTCGATGCACATTACCTTGTGCGCGGCCCCCAAAATCTGGTGGATTTGAGCAGTTTCCCTACGCCCGATCAATCTCCATTGTATCATCGACTTGATTTTACATACAGCCAGCGCTTCACTCATTTTCGGCGGGACAATCATTGGAGCAAAAGATTTACCCTCAGTTTGCAGTGCATCAATTTATTAGGGCGAGGTGGGGAAAAGGGGCAATTTGAAACGGGCTTGTTGTTGCCGGATGTACAGGAGCCTTACTGGTCAGATCCGCAGTTGCGGAATGTGCAAGTGAGTTTGCGGCAGGTTTTTTAAATCAAATAGGAATAAATGTGTGTTTTATGCTGTATTTTTATTTCCTCAGGATTTGATGCAATTGAAAGCCCTTTTCAAACACTCGTTTATGAAACTACTCCTGCCCATTTTACTCTGTTGCCTACTCCCTGGTTTAAGCATTGCTCAAGAATCGGGGATAAAATTGCTGCACCATTACCGCCAAATTTTGCCTTTTGAAAAAGTGTACCTGCACACCGACCAGCGAGTATACGAGCCAGGGGATATGATATGGTTCAGGGCATACGTAACGGATGATTACAATCGCCCCAAGTATGGCCTTGAAAACAAATTGCGCGTTCAGTTGCTCGACCCACAGGGCGAACTCCTCGTTGAATTGAACCTCAATGTATTGCCGGATGAACTAGCGAATTGTATTCCTATTCCAAACGATGCCGAAGAGGGTATTTACACTTTGCGCGCAGCCACCCCCTGGTTGTTCAATTTTGGGCAAGATGCGTTTTTTGAGCAAAAAATATGGGTCCAAACCCTCGACGAGCTTGCAGAACCGATTGTGGAAGAAACTCTTCCTGCGCCAGCAAAAATCCAGGCCCAGTTTTTTCCAGAAGGAGGTGACCTAGTTGCTGATTTTAAGCAAAAAGTGGCTTTCAAAATAAGCGACAGCCAGGGCAAATCCCTGGCTGCTCGGGGTACCTTGTTCAACAGCCAGCAGCAGCCTTTGTTGACTTTCGAAAGTTTTCATCGAGGGATGGGTGCCTTCAATTTTACGCCTCAAAAGGGAGAACGGTATACCATCCGAATGGCCGGATTCCAGGATACTTTTTTCCTGCCCATTCCTCGTAGCGATGAGCTGGCGTTGCGGATTGAATTACCAACTCCAGATTCCCTTTCAGTGGTGATTTGGAAACGCATTCCCGGTACGGCCCAGTTGCTTTTGCGCTGCAAAGACAGCATCGTTTGGCAACAAAAATCAATGGTACTTGCTGGCGAAACCAAACTGAGCATTCCCATTCCGCAGTTGCCCATTGGTATTGCTCAAGTGCTTTTGCTGGATGAAGTTGGGCGGCCTTTTGCTGAACGTTTGGTCTTTTTGCATCAAGCGCGTCGGGCGAGGGTTGAGCTCAAAACCCAGCAAGAGTACCAGCCAGGGGAGGAAGTAAAAATTGACATCGAAGCGCGGGATGAGTACGGGAATCCATTGGACGGGCTATTTTCGCTGGCAGTAGTGAACGATCAATATTGGTCACTGGCTGATGTTCAATCGGACAACATCTTATCCCGATTATTGCTGAGTGCGGAGTTGAAAGGTAAAATAGAGGCTCCGGCTTTTTATTTCACACTCAATGAACAAAAAGCATCCGCAGCCTTGGATTTGGTGATGCTTACCCACGGCTGGCGCAAGTTTAGTTGGAAGGAAATACGCAATATTGACCCTCAAAAAAGTGCGCAGTTGGTTCCTTTTCCCAAGCTCCTGGAGATTAGAGGGCGGATTATCATGTATTCACCCAAACTGCTTGCCCAAACCAAAATTAGGTTGGAAGGGCAAAAGAAATTTATTCGCCCCGATTCACTGGGGCTTTTCCAATTTGTATTGCCGGACTCCTTGATCAACAACCCACCTTCCATCGTGGCAACCTTACGGAATAGAAAAAGAGTATACCCCAATGCTCCGTTGCTGCTGCCCCAAAAACAGTGGCCTTGGCCTTCCGTTATGCCCAATGATACAGCCAGATTGACCAACTTTACCAAGCCCTTCAGTCGGCCCATTTACCCTGTGGCCGAACTGGTGCCCAGGATAAGAAAGGTTACAAAATCATTATATAAAACAGGGCCTTCGTTAGCATACCTTGGTCGGATAGGTAGAGCATACAATTTCGGATACAGTCCAGGTTTTTTGACCAGTTTCCCGGAACGAAATTTACCCACGTCCTGGAAGTGGGGGGATGATTTGTACATTGGGGGCGGTTTAGATTACCGATATTTTCATTTTGAACTCGAGTTGGAAGTAGAGGCATCAATGGTGGAGGTAGACAATCAAAAACAAAAGTTCTATACCCGATTATTCGCCGATTTGTCGCCAACACCTGATCCAGATTACGAAGTACTACGCAACAAAACCATTTATTGGGCACCCAAAGTAGTGTTAAAAAATGGCCTAGGCAGTCTCAATTTCCGCCATCCAAGCATCAACGGCGCTTTCCGGGTCATTCTTGAAGGCATTGGTAACCAGAGGCTGATTGCGCGATCAGAAGTCATGTACACGGCGCACAAAAAGTAACCTTAAACAACGCTTCTCATTCGCCAATCCCTCAGGATATGAAAAAATATACTTCCATTTGTTGTTTGATCTTTTGTGCAGTGATTACGAGTCCGGCACAGCACATTTTTCGGGCACCTATCCTGAGCTATTTGAGCCAAGGACTGGAAGACCATAAAATTCGTTTGTTTCAGTTGCCCTACGACGGTATTGGCAAAAGAGTACTGCTGGAACAATATCCTCAATCCTGGGCTAGGCATTCCTTTACCCGTTACAGTTTACCGAGCAGTGCTTTTGTTGATGCTTTTGGGGCAATCGACATCAATTCCCCTTATGCTGAGGGCGAACCAAAGCGATCCAGGGCTACGCTGATGAGTGATCAATTTGGCAATGTTGAAGGGAGCTTTTTGGGTACTTATTTCCGCAATTATGCAGGGGTTTATGCTGTTAATGAATTTGATCAGCAAATCCGGAGAAAATCAGACTCAAACAACAATCAACTCCTGGATTATGCCCCTGGTCAACGGTTCACGGCTTTTAATGCGTTGAGAAAAGATTTTGATAAGCTTGTGCTTGGTATCAATAGTTTTTATCTAAATGCTAAAGAATGGGGCGGTTCTAGTTCAATGGATCCCAACCAAAATCAGGGTACTAGCCCCATCCCTGGCTATATTCGGGATGCGCGGCATTGGCAGGGTAGCTTCGGCATGAATTACCCTAAATACCAGAAATCCTACCAATTGAGTTTCAACGTCTATCTAACGCAACATAATCAAGACCTTGATTGGCAAAGATACCGCTATCAAGGTCGGGAAAATCAGCAGTTCTATGTTTTTACCTATGCCCAAAAATTGAAAAAGGCTGATTTCAAGCTCAGTTGGCAATACTTAAAAGACCAGTCCACCGAAACCCTCGATTCCTTACAACTGCGGCTCCGGGATCAATACTGGCGGGTATCAAGTGAATGGCGCATCAGCATCAACGACCGCCTGAATGCCAAAGGGCACTTGAATGTGGAGCGGCGGCCCCAGCAAAATCTGGCCTGGCGGCCCGCTGCACAGCTCAACTGGAGTTTTGGTTTGCAGCGACGACATTTGCTCAGCGCCTTTGGCAATTCCGGCCAACGCCTGAACAAACCACTGAATTTTCATCTGGATCGTTTGCGTGATGGCTATTCTGTGCGTTGGGAAGCAAAACCTTATGAAGTAGCTCATAAGATTGGACTGGCCTTTCAATATGGTGGAATGCTTAAATTGGTGTTGGATCGGACCTGGTTTCAAGATAAAATCATTACGCGGCTAGATCGGGTGAAGCGTCAGTTGGTTTTCCGGAGTTTTGCACCCGAGCTGCGGCGCGACGCCCTTGAAGCCATAGTGAATAGAACAATCGATCCAGCTAGAAAAATAGAAACCCAAATAATGTACCGCTGGGAACAATGGTCTCCAGACCTCAAAACGCCCTGGCAAGCAAAACATGCCGCCCAGTTTCGTTTGCAATGGAAACATGGTTTGAGCCAGGTCAATGCGCATTACCTTGTGCGTAGTCCACAAAATCTGGTCGATTTGAGTAGTTTTCCTACACCCGCACAGTCTTCAACTTATCAGCGCCTTGATATTACCTATAGCCAGCGCTTCAAGCACCGTTCGAGTGAGCGGCCCTGGAACAATCGTTTCTCCCTCAGCTTGCAGTGTATTAATGCGCTGGGTAAAGGGGCGCAAAATGAGCAATTTGAAACAGGTTTGATGCTGCCAGGGGTAGAAGGGCCTTACTGGTCTGATCCACAGTTGCGGAATGTGCAAATAAGTTTGCGGCAAGTATTTTAACCAATCTATTTTTTCAAAAACGTCAACTCCACCCGTTCATTTGCCATTCGCCCCTCCATCATCTCCACATCAGCTACGGGGTATTCATCGCCATATCCCGTAGCTTTCATGCGCGATTTGGCAATGCCCATTTTGCTCAAAGCATCCACCACCGCACTTGCGCGGTCTTGTGAAAGGGCGAGATTCAAAATCAGATCTCCGACTCCTTCGGTATGGGCGCCTATTTCAATGTTGAATTTTGGAAAGGCTTTTAAAATTTTGGCGACTTGTTGTAACTCGGACTGCATACCGGGCAACACCTCCGCCTTATCCACATCGAAATTCAAGGTTTTGAACAAAAAAACTTCGATCGACAAGTCTTTGCCCGCATCAATGGCTTGATACAATTTTTGACCCACTGTGCCCTCGGCAAAATGCTCTTGGCGTAAACTTTTCAAGGTTTTGAGGGTTTCTTCATCTACCTCTGCGGCTTCTTCTTTGGCCAGGGCTTTGGTTTCATCAAGCATGTCTTCGATGGCGCTCATTGGGTCCTCCTCAGCAGAAACGGGTTCTTTTTCTACTTGATTTTTGCAAGCAATACTGATGAAGAGCAAGGCAAGCAGACAGAGTCTAGTGAAAAAAAGCTGGCAATGAGGTTTCATGTGATCAAAACTTGAAGGGGTGAAAACGTGTTCTTGGTACAGTACAAATTTCAAACGTTTTTCCGCTTGTTTTTGCACAAATTTTCTTCGAAAATATCTATTTAAGTTTTTTCTTTTTGAAAAAATTTGATTTAAGTTTTATTTTTACCATATCGTACGGGCACCCCTTTAGGGCAGGGGCGATTGGTTCTGTTTTTTCGCGCAACGGGAGCCCCGCTAGGGGCGCAATATGGGTAGTAAATGGTGATTTTCGGAGTTTCCCGAGTCCCGTAGGGACGTAATGTGGGTATTTAGATGGTTATGATACCCACATTACGTCCCTACGGGACTCGGGAAACTCCGAAAATCACCATTTACTACCCATATCACGCCCCTAACGGGGCTTAAATCGTTGCTCAAACCAAAACCAATCGACCCTGCCTCGCGGTTGCCCCACCCAAACAAACAAACCATGTCAAGCCAACCCAAGGAAACCGATAGCCTGGATTTCATCGAAGTGATCGGCGCCCGCGAACACAACCTCAAAGACATCAGCGTGCGGATTCCCCGCAACAAGTTGGTGGTCATCACGGGCCTCAGTGGCAGTGGTAAGTCGTCATTGGCTTTTGACACCATTTACGCCGAAGGACAACGGCGCTACATGGAAACCTTTTCTGCTTACGCCCGCCAGTTCATTGGTGAGATGGAGCGGCCCGATGTAGAGCGCATCAATGGTTTGAGCCCGGTGATTTCGATTGAGCAAAAAACCACGGGCCGGAACCCTCGTTCCACCGTAGGCACCATTACCGAAATCTACGACTTTTTGCGCCTGCTTTACGCACGCGTTGGGGAAGCCTATTCCTATGCCACAGGCAAAAAAATGGAACGTTTCAGCGAGGAGCAGATGCGGGAACGGTTGCTCCTGGATTTGAAGAGTAAAAAAGTCTCTTTGCTCGCGCCGATGGTTCGTGGCCGCAAGGGGCATTACCGCGAGCTGTTTGAGCAGGTGCGCAAACAAGGTTTCACCAAAATCCGAGTCGACAACGAAGTGCTGGATGTGGTGCCCGACATGCAGGTAGACCGTTACAAGGTACACGATATTGAGGTGGTCGTGGATCGCCTGACCATCAATCCCGACAACCCTGGTCGTTTGTTTGAATCGCTGGCTTCTGCCCTCAAAATTGGCAACGGGGTAGTGATGATCCTGAACATGGACAACCAGCAAATCACCACCTACAGCAAACACCTCTTTGATTTTGATTCAGGCATTTCCTACGAGGAGCCTTCGCCCAATACTTTTTCCTTCAACTCGCCCTACGGGGCTTGCCCTACTTGTAATGGTCTGGGATTCATCAATCAGGTGGACATGGCCAAGGTCATTCCCGATCCCAACAAAAACATCAGTGAAGGTGGTTTTGCACCTTTGGGTGAATTGCGGGAAAACATGGCCTTCAAACAACTCAAGGTCATTGCCAAAGAATACAAGTTTTCGCTCACGACCCCGATCAAAGACATTCCCGCCGAAGCCATGGAAATGATTCTGCGCGGAGGAGCGCAAAAATTGGCCGTCAAATACGATGGAGCGGAAGACGCCATTTACAACATGGCGCAGGAAGGTTTGGTAAAAATGCTGGAACGTTGGTACGAAGAAACGACTTCCGAAAAAATCCGCATCTGGGCCGAGGAATTTATGACCATTACGGATTGCCCGGAATGTCATGGGTTTCGATTGCGCAAAGAATCCTTGCACTACAAGGTACACGATCGGCACATCGGCGAGTTGTCGAACATGGACATTTCGGAGTTGGTGGAATGGATGGAAACCCTGCATGTTTTCCTCAGCGACCGCCAGCAACTCATTGCCAAAGACGTGCTCAAGGAAATTCGCCTGCGTTTGGGCTTCCTGATGCACGTGGGATTGGAATACCTGACCCTGCATCGGCCTTCGCGCACGCTATCCGGTGGCGAGTCGCAACGCATTCGTTTGGCCACTCAAATTGGTTCGCAGCTCACAGGCATTACCTACATACTGGATGAACCCAGCATCGGCCTGCACCAGCGCGACAACCAAAAACTCATCGAAGCCTTGCGCCAGTTGAGCTACATTGGCAATACTGTCCTGGTGGTGGAACACGACAAAGACATCATGATGGCCTCCGACTACCTCATCGACCTAGGCCCAGGGGCGGGCAAACACGGCGGTGAGTTAGTGGCTGAGGGAGTTCCCCAAAGCTTTTTGGAAAAACACACCATCACCTCCGAATACCTGAGTGCCCGCCGCAGCATCGAAGTACCCAAAGTAAGGCGCAAAGGCAATGGACAAGTACTGGAGCTGATCGGGGCCAAAGGCAACAACCTCAAAAATGTCTCGATTTCGATTCCATTGGCCACTTTTTGCTGCGTGACGGGGGTTTCAGGCAGCGGAAAATCCACGCTTATCAACGAGACTTTGTACCCCATTTTGCGCCAGTTTTTTTACAATAGCCTCAAACCACCCATGCCCTACGCCGAAATTCGGGGTTTGGAGCACCTGGACAAGGTCATTGAAATTGATCAGTCACCGATTGGGCGTACGCCACGCTCCAATCCAGCTACCTATACCGGGGTGTTTACCGATATCCGCAACATTTTTGCCGAATTGCCCGAAGCTAAAATCCGAGGCTACAAACCGGGCCGCTTTTCCTTCAATGTCAAAGGAGGGCGTTGTGATGTATGTGAGGGTTCGGGCATGCGGGTGATTGAAATGAACTTTTTGCCAGATGTATACGTGCATTGCGAAAATTGCCTGGGTCGCCGCTACAATCGCGAGACCTTGGAAGTGCTCTACAAAGGTAAATCCATCAACGATGTACTGGACATGCCCGTGGCTGAGGGGGTAGAATTTTTCCAAAACATCCCCAAAATTTACCGCAAACTTAAAACTTTGGAAGAAGTGGGCTTGGGTTATATTACGTTGGGTCAACAAGCAACAACCCTCTCAGGTGGTGAAGCACAACGGGTAAAACTGGCCGAGGAATTGTCCAAACGCGATACTGGCCGTACCATCTACATCCTGGATGAACCCACTACCGGGCTACACTTTGAAGACATTCGCCATCTTTTGGAGGTCTTAAACAAACTAGTCGAGCGGGGCAACAGTGTACTCGTCATCGAGCACAACATGGACGTGATCAAAGTGGCCGACTACGTGATCGATATGGGCCTGGAGGGCGGTCAAAGGGGCGGCGATGTCGTTTGTACGGGTACGCCGGAGAAGATTGCGAAGCATAAGGAGAGTCATACGGGGCGGTTTTTGAAGTTGGAGCTGTAGCTTTTTGAAGAAACGTTATATTTCTTCTATCCCTCTCTCCACCTTCCATTGCCAAATCGTCCCATCCTCTGCATCAAACATCTCCTCCACAAAGCTCATTCCACACTTTTTCAATACATGAGTAGAGGCATTCGGCTCCGCCAGCGTATGCGCTTGTACGGCTTTGATTGCTTCGTGTTGAAAAGCCTGATCGATTAAAGCTTGTGCAAATTCGGTAGCATACCCTTGATTGCGGTATTCCGGGCGGATTTCATAACCTATTTCTACCACCCCAAACCGCGTAGGGCCACCTTTGTAACCACCCGCGCCAATCAATCGATTGTCCGTTTTGTGCACGGCGAGGTATTGCCACCAGGCTTCTTCAGCCGGATTAACCCGCACCCTTTCCATGGAATACACACTTGGCTCGTCGCCAAACTCCGTCCAACCCGCCGTCACTTCCACATCCAAATAGCTCGCCAATTCGCGGTCATGACGCAAAATCGCTTCATACAGTGGAATGGAACAAGCCACCAGGTAAAGGCGCGGCGTTTCGAGGATGAGTTCGGTAAGATTGGGTTTCATGGTGGTCAGCTATGAGCTATGAGCTATCAGCTATCAGCCCTGGGAGAGCTGACAGCTGATAGCTGAAATTATTCCTCTCCCAAAAACGGATACTTATAATCCACGGGAGGATCGAAATTTTCTTTCATTGCGCGGGGCGACACCCAACGCAGCAAGTTCCAAACCGAACCAGCCTTGTCATTGGTTCCAGAAGCGCGGGCACCACCGAAAGGTTGTTGGCCCACTACCGCTCCGGTTGGTTTGTCGTTGATGTAAAAGTTGCCCGCAGCATTGCGCAGCGCATTGGATAGGGCATGAATCACTCCGCGATCCTGGGCGAAAATCGCTCCGGTCAACGCGTATGGTGAAGTAGAATCCACGATCGCAGTCATTTGATCAAAATCCGCATCTTCATACACATAGATGGTGAGGACTGGCCCAAAAATTTCCTCCTGCATCAGGCGGTGTTTGGCGTCGCTTACTTCCACCATGGTCGGCTCAATGAAGTAGCCTTTGCTTTTGTCGTATTTGCCACCAGCAATGATTTCGGCATCTTTAGCATCGCGTGCAACTACAATGTAACTGGTGATTTTATCAAAAGCCCGCTCGTCGATCACTGCATTGACAAAATTGCGAAAATCTTCTGGAGAGCCCAATTTCATGTCTTTCACCATGGCTACCGCCTTTTCTTTCACCTCTGGCCAGATGCTCCGAGGCACATAAGCGCGTGAAGCCGCCGAACATTTTTGACCCTGGTATTCAAAAGCGCCACGTACCATCGCCACCGCCAATGCGGTAGGATTGGCAGAAGGGTGTGCCAGGATAAAGTCTTTGCCCCCCGTTTCACCTACGATCCGTGGGTAAGATTTGTACTTGGTAATGTTTTTGCCGATGGTGGTCCACATGCCCTGGAACACCTTGGTGCTGCCTGTGAAGTGCAGGCCTGCAAAATCCGCGTGGCTAAAAATGATGTCGCCAGCAATCGGGCCATCTACCAATAAGAGATTGATCACCCCAGGAGGAAGACCCGCCGCTTCAAAAATTTCCATGATCACCGCTGCCGAATAAATTTGGGTTTCAGCAGGTTTCCAAATCACGGTATTGCCCATCAGGGCTGGTGCGGCCGGTAAGTTGCCCGCAATGGAAGTGAAATTGAAAGGAGTGATGGCAAATACAAAACCTTCCAGCGCCCGGTATTCCATGCGGTTCCAGGTCAGGGCTGGGCTTTGGGGTTGCTCCTTGTAAATCTGCACCATGTATTCCGCGTTGAAACGCAGGAAATCGCAAAATTCAGCTACAGCATCAATCTCAGCCTGGTAGGCATTTTTGGACTGGCCCAGCATGGTCGCGGCATTCATTTTGGCACGGTAAGGCCCCGCCAACAAATCGGCTGCTTTGAGGAAAATAGCAGCCCGCTCTTCCCAAGGCATGGCTTCCCAGCTGGGCTTTGCGGCCATTGCCGCCTCAATGGCCATATGTACATGCTGGATGCCGCCTTTGTAGTAATAACCCAGGATGTGTTTATGCTCGTGGGGGGGACGAATGGCAATTTTTTCGCCCTCCAGTATTTTTTTCCCACCAAGGGTTTGTGGAATTTCGACGACTTGGCCCTTCATTTCAGCCATTTTGGCCTTGAGGGCGGCTTTCTCTGGCGAGCCGGGAGCATAACTCCAGACCGGTTCGTTTTTAGCTTTGGGTAGTTGAAAAAAAGCGTCAGACATATTTGGTAATTTGGTTGTACTAGATTTTTACCTGGGGCGGAATAAAGGGCGAAGCATCGCCACCACCTTTGATGATTTCCCGCACGATGGTTGAACTGATGTGGGAATAGGCGGGTTGGCTGATCAAAAAGATCGTCTCCAAACCATCTCCGATGATGGCGTTGAGCTGGGAGATCGTTTTTTCGTAGTCAAAATCAGAAGCATTGCGCAAGCCGCGTAGCAAGTATTTTGCCCCAATTTTTCGACAAAAATCCGCCGTCAGGTTTTCAAAATAATCCACTTCCACGCGGGGTTCATCGGCAAAAACGGCCCTGATCCAATCCAGGCGTTGATCCAGGGTGAAGAGGGAATTCTTTTGGGTATTTACACCCACCGCTATTATCACTTTATCAAAAAGAGGGAGGGCGCGATGCACCAAATCGACATGACCAACGGTGATGGGGTCGAATGATCCCGGGAATACTGCTATCTGAGCCATAAGGTGCAGGGATTTCCCGTCAAAGATAAACATTTATTTTTGCCCCACTACATAGATGATGCAATGGGATAAATCGAATAAAAATATTGCAGAGGTAGCTTTATTTTGTTTATTTGTAAGACCAAATTAATCATCTCAAACGCCTACGGTCTATGAAAAACCTACTCTGCTATACCTTTTTGATTGCAGCATTTTCCTCTTTTAATCTGGCTGGCCAAACCAAACTCGCCAAACTCAGCCCAGTCAAATTTTCAGAAGTGCAAATCACCGATGCATTTTGGAAACCCCGCATTGATAAAATAGCCAGTGTAACCGTCCCGGTTTGTATCCAACAAACGGAGGTAAAAACCGGTCGTATCCGCAACTTCGAGCGGGTAGCGGGCACCCGCGACGGCAAATTTGAAGGCATTTTTTACGACGATTCTGACGTGTACAAGGCCTTGGAAGCCATGGCTTATGCCCTGAAAAACAAACCCGACCCTCAGCTCGAAGCCAAGTGTGATGAATGGATCGACAAAATTGCTGCCGCTCAACAAAAGGACGGCTACATCAACACCTATTACACCCTCACTGGCATCGACAAACGTTGGACCGACATGTCGATGCATGAGGATTACAACACCGGGCACTTGTTGGAAGCCGCAGTGGCCTACTACAATGCCTCGGGTAAGCGCAAGTTGCTAGACGTAGGCATTCGCATGGTGGAGCACATGATGAGCCTTTTTGGCCCGGGCAAACGCCACTGGGTGACGGGACATCAGGAACTGGAACTAGCCTTGGTAAAAGTGTATCAAGTTACCAAAGACCAACGCTTTCTCGATTTTTCACACTGGCTGCTGGAAGAACGGGGCCACGGTTACGCACATGGCTACACCTGGACGGAATGGAAAGATACAGCCTACGCCCAGGATGTAAAACCCGTGAGCCAAACCACCCAAATCACCGGCCACGCCGTACGCGCCATGTACCTGTACACGGGTGCTGCCGACGTGGCTTCCTATACCGGGGATGAAACTTACCTCAAGGCCATGAGCACCGTCTGGGACGACGTGGTGGAGCGCAACATGTACATCACCGGCGGGATTGGCTCTTCGGGTTCCAATGAAGGTTTTTCCAATGATTATGACTTGCCCAACGAAAAAGCCTACTGCGAAACCTGCGCCTCGGTCGGCATGGTGTTTTGGAACCAACGGATGAATCGCCTGACCGGACAAACCAAATTCATCGATGTATTGGAAAAAAGCCTGTACAATGGAGCACTGGATGGTTTGTCGCTGAGTGGCGATCGGTTCTTTTATGGCAATCCCCTGGCCTCCAGTGGCACCCACAATCGTCGGGAATGGTTTGGTACGGCTTGCTGTCCCTCCAATATTGCCCGTTTGATCGCCTCACTGGGGGATTACATTTACGCTGCTGATGCACAGAGTATTTATGTCAACTTGTTTGTGGGCAGCAACACCAAAATTGGCCTGAGCACGGGAGCTGTGAACATCAAACAAGAAACGGAATACCCCTGGAAAGGCTTGATCAAAATCCAGGTTGATCCCCAAACTGCGGGCCAACAATTCGCCCTGAAAATCCGCCTCCCAGGCTGGGCCAAAGGCAATCCTGGAGCAGGTTCGCTCTACAAATTTTTGGATGCAGGCCCCACTAATTTTGCTACCCTGCGCGTCAATGGCCAAAACCAAAACCTGCGCCTGGAGGAAGGCTATCTGATTGTAGAACGTACCTGGAAACCCGGTGATGTGGTGGAACTAGATTTGGCCATGCCCATCCGCAGGGTCATTGCGCGGGAGGAAGTGAAGGAAAATATTAACCGCGTCGCCTTTCAGCGTGGGCCTTTGGTGTATTGCGTTGAGGGCGTTGACCATAAGGGATCGGCCTGGAACTTGATCGTGCCTGATCAGGTGAAATTCACCCCAGAATGGCACCCCGAGCTATTGGGCGGAGTGATGACCCTGACGGGTACAGGTATGGCCATCGTGCCTACCGCCGACGGAATTGGCGTACAAACCATCAAACAAAAAATCACGGCAGTGCCTTATTTTTCCTGGTGCAATCGGGGGTCGAATCAAATGCTGGTTTGGTTGCCGAGGAAGGTGAAGGAGGTGAAAATTCCGTAAAAGGTTGAGAAGTTGAGGCTACCGCAAGAATGGGTGTGTGTTTGTGTGTGATAGTGTGCGTGTGCCGGTGGCGTGTCCAAGTCGCTTGCGGTAGCCTCAACTTTCTCAACCTTTATTTTAGTCTCTCAAAATCCGATAAGCGCCATACCCCAGCAATACCACCACCACGATGATGCCGATTAGGGAGAAAGCGTTGCTGGAAATAATGGCCAAATCGGATTGAAATTGGACAAACCCGAATCCAAGCATAGCTAAGATGAGCAAGCCAACCAAAATTTGCTTGACGTTCATTACGCGAATGATTTGATGAATGATGCTGCAAAACTGCATTTTTTTGTGGAAAGATGCAGGGGTGCTTGCTGATTAGTCTTACTTATTGATCCAAATATGCTCATCCAATCCTCTTTCCCCATTCCCCTTTCTCCTCCTCCGACCACAATCCCGGAAAAAACGACACCAACTGAAACCTTGGAGGCAGGTACTTCTGCCAGTTTGTCCCACCGGTTGCCTCGATGACCTGCGGCTTATTGTCCAGGTAACGCACGGCGGAGCGGAAGTGAGACAAGCGCCATTTTACGTTCACTTTCTGGTCAAACTCACGCAACTCCTGGCGAATTTGTTCAGCTTCTTCTCCTTTCAGGTGCAATTGCTGGTAGCGTTGCCAGCTGTTTTTATAGCGGTAATCTTCACCCAGCTGGATCAGACTCTGGCGGTATTTTCGCTCGAATTGCTGCAGGGTGAGTGTTTTTTTGCCCGTAGCCAATTCCGTTGCCCCCGATTGCCAATATAGGTAGGGGTACAAATCGGCGCAGCTGGCCGACTCGCTGGCCTTCTCGCGATGCTCCTGGTGAAGCAAGTTTACAAAGTCGGTACACATGATTTCGATCATGCGGAATTGAGCCGATTGAAAGCCACTGGAGGGGAGGAGGCTCATGCGAAACTTGAGGAATTCATCCCGATCCATACCTTCCACCATGATGTCGAAGGATTGTACCAATTGTTCAAAATAACGATTGACCCGCCGCATCTGGCGCAGGAAGAAAGCTGGAGTAGGATGTTCCTCCGACAACAATTGCCGCAAAGCCAACAAACTCAGTTTAAAATACAACTCGGTAATTTGGTGGTAAATGATGAAAATGTTCTCATCAGGGAATTGGGTTTGTGGTTTTTGCAAACTCAATAAGGTATCCAAGTGGATGTAATCCCAATAAGTCAAATAATCCGCGTACAAAAGCCCGTCCAGATAGGACAACATATCCTGGCCCATTTGGCCATATTTGGCTTCCAGTTGGTCCAGACGGTCCAACATTTCGTGAGTCAAGCGCATAATCCGCAATTTTTTATACCATCATTACAGCTTTGATGCCGCAAAAAATCATCAAAACGCCCAAAACAACACTCAGCAGCACATACAGCAGTGCCAAAGTCAAATGGTGTTGTTCCAACAAACTCCAGGCCTCCAAACTTAGTGTGGAAAAAGTACTAAATCCACCACAGAACCCTGTCATCAGCAGGTATTGAGCATTGGGTTGCAAGAGTCCTTTGAGGCGCAAACCCGCCAGCACGCCCAGCAGAGCGCAACTGATCAAATTGGTCCAAAAAGTAGCCCAAGGAAAGTGCAGCCCAGGCTGAACCAACCAACGTGCCATCGCAAAACGAACTAGACTGCCCAAACCTCCACCTAAAAAAACCAGCCACCAATGCATCATAAAGCGTTCAGTCAAATGGTTACTTCATTTTGAAACTGTGCCTTAGCCTGATTCACCCCCCGTACTCGCTTGTGCAGGTAATACGTGAGGATGCCTGCTACCAACCCCATGATGAGGATGATCCAATGCATGTTGAGCAGGGCATGAAAACTAAATACAAACAAGATGAAACAGCTGTTGACAAAAACCAAAATAGCCGTTGCTTCCATATGGTTGAAACCTACATCAACCAACAAATGATGGATATGCCGGCGATCCGGTTTGAATGGCGATGTACCCCGCATCATCCGAGTAATGAACACGCGTAAAGTATCAAAAATGGGAATGATCATCACACCTATGGCCACTGCTGGTCCGCCCTCAAAGCGATAGGCGTGATTTGCAGGGAGATTATAGTTGGAATCGATGAATTTAATGATCAAAATAGAACAAATCATGCCGATGAGCAAAGAGCCTGTATCTCCCATAAAAATCTGCGCCGGACTGATGTTGTAGCGCAAAAATGCTAAAATTCCACCCACTGTTGCGAAAGCCACCACCGTAAATTCCATTTGCCCCGTGAGGTAAAACCAGCAGCCCAACGCGGTGCAGATCAACGTACCAATACCCGCCGCCAAGCCATCAATGCCATCAATGAGATTAAAAGCATTGATCAAAACCAAAATGGTGAATATCGAAATGATAATGTAAAACCAGGGGTGTAAGGAATTGTGTATCCCCAGCAAACCATAAAAACTGTGCAACTCCACATTGGAATTGAGTACAATAATGGTCGCTGCCCCTACCTGTGCCAACATTTTTTTAGCTGGCGACACCGGAGCGATATCGTCTTTGGCTCCGATTAAAAAGATAATGATGAAAGCCCCAAGCAAGTACTGAACTTTAGAAAAAACCAAGGTAGGTGCCCACATAACAATCGCAAAAATCACCCCTGAAAAGATGGCAATGCCGCCCAAGGAAGGTGTACTGACTTTGTGTGAGCTTCTTTCGCCTGGATTGTCCATCAGGTTTTTGTCCACTGCAATTTTAACAATTGATGGAATTGCGAGGTATGTCAATGTGAATGACGTCGCAAAGCACTGGAAAATCAGTTCCATTGGCTTAGGTTTTAGTATTACAGAAATTATTTTAAAAGAGGGAGTTACACTAAAAAAAATCAAAAACTAGAGTCATCAATGTTTTCCAACCAGTTGGCAATTTCTTCAGCTACCGCCTTTACACAACCTTTCTTAAAGGGCGAGGTAAGGCCCGCTAAATCCACCAATTCCAGAAAGGACTTGCTGCCACCTGCATTGCACAAACGCACATAACTTTCCCAGGCGGCCACATGATTTTGTTGATCCCATTTCCAGTACTGGAATGCACAAATTTGAGCCAATACGTAATCAATGTAATAAAATGGAGAAGTAAATACATGCCCTTGCTTGTGCCAAAATCCCCCGCGCTTTAAAAAATCATTATCCCCATAATTGCGGTGGGGCAAATACTTCTGCTCCATTTCCGACCACACCTGGTTGCGTTCCTCTGGACTCATCGCCGGGTTGGCATAAATCCGGTGCTGAAACTCATCAATAGCTGCGCCATAAGGTAAAAAGTAAATGGAATTTGACAAATGCATGAATTTGTATTTGTCAGAATCTGAGCCAAAAAACAAATTCATCCAGGGCCAGGCAAAAAACTCCATGCTCATGGAATGGATTTCGCAAGCCTCAAAAGTTGGCCATTTGTATTCACTCAAGCCAATGTTTCGGCTGCTAAATACCTGAAAAGCATGCCCACACTCATGCGTGAGCACATCAACGTCACCACTGGTGCCATTGAAATTAGAAAAGATATATGGAGTCCGATAACCTTCAATAAATGTGCAATACCCACCTGTGGCTTTACCCGCTTTGTTTTCGAGATCCATCAGATTCGCTTCCTGCATGAGGGTAAAAAACTCATCGGTCTCTGTCGACATTTCGCTGTACATCTGCTTGGCCTGCCCAACAATCCAGGAGGGCTCCCCTTGCGGCTTGGGATTGCCTGAAGCAAATCGAAATTCTTCGTCGTAATAACAGAGCTGGTCCAGTCCGAGGCGTTTTTGTTGGCGCTCATACAAGCGACTCGCCAAGGGTACGATGTATTTGACAATTTCTTCTCGAAAACCAACCAAATCTGCAGCGTTGTAATCGGAGCGAGAAAGGCGGTCATAAGCCAAATCGGTGAAGTTCGAATAGCCCAGTTTTTGGGCAATATTGTGCCGAATGTGCACCAATTGGTCATAAAAGCCTTCTATTTGTCCAGCGTGTTCGGCAAAAAAAGACCATTTGGCTTCACCAGCAGCTTGACGCATGGCGCGATTTGCTGACAATTCTAGCGGTAAGAGGGCAGATAAGTTGTAGGTTTCCCCCTGGAATTCAATTTGCGCGCCCGCCTTGGTGCGGACGTATTCACTGGTTAGGCGGTTCTCCTCCTGCAAATCAGTCAAAATTTCCGGAGCAAAAGTCCGGCGATTGAGTTCCGCAATGCGAAAAAATTGCTCCCCCCACTGCTGCTCGAAGGATTTGCGAAAACGCGAATTCAACAATGTATTGTGTAAAGTAGTATTGAAAGATTGAAAGGTGGGCATTTCTTGGTTGAAAAAAGTATTCTCAGCATCGTAGAAAGTATCCCTTGTATCAATGGTATGCCGAATGTGGCAAATATTGTACATGGTGCTGAAGGTAGTGCGTAGCGTATTGATTTCTTCGAAAACAACTTGTTGTTCTTCAAAGGAATCTGCCAGATTGAAAGCTGCAAAAAGCCGTTCAAAATCAGCAGACAATTGGGCCATATCTGGGCGTTTGTAATCAAAATCCCCAAATTTTAGTACCTCTGTTTCAACGCTTTCGATAATCATTGTTGTTTAGGGTTTTTACAACGTTTAATTCCAAAAAATCTGCAACTAAACGATTCTGATGATAAAAAATTGGAGTACGTTTCTACTTTGCTTATTTTTCGGACAAGATAAGGAAATGCCGCATCATATGAATTTAAAAACCAAGCATTTCTTTTTACTTTTGCAAGATGGACTTGAAACAACTGATTGATACTGATCGCTTGCCTCAACACATCGCGATCATCATGGATGGAAATGGGCGTTGGGCCAAGCAACATGGACAAGCCAGGGTTTTTGGGCACCGCAATGGGGTGAAAGCAGTTCGCGAAACGACCGAAGCAGCCGCAGAATTGGGTGTAAAATATCTGACACTCTATGCTTTTTCGACCGAAAATTGGGGGCGCCCCAAGTTCGAGGTAGATGCCTTAATGACCTTGCTGGTTGATACCTTACACAAAGAAATAGCGACCCTCAATAAAAACAACATCCGCCTGGAAGCCATTGGCGACCTGAGCAAATTGCCCAGCAGGACGTATCGGGCCTTGTTGGATGGCATTGCCAATACCAGCAACAATACCCGGATGACCTTGATTTTGGCTTTGAACTACAGCGCGAAATGGGAAATCCTCGAAGCAACCCGTCAAATGGCGGCACTGGTCAAGGATGGAAAAATGAACCTAGAAGACATCAATGAAACCAGCTTCGCCAACGCTTTGTCCACCCGAGGCATTCCCGATCCCGAGCTGCTGATTCGTACCAGCGGAGAAAACCGCCTAAGTAATTTCTTGCTGTGGCAGTTGGCTTATGCCGAGTTTTATTTCACGCCCACCATGTGGCCCGATTTTCACAAAGAACAGTTTTTTCAAGCCATCATTGATTTTCAAAATCGGGAGCGTAGATTCGGAAAAATTGGTGAACAAGTAAGTTAAAAGGGGCGATAAAAAAATAAGTGCTCATTTTGCCAAAGGACTAGATAAGTAAACGATTCATTTCAAGTGCCTTATCTAATCCTTTGGCTCAAGAAAAATGAGCACTTATTTTTGCCCCACTACAAAGGAATTCAAAGAGGCAACGATTTTAGGCCATCTCGAATCTAATTAGACGATGAGCACCCGTAATCCTACAAAAATTGGACTTTTTTTCGGATCCTTTAATCCCATTCACGTTGGCCACTTGATCATTGCCAACCACATGGCGACCCAAACGGATCTGAAAGAAGTATGGCTGGTGGTTTCACCCCAGAACCCACTGAAACTCAAACAATCCCTGGCCCGGGATCAGGATCGCCTGCACCTGGTGCGCCTGGCTATTGACGACAACCTCAGATTGCGGGCCAGCGACATCGAGTTTTCACTGCCCCAACCCTCCTACACCATCGATACCCTGGCCTATTTGCGCGAAAAGCATGCGGATAAACAGTTCGTGCTCATCATGGGCGGTGACAATGTACCGACTTTGCCCAAATGGAAAAATTACGACTTGATTTTACGCGATTTTGAAATCTACGTCTATCATCGGCCTGGTTATGAGTTGGGGGAACTGGCAAACCATCCTCAAATCAAAGTGTTTGATCAAGTACCACAAATGCAAATCTCGGCCAGCTACATTCGCGAATGCCTAGTAGCTGATTTGCCGATTCAATATTTGGTCACTGAACCAGTGTTAAAATACCTGGAAAGCAGTGGACTGTACAAAAAAAATCGGGTCAAAGAATAAAAAAGTTGAAAAGTTTGTAGTTGAAAAGTTGAAGTAAAACGGCGCTTCGACTTCGCTCAGCGACCGGTTCATTTCAACTTTTCAACTACAAACTCTTCAACTACAATCATGCGCCATACCACCTTACTCCTCTTTTGTCTTTTTTCGCTCTTGGGGCTTCATGCCCAAATCGATACCAGCACCCTGGCGATAGGTCAATGGCGATCAATGTTGCCTTTGCGTACGGGGCGTTTTGTCACCCAAAGCAGTGATAAGGTTTATTACGCCGCCGAACAATCCATTCTGGCGATCGACAAGGCCGATTTTTCCCTTCAGGAAATCAGTCGGGTGCATGGCCTGAGCAACACCAAGGCCAAAATTTTGACTTATGTCGCTGGCAGTAAATCATTGTTGGTGCTCTACGACAACAGCGTGATTGATCTAGTGCCTGAAAAAGGCCCCGTTTTTACCCTCAATCAAATCAACAACTTCAGCAATTTTGTGGGGGACAAAATTGTCCACGCCATCAATGTCGAAAATACCGACAACGTATTTGTTTGTGGCAACTATGGCTTGTCTCGGCTCAACCTCAACAAGCGGGAGTTCTCCTTTTCTACCTTTACTGGTTTGGATGTGTATGGTGCAGTATCTTTTGAAGGATACATTTATGCTGCCACCGAGGGCGGCATTTACCGGGTAGCGCTTTCCGAACCCAATTTGCAAAACTTCAGCAATTGGCGCTTTTTGGGTCCTGAATCTGGCTTTCCAGCTTCGTATGAGTCTAAGGCCATTGCCGTTTTCAACAATAAATTGTACTTCGATATCAACCGCAGCTTGTACCGCATGGAGACTGCCCGCCCAGCGTTGTTGTACACCCGTACAGGGTTTTCCATCCAATACTTGAGCGCTGAAGGTAAAAATTTGCTAGCTGGTTATCGCTGCCAAAGCAATTGTGATCGGGGCGCTCTGGTGGCGTTTGATGCCAATGGCACGCGCCAAGAAGCCAGTAATTCTTGCATGGGCATTCCCAATTATGCGGTAGAAGATCAAACAGGGCGCATCTGGATGGGAGATGAATGGATGGAGTTTCGGGTGCTCAACAGTTTGAAAGACGCCGCTTGTCGCACTTACGTATTCAACTCCCCTTTTTCCGACAAGGTGTGGGAAATGGCTGTGCGTGACCAGGAGCTTTGGCTGGCCACGGGGGGAGTCAACCGTACCTTTAGCTACCTCAATCGGTCGGATGGCTTTGCTTCTTACATTGATGGTCAATGGGATGTATTCACCCGCTTCAATGCGCCCTATCTGCGGGGCGAAAATGCCAATGACTTGCAGGATGACCTCACCGATGTAATGACCATTGCTCCTCACCCAAGCAATAAAAAAGTGTACGTAGGGTCTTTTTATGAAGGCTTGGTAGAACTGGATGGGGACAAATTTACTTTGTTCAACGAAAAAAATTCTACCCTCAACAATACCGTGGGTGATGTAGCCCGTACCCGAATCAGTGGCCTAGCTTTTGATGCCGATGAAAACCTTTGGATAGCCAACCACCTGGCTGCCAACCCAATTTCGGTACTCAGCAAGGATGGAAAATGGAAGAGTTTCCGGCCTTCTTGCGGGGTAACCTCGCTACACCAAGTAGCCGTGGACCAGAATGGGTACAAGTGGTTTTGTTCCAGTTCGAACTCCGCGGGCTTGATCGTATTTGATTCGGGCAAACTGGAAGACGATGCCGATAATCGCTGTCGGGTGTTCACTACAGCCAACAGTGAATTACAAACCAACCAGGTCAATTGCCTGGCAGTAGACCTGGACGGCGATGTGTGGGTAGGTACGGGTGAAGGGGTGGTTATTTTTGAGTGTGGTTCCAATGCTTTTGATCAAAACTGCCGAGGGACTCGCCGGGTGGTAGAAATCATCAATGGCCTGGGCGCATACTTGCTCGAAACTGAAGTGGTGACCACTATCGCAGTCGATGGCGCCAACCGCAAGTGGGTGGGTACGCGCAATGGCGTTTTTGTACTTTCCCCCAGCGGCAGGGAGCAATTGTCTCATTTCACCACATTGAATTCTCCCTTGCTGAACAATGCCATTTTAGACATCGTGATCAACCCTAAAACGGGCGAAGCATTTATTGGCACCGAAAGTGGCATCATTGTGCTCCAAAGCGACGCGGTAGAAGGTGGAAAAGTCCACAACGTTGAGCTTAAAGTATACCCCAATCCAGTAAGGCCGGACTACAGTGGCCCCATTGCCATTCGGGGTTTGGCGCGGGATGCAGCGGTAAAAATTACCGATGTAGCCGGAAACTTGGTGTACGAAACCCGTGCACTTGGCGGGCAGGCCATCTGGGATGGTCGCGACTACCGTGGGCGCAGGGTACAATCGGGCATCTACCTGGTTTTTAGCTCCAGCAATCCTCGGGAAGCCGGATTTGGAAAACCAAGTACAGCTACAGGCAAAATTGTGGTTTTACACGACAACTAAGCCTTTTTCAAGACCTCCAGAAACTCCTTTTGGGTACTGTAGGTTTTGTCCTTGGCGTACCAACGTTGAACTTTAGTCCAAAACTCGGTATTCCGCATTTTGTACTCCTGTTCATCCTTGATTTTACTCAGTTCTTGCAAATTGTCGAGTACGAATGACTGCAATTCTTGTGGTCGTGGCCCCCAATGACCCAGCAATTTTAAAGATTTTTTTTCGAGAATGATGGTGAGTGGAATAGAGCGGGTTCCGTTTGTGAGAAAAGCATCCATCAACTCGGGATGTTGGTCTCTAAATACCAAACGGTGCTCAATTTTATCGTTCAAAGCCGCCATTTTTTGGATAGTAGGTACAATTTGAGCGGCGTCACCGCACCAAACCTCCGTCAAGGTAAGCCAAATCAGCGGAGTCTGGATAGCGGCTATTTGCAAGCGAGTGTGGGCGGTCATGCGGGCAGTCTTGTCCAGCCGTTCCATCCTGATGAGGCTTAAACGAGTGTCATGTGTATCGTTTTCAACACTTTTGAGCGACAAGTAATGACTCTGTGATAATAATTGTTCAATCAAAGTGTGGTATTCTACGTAGCCAACGGACTTTTCGAGAATAGCTTGATATTCCTCATAGCCAATTGGCTTTTCAACAACAGAGTAATTTACGTGTTTCATTGGTATTTCTGCTTACATTTGGTGAATAGGTCTTTGTTTTAATCCCAGATGGGGCAGATCCTAACGCAAAGTAATGAAATATTTTGAACCGTTAGCTATCCTAACCAACAAATAATTATCAATAACAAAGTTTTTGTCAGATATTAGGCAATCGTTTTTGACTTTTTGAGTTTAGTGAAAAAAGGTATACGAGATAAACTGTATTTTGCATTTAAAACCTAACAAAATGAACTTAGCTGTAATTGGTACTGGTTATGTTGGCCTGGTTACGGGCACCTGTTTTGCGGAAACAGGAAATAATGTCATCTGTGTTGACATTGATGTAAACAAAGTTGAAAAGCTTCGCAAAGGCGAAATAACCATCTTTGAACCCGGGTTAGAGCTTTTGTTTGAGCGCAACACGAAACAGGGGCGTCTAAAATTCACCACCGATTTAAAAGAGGCGGTTGATGCGGCACAGATTATCTTTCTGGCCTTGCCAACCCCTCCGGGCGAAGATGGATCAGCCGATTTGTCCTACATCATGGGGGTTGCAAAGCAATTGTCCCACCTGATCAAAGACTATAAAATCATCATTGATAAAAGTACGGTTCCGGTAGGTACGGCTGAAAAAGTTCACGCCATCATCGCCGAAAATACCAGCGAAACCCTGTTTGATGTAGTTTCTAATCCCGAATTTTTACGGGAGGGGGTAGCTGTTGAAGACTTTATGAAGCCCGATCGGGTGGTCATTGGCACCAATTCGGAAAGAGCCCGTAAAGTAATGAAACAATTGTACGAGCCTTTTGTACGGCAGGGCAACCCGATTTATTTCATGGATGAGCGTTCTGCTGAAATGACCAAATATGCCGCCAACTCCTACCTGGCGACCCGCATTTCTTTCATGAATGAAATCGCCAATTTATGTGAAAAGGTGGGGGCGAATGTCGACATGGTACGCATGGGCATGGGGAGTGATTCGCGCATTGGCAAACGTTTCTTATTTCCAGGGGTGGGTTATGGCGGCAGTTGTTTTCCCAAAGATGTACAAGCATTGGCCAAAACTGCTACTGATTTCACCTACGATTTTAGGATCCTTAGTGCTGTTATGGGCGTAAACGACCGACAGCGTTACACTTTGGCCGACAAAATCAAAGCCTATTTTGGTGAGGATCTCAGCGGTCGTACCATCGGCATTTGGGGCCTTGCGTTCAAACCCAATACGGATGACATCCGGGAGGCGCCCGCTTTGTATACCATCGAATCATTACTGGATGCTGGGGCGACCATCAAAGCCTTTGATCCCGAGGCGATGGAAAACATTCATCGCTACTTTGGCGACCGCATCGAGCTGTGTAAAGACCAATATGAAGTGCTCATTAACGCTGATGCACTGGCCATCATTACCGAATGGAGTGTATTCCGCACCCCCAGTTTTCAGGTGATGAAGGAGCTCATGAAGCACGATGTCATCTTTGATGGTCGCAATTTGTACGACCTGGAAGCTATCGCTGATCACGGATTCCATTACCACAGCATTGGTCGAGAATCGGTAGGAAAAAAACCGGAGTAGTATGTATGCATCAATTAAACGTGGGCTATGGATTGGAATACTGGGTGTGTTGATGCTGGGTTGCGTCAACAACAACGCTGATCAACAGCCTGATCAGAATAAACTGGCTCCGAATAGTGATATAGCAGAGTCCAATCCTAGCTTCACGCTCGAAACCGTAGAAGAAACGGATCTTGATGGAAATTTGCTCCAATTTACTCGCCGAGACAGCGATGGATTGAAAGAGGGGGTCTTTAGTAAAATGACTGCCAAAGGGGCAAAACTGGAAGAAGCCAACTACAAAAATGGTAAACTCGATGGCCAACGGGTTTTGTTTTATCCTGATGGGGATACCTTGATTGTGGAAACATACCAGGAAGATTTGTTTGAAGGACCATACAAGTCTTTTTACCCGAATGGGCAACTTAAGCTGGCATGTGTCTACAAAAACAACAATATTGAAGGCAAATGGCTTCAGTATTACGAATCTGGACAGCTCAAAGAAGAAGTACTCTTTGAAGGCAATACTGAAAACGGGCCATTCAAAGAATACCACCCCAATGGCCAGTTGAGTGTGGAGGGCAGTTACAAGGAGGGCGACAATGAACATGGGCCGCTTAAGTTTTATGACGAACAAGGGCAGCATTACAAAACCATGGAATGCGACATGGGCATCTGTCGGACGGTGTGGGCGCAAGAAAACTACAAAGGCAGTAAAGCAAAAAGTAAAAAATCAAAAGGTTGAAAAACAATTACAGCATGAGGACGCGTCTATACTTGATTTTGCTGGGCATGGGTAGCCTGATCTCCATTCAGGCTCAAATCACTGGGGGGCAGCATACCTATGCCTTCCTGAACATCCCAAGCTCAGCACGAGTATCAGGTTTAGCCGGACATCTGATTACGGTAATCGATGATGATGTAAGCTTGGCTTGGAGCAATCCTGCTGCGCTCAATCCCTTAATGCACCAGCAATTGGCTTTCAACCATGGTTTCATTGGCAAACAAATGCAGCATGGTGCCTTCAACTTTGGCCATCGATTGGGTCAAAAAGGTACCACGCTGCATGCTGGTGTACAATACGCGCGGTATGGCGAAATTGAGCACACCGACGAATTTTTTCAAACCTTGGGCACTTTTAACGCTGCGGAATACGCCATTGTAGCCGGTGTAGCCCACCCCGTGTATGATCGGCTCAATGTGGGTGCCAATTTGCGTTTGATCAGTTCCCAATTTGGCCAGTATAGTTCCATGGGCCTAGCTACTGATTTGGCGGCTACTTATCGGGATACGGCCAAACGGACTGCGGTTACCCTGGTGTTTCGCAACTTTGGTCAACAACTGTCTTCTTACGATCCCAGTATTGGAAAAGAACCACTGCCTTTTGACCTCCAAATCGGTTTTTCCAAACAACTCAAGTATTTACCCTTTCGCTTTTCCATCATCTATACCTCGCTCAACCGTTGGAACCTGCTCTACGACGATCCGAACCTGGAAACAGGCACGATCTTTTTGGGGGAAGAACCCAGCGAGCCTACTGATTTCAACCTTTGGCTGGACAATTTTTTTCGCCACCTGGTTTTCAATGGTGAACTCTTAATCGGTGCACGGGAAAATTTTCGCGTACGCTTTGGTTACAATTACCGCATGCACCGTGAAATGACGGTACAAGGTTACAGTAGTTTGGCTGGCTTTACGTTTGGGGTGGGTATAAAGGTAAGTCGTTTCCGGATTGATTTTGGCCGGGGCGTTTACCACTTGGCCGGAGGACAAACGCAGTTGGGAATATCTACTAATTTTAACGAATTTAGAAAGTAAGTGTTTTTTTAAAGCATTCAATTAAGTACTTTTAGGCTTTCCTACTAAATTGAGGCCCCATGTGTGGCATTTCCGGAATAATAAAGCTGGGGGCAACCAACGAAGCAATGTACGCGCCATTAGAGCGTATGAACCAAGCTTTGGCTCACCGTGGCCCCGATGATGAGGGCTCTTGGGTCGAAGGGCCGATTGCATTGGGTCATCGTCGTTTGTCCATCATTGATTTGTCGAGTGCTGGCCACCAACCGATGTTAAGTCCAAATGGCAATCTGGTTTTGGTTTTTAATGGGGAAATCTACAATTTCCGAGCGCTGAAGGCCGAGTTGAGTGACTATCCTTTTCAATCTGGTTCAGATACCGAAGTGATTTTGGCGGCCTATACCCGTTGGGGAGTAGATTGTTTAAAAAGGCTCAACGGCATGTTTGCGTTTGCGCTATGGGATCGGCAGCAGCAAAGTCTTTTGCTTGCCCGCGATCACCTGGGCATCAAACCACTTTATCTTTTTGAACAAGCTCATCAAGTCCTATTTGCTTCTGAAATAAGAGCCCTGCTGGCTAGTGGCCTGGTGCCCCGCAAAGTCAATACTAGTGGGTTGAGCGATTACCTGCGCTACCAAACCGTACATGCACCCCAAACCATGGTAGAGGGTGTTCGTATGCTGGAGCCTGGGCATTATCTGCTGATTCATGCCAATGGCCGACGGGAAGAAGCGGCATTTTGGAGGCCATTTGACCACAAACCCAGGCTTGACCCCCCAGATTGGAATCATGCTTGTAACCTGGTTCGTGACGCACTGCTGCAGTCCGTCGACCGGCAAATGGTCGCGGATGTACCTTTTGGCGCTTTTTTGTCGGGGGGAATCGACTCCAGTTCCATTGTGGCTTTGATGAGTCAAGTCAGCAAGACGACGGTCAAAACCTTCTCGGTTACCTTTGCTGAAGAAGCCTACAGCGAGGCCGTTTTTGCCCGGCAGATTGCAGAAAAATACCAAACCGATCACCACGAAATCCGGCTCAAAGCCGATGATTTTTTGCATACAATACCCCATGCACTCAAGGCAATGGATCATGTCAGTGGGGATGGGCCAAATACGTACGTGGTATCAGGAGCAACCCGTCGTGAGGGCGTCAAAATGGCCCTGTCAGGTTTGGGTGGTGATGAACTATTTGGTGGTTACCCTATTTTTCGGCGCAGCAAAGATTTAGCCAGCTTAAAATGGGTGAATGCTTTGCCTCCTTTTTTACGCAAAGCCGCAGCTTGGGGCTTGCTACAAAGTAGTTCAAGTGTAGCGGTTAGGAAAACAGCCGAGGTGTTGCGTTTGTCACGGATGAACCCCTATACTGCCTATCATTTGTCCCGGCAAAGTTGGTCGGAAGCAGCCATTGCCAAATTAGCCCCAGGTTTGGAAAAAATACCGAATTCGGTAGATGAAATCCTTGAAAAAATTCAGAGCCAGCCCTTTTATGCTTCTGCGCCCTTGTTGAGTCAAATTTCGGCGGCTGAAATCAGCACCTACATGCAAAATGTCCTTTTGCGCGATTCCGATCAAATGAGTATGGCTCATGCGCTGGAGGTGAGGGTACCTTTTCTGGATTACGAAGTAGTTGAACTTTTACTGGCCATTGCCGATGGCATAAAATTGCCCAATCACAATCCCAAACCATTACTGGTTGCTGCGATGGGAGAATGGCTTCCTGAGACGATCGTAAATCGCCCAAAAATGGGGTTCACCTTGCCTTATGAGTTGTGGATGAAAGGAGCGCTGCATGAATTTTGCACCAGCCATTTGAAACAGCTCGGCGAGCGGGCTTATTTTTCGCCAGCGGCTTTAGACAAATTATGGCAAAACTTCCAACGAGGAAATCCGAGCATAAAATGGTCACACCTTTGGTCTTTGGTCGTTTTGGATGAATGGCTGGAAAACAATGGCATTGTTTAATTGACCAAATCACCTTAATTAGACAAAAAATAAAACACACCTATATCGTTGATATTCAGCATCAAAAGCAATTTGACAAAAAATATCCAAAACCAACACCTAGAATGCTGAATTTATAAGCCCCTGTGAATTAACTTTGTCGCTGCAAAATCTTCGAGAAACCCGTAACGTTATCTTTCAGTCCGGCCAAACAGTCTACTTATTCCCAAACACAATAAAGGGCTGAGCCCTTTAATCCCATGAACGAAAAACCGAAGAATGAAGATTTCAATCGTTACCCCTGCGTTCAACAGCGCGAAAACCATTCGTCACACCATTGAAAGTGTGGCCCGCCAGACTTACCCAAATGTTGAGTACATTATTGTAGATGGAGGTTCGCATGACGCTACGGCAAGAATCGTAGCTCAATATTCCGATGTTGTCGACATATTCATCTCCGAACCAGACCGAGGAGTATACGACGCGATGAACAAAGGCATTCGAGCAGCAAGCGGAGACATCATCGCCATCCTCAATTCTGATGATTTTTATACGCACGCTCAGGTCTTGGAACAAATCGCAAATTCTTTTCAGGAATCAGGTGCAGATTCAGTGTACGGCAATCTGCAATATGTAGATCAGCACAATCCACATCAGGTAATTCGCCATTGGGAGTCAGGAGCTTTTCAACGCCAGCGTTTTTTAGCGGGTTGGATGCCTCCTCACCCAGCATTTTTTGTCAAAAGAGCAGTTTATCAACGGTACGGGTTGTTTAATTTAAGCCTCAAAAGTTCGGCTGATTACGAACTGATGCTGCGTTTTTTGTACAAGCACCAGATTAGTGCGGCCTATGTATCCGATGTACTTGTGCGGATGCGGACAGGAGGTTTGAGCAATGCAACTTGGCTTAACCGTTGGAAAGCCAACCGAGAAGACCGATTAGCATGGAAAATCAACGGCATAAACCCAAGATTTTACACTACTATATTAAAACCTTTTCGTAAATTGCGGCAGTTCTATTATCGACCAATTCAGCGTGCTATAATTACGGAAGAAAACCATCCCAAAAACTTATCATCAGACCAGTATAATCAACCATTATACGAAAGTCAAGGTCAAATTAAAGCGTTTTAGCCAAAGTCACCTGTTTATTAGTTGCGTATTGCTTGTTCAAGCATTTGCGCTGATTCTCTATTGTCCTCATTTGAATTATAATCATTGAATTACAAGTTTTTCACCCTCTAAATTGTATTAATCGATATGAAAGTCTCAATTATTACCGTATCATTCAATAGTGCAGCTACTATTGAAGACACCATTAAAAGTGTCATTGATCAGACCCACCCAAACATCGAATACATTATTATTGATGGTGGCTCAAATGATGGTACAGTTGAAATCATTAATGCTTATTCGGATTGGGTTAGTCATTGCGTTTCAGAGTCCGATGAGGGGATTTATGATGCCATGAATAAGGGGCTTCAAAAGGCTACGGGTGACATTATCTGCATATTGAATTCTGATGATTTTTATGTAAACTCTGATGTAATCAGCCAGGTTGTTTCCCATTTCAAACGCACTAAAGCTGATTCCATATACGGTGATATTCAATATGTTGGACAACACGACACCAGCAAAGTTATCCGCAATTGGATTTCTGGCCACTATTTAAGACAAAGGTTTTTATTTGGATGGATGCCTCCACACCCTGCTTTTTTTGTGAAAAGCCATGTCTACAAAAGTTTAGGGTATTTTAATACTAAGTTAAAAACTTCCGCGGACTACGAATTGATGCTCCGATTTTTGTTCAAACATCAAATATCCAGTGATTATTTGCCTGAACTCTTGG
>JAIYAV010000107.1 GCA_027488855.1 Saprospiraceae bacterium
ACACGACGTTTTGCTCCGCACGACACGACGCTTGCGTCGTGAAACCGTCGCGTCGTCGTGTCGTCGCGGTTATTAAAAATCATTGGGCGCAGCCCAATCCAAAATGGTTTGAAACTAGAACTGATCGGCCCTGTAGACGACCGGGGCTATTCAAAATTCAACTGCTTTCGCGGTTCGTTCTTCCAAAAATTAAGGATGACTCATATCCCTCAACCTTCTCAACTTTTCCCTTATATTTACCAAAACATCAGACACTCCATGCAACCTACACCTATTCGCACCAACGTCGTTGGAAGTTACCCCTTCCCGGGCTGGCTGGAATTTGCAACCCGTCATATGGGACAATTTGGCCGGGCGGACATTGAAGAAATGATCGAAGACGCGGTGATCACAGCCATCCACGACCAGGTCAGCGCCGGGTTGGATGTCATCACCGATGGGGAACAAACCCGCCTCGATTTCAACCTTTCCTTTTATGGTTACATCAAAGGCATTCAAAACAATGAGACGGAGACCCGCAAGTTTGGCCCAGCCGCACACGACCAACGGGGCAAACACAGCATCGTAGAGCCTCTCCGCGCACCCGAAGGACTTGGCGCGGTCAAAGAATACCTGCGTTTGAAAAAACTGGCTCCAGCTGGCCCCACCCTCAAATGCAGCGTGCCCGGACCCTACACCCTCAGCGGCCGCATGTTGCCCAATGAGCAGTACCCGGATCGGTACGCGATTACGGAAGCATTGTTGCCAATTGTACGCAAAGAACTGGAAGATCTGGTAGCTGCTGGGTGCACCGAAATTACGGTAGACGAACCTTCCATGAGTTGTTACGCCTACAAGGAAGACACCAAACGTTTTGTCGACATTTTCAACCGCACCGTGGAGTCCATCCAGGGCAAATGCCGCTTGTCGACCCACATGTGTTTTGGCAATTTTAAAGGCCGCCCGGTGGGTTTTCGCAGCATCAAACCGATGATCCCCGATTTTTTGGACCTCAATGTGGATGAAATTCACATCGAAATGGCCAACCGGGAATTTGCCGAAATTGAATTATTGGCCCCTTTTGCCGAAAAAATGGACGTAGCCGTGGGCATCATTGATGTCAAAAACTACTACATCGAAACAGAAGCCGATGTGATCGAGCGCATCAAACGTTGTTTACAGTACGTTCCGGCGGAAAAACTGGCCGTAGCCCCAGATTGTGGTTTGAGCCAAACCGCGAGATGGGCCTCCCGACAAAAATTGTTCAACATGGTCAAAGGAGCAAAAGCAGTACGCGATCAATTGTGATTGTTGAAATGTTTCAATACTTATTTGAAGTGTCCGTACTACTGGCTACCTTTGCCGCAAAAAACAGCTAGGATGTTTACAATCAATATTTATTTGCGGTTTGCGTTGATGGCGGTGTTGACCCTGGGGGGCATCGCGCTTTCGGCGGCTTTTGGTTTTTGGTATGGTTTCCCTTTCATTCTGATTGGTTTGGGCCTCACCGTGGGTTATGTACTGCTCGGTACGGTTCAATCTGCGGCGGAAATCATGCAGTCGGGTGACATGGCAGCGGCAACCCAGCGCCTCAACCTGACCTTGAAGCCAGACTGGCTCTACGTCACCAATCGCGCTTACTATTACATGCTCAAAGGCACGATGGCCATGTCGGAAAAAGATACTGAAGCAGGTGAAGTATACCTCAACAAAGCGCAGGCCTTAAAATTGCCAACCGACAATGAAAAGGCCATGATTGAACTACAATTGGCCAGCATCAAAGCCAACAAGGGCAAACTCAAAGAAGCTGAAGCGCACATGCGCACCATCAAAACGCTGAAAGTAACCGAGGGCATGATCAAAAACCAAATCGAGGAATTTGACAAAGCCCTCAAACAAAATAAAGGCCAACTCAACGCCGCCAACCGTATGGGTGCCATGCGTGGCCAAATGATGCAGAAGGGTGGGGGAAGCAGCAAGAGAAGACGGCCACCAATGCGTTAGAACTTACCTAAGGCAAGAAAATGATCAGAGCAAATGCACAATCCGAAAATCTTCCTGCATGTACGATGCGCTCAAAGCAACCTTCGACCGGATTGTTCCACTCAGTGATTCCGATTGGGCATTTGCTCTGCCTTTGTTCAAATATGTAGAATACAAAAAAGGAGAACTCATCTTGCGGGAAGGTGAAGTACACCACCATAGCATTTTTGTAATCACAGGTGCGCTCCGCATCTACAACTTCAACGGCAACAAAGAATCCATTCGCAATATTTTCCTGGAAAACAGCATGTTTAACGAAAGTGGTAGTTATTATTTAAAAAAACCTTCCCTCTTCAATATCGATGCCATCGAAGCGACCAAAGCATTCATCATGCACCGCAACGATGCCGAAGTTTTGTTTTCCCGTTCTGTCCAGCTGGCTACACTTGGTCGCCGATTTGCAGAATACGCTTTGGCCACTGTGGTAGAACGCAACAACGAATTGACCAGCATGGATGGCAAAGCCCGTTACCTTAAATTGTTAAAAGAAAAGCCGCACGTTTTTCAAAGGGTACCACAGTACATGATTGCTTCCTATCTGGGCATCACGCCCGAAGCACTCAGTAGAATCCGCAAAGAAATTGCCGGATAAGTTCTGTTATTAAAGTCTATTGATCTACATCAATCACTTAGTTGCTTTTCTAAATCCATATCAATGACTTAAAAAGGTCTCCGCCTGCATCTTTGTTTCATCATTCAACACCACAATTTGATCAAGATGAAACCAAGAAAAAATGCGGGGCTTTTGGCCCTATTTACCCTACTGTTGGGGTGCAACACCCTCTTCGCACAGGGCTTGCTCGACCTTTCGGTTGGCACTTCAATTCAGGATCAGGTATTTACCAACCTGGCCTACCGCTTACAAATGAATCCTCGGCTTCGTATGGGTGCAGAGCTACAACTGGCAGCTCCGCAGTATCGCTTTATCGACGCCAAACCCATTCGCGAAGGTTATGCCAGCACCTTCAGCCTACCCATTACCTGGCAACTTTACCAAAATGAAAAGATTGACCTGCATTTCTTTTTTCGCCCCGGAGTGCGCTTTCAAGGCATCATCGATCCCGACAACAATGATGTGCGCGATGAAATCCTCAGCAGTACCGCAATCATGCTGGATCCCGGTTTAATTGTCAATGTAAAAGCGAGTGAGCGGCTACATTTCCAAAGTGGGGTAAGTTTTCCCACGTTTTTTCAGGTGCGCCCATCCGCCATCTTTGAAAACAGCAGCACCACGATCCATGCCAACGTAGCTTACCAAGTATCCAAACGATCCGCACTATTTGCCAAAATGTTGACCGGTCCAGCAGTAGGCGCCAGTGGCGACTCACAAAAGTTTGTCTGGTCGGCTCAGTTGGGCCTGCGGC
>JAIYAV010000071.1 GCA_027488855.1 Saprospiraceae bacterium
CATATCAGCCAGCAGACGCAGATTGGCGATTTGCTGGTGTTTTTCTTTTTCAAGTGCTACTTTTCGTTTATCCAACTCAACTTGGTCGTTTGCAATGCTTTTTTCTTCTTTAATGATTGCTTCCGTTCTTTTTACTGGATCAATGCTCACCAATTTGGCAATAGCCCCATCAATTTGGCCAGATTTGAATAGTTCAAGCGCTTCTTTATATACCGGGCTCACATCATCAAAATTGACACGAGCAAATTTTTCAGCCAGAGCATCCAGCTCTTTTTGCTGGCGGTCGTAGTCATTCTGGAGTTGTTCATTCTTTTTTTCAAATTGTTGTGTAGTCAGTCGGGCAGCCTGTAGCTCGGCGCGTATTTTGGTTTTTTCCCTTTCAAATCCTGCCTTTAGGGACTTATCAGAAATGCCATAATATTCTTTTTTGGAAGCTTCTACTAGACCAACCTTAGCCAGGATGATGTCTACCCCAAATTGCTCTCCTTCGCTGATTTTGACCTGTTCCAGTTCTTTGTTGTTGACCAGCTCATACCCCGTTTTTTGCACTTCCGTCAGGAATACATAGGCGCCTGGCTTTTTATCTTTAAAGGCCAGACGCAGTTTACCATTTTGGTCAGAGGAGCTAGGCAGTGCATCGCTAAAAATGACCTGGGCATTGGAAATGGGGCGTTTGTTGGAATTTTGCTCGCGCACGGTGCTCCATTGGATTTTGTCTTGGGCGGTTAAAGTTGTAATTGAAATAATAATAAAGGCCGAGAATAATAGGCAGTTTTTCATACCTGGATGGTTTATTTTTGTAGGATAATAGATATCTCTTCTTTAGCTGAAACAGGGAAGGTATAATCCCAGGGTTTGTAGCCATTTAGACTCACTGTAACCCGTTGTTGCTTGCGTTGTTTTTCAAAAGGAATCGGTAGTTCAAAAGTGCCATTGCTGCTTGAAATGGTATTCAAATCCTGCACTCGAATCGCCACCCCAACAAGTGGATTGCCATTGCCATCCTTCACCGTACCAAAGACGCGCCCTAAGCTATTGTCTCGCCGAATTGGCAAGGTTAAAACGCTACTAGACAGTTCAAAACTGGTATCAATGGTAACAAAGCCATTGGCTTCAAAATGCAGAGCAAGTTCTTCGCCCCGAAAATTGGCGGGAATGCCTTTAAAGTTGGCTTCGGTTTGGATGGATTGGGTGTCGGTTTTGTCTCCGTATTGCAGCCTTAGTGTGCCGCCTTCAAAGGGTAATTCAGGATTGGGCGTGCGGTTGTCGACGGTTACGGTGAGTGCCAGTGGAGTTTGCATCTTTTCGTATTGGTACCAGAAAAAGGCTCCCGCAATAGCTAGGATAGGTACAAGGACAAAAAGGAGCAAACGTAGGCGCCGACTGGTTTCACTTTCGGTGTGAATGGTCTGATCTCCAATGGTTATGTTCTCCCCAGAGATGGTTGAACCTATGACTACGTTCTTGCTGTTAATGATGGAGGTTGCTTTTTCCATCTCCGTACGTAGGGCTGCGCTGTTGTTATGGCTTGAGCTTTCTTTGATGCTTTCCTCTATTTCACTAAGAAGATCTAAAAGGGCTCCACGTATCTGATTTTCAGTGAGTGTTGCTTCTGCATGGCTGACGACTCCAAGGCGGATTTGCTGGCGGATGGCGTGGAAACGGGCGGAGTGGTGAATCGCTTCATCCAGTTTGGGGCTGTGCTCCAGTAAAGTGCGAATTTGTAATAGAGCGGCGTTTAGCTTGTTCTGGGCTATTAGGTCTCGGATGCTTGTGATGAAAGGGGTAGTAGACATAATTAATTGTTTCTGATATGATAATTTTTCCTATTGCTCTAAACACTTGAACTACACGCTTTAAATTTATGCGAAAAATTTTATTAATTTCAAGACAAATCATTATTGAGTGTTTTTTAAATAGAAAAACCCGACTTGCAACGAGCTTTTTCACCTGCTGGTTTTTGATGCCATTGTGGGAATAATGATCGATATTTTTACAATTGGGGCATAGTTAAAAGCATTGACAGAATGCATAAACCCTACTTTTGAGCGTTGAAAGATTGTATATTGTAACGGAATGTCTAAAATCAAGATTCCTCCAACTTCGAAAATCCGGGTAAATCCACCATGTTTAACAAACTAATTGATCGCTTACAAGTCTTTTTTAAATCCGAGGATCGGGAAGTAGAGTTGTCTACTCCAGTGGATCGGGTTGCTGAATTTGACCTAAAATACCGAGAGCTGATCATTGGCACCTTACAGTATCAAAATGGCCAATGGACTTTTGCCTATTCCGAAGCGTTCAAAAATCAAAATCAAATCCAAAACATAGTTGATTTTCCCAATAAAGATAAAGTATACCAGTCCAGTATGCTGTTCCCTTTTTTTTCATCGCGGATTCCCAGTCTTCAGCGCTTAAAAATTCAAAAGAGTGCATGACAAAATTGGGGCAGATATAGGACTAAGCAGCCCTTGCATTTGCTAATTTTTGCTCAGCATTAATCCTAAATTCCATGAAAGCCTCCATATCGCCATTGATTTTTACGG
>JAIYAV010000418.1 GCA_027488855.1 Saprospiraceae bacterium
AAATCTGTTTCAAAATTGGAAATCAGGGTGGTGGGGTCTGGATCACATCCCCCTGAAAAGCCCAATACTGCAACCTCGTCGGTGGTCCCAGAGTTATTACTTTTAAGTGCTTTTAGGGTTTGTTTTGATGCACTTTTAGCTTGTTGTAACTTAGAAATGGTAGCATTTGCTCCGTTTTCATTCATGCTGCCGGAGAGGTCGAAGAGGAAGAGGGTGGAATTTCCCACCCCGCACTCTCTGTTTTTTTTCTTTTCATCTAACTGTTTGCTTACTTCTTCTTTTAACTTCTTGTTTACCCCTCCCCATATTAAATTTACATTTAAACTATTTTTATTTAACCAAGCCAAAAATGAGCTCTTATTGTTCCCAATACCAACAGTATAAACATACACTTTAGTGCCCACAGTTACAACATACCTAACAACTTTTCCTGCATGTAGTAGATGGGAGCTTTTTGTGAAATTAGTAATTGATAAAGGGTTTTTTCCTAATTTTGTTACTATCGATCCAAGAATCGGAAGACTTACGTCAGCACAATCATCGACTGGAGTACTTCCACCATATGGTGCTGTAAATTCAATTTTACTTTTCATTATATTGAAAACGAACTCTTCATTACAACAAGAATTGTTTTTAGAATCGCATATTTCTTCGTTGTAGGTATAAAAATGATAATTTGGCCCACTCTTGTCGTATTCTGCAATAATATCACGATGATTGGGACATATTTCATTTGAATTATTCAGTAATTTAAGTTCTTCAATGTAGTCATGTGGAAAATCAAAAGTATTGCGTTGAGGAAGTGTTATTTTATTTCCTAAGCTGCGGGCAATTTCCATAGCAAAAGACACACAGTCTTTCACAGTCAATTCATATTTTGCCGAAGCCCATTTACTCTTTATTTTTAAAGCATTTTCATACTCAATAGGAGTAACTTCTATAGTGTGCCCCATGTCTCTGTGAGTGCGATAATCATCTCTAATTTGGCCTTCCACTTCTCCAATAACAAAACTTGCTCCTCCTGGTATTCTATTTTTAGGATAAAAGCCCCAACATCCATCCAGTACAGTCATTTTTTTAGTTGGATCTTCTCTTACAAAAGAGACAAATGCATGCCCTACAGCACCTTCTCTTGTTGCATAAAAAGTGAGAAATCGCTTATTCTGGCAATACAGCCAAGAAAAAGGAATAGATGTAATCATCATTATAAGCAATAGATTTTTCATAAATTTTTTCTTTGGCTTTTGAAATCAATTTCTCGTGACTGCCAATTTGAGCTGGCCCGTGGCTCAAACCACATGACAATGATTTCCTCAGGCCAGCTCATTTCTCGAATTCCAATTTGCCTTTATTTACCTCTCAAATACTTCTGAAACATTTTTTCCCCTTTGTCCAGCGTATTCAAATCCTCACCCTTATACCCACTCAAAATCAGCTGATTCAAGGCTTGGGCCCGAGCTTTGGATTTAGGGTGTGACGTGTAAGCCGTTTCCAGGAGCATTTTAGCCAGTACCCCGAATCCGGCATCCCCCAAAGTGGTGAGCGGGTTGCCGTAGCTGAAATTGGAGGAAGCCAACATACTTTTGAAGTTGTCGTTTAGCTTGGACTTGAAGTTTCCGTCATTGGTGAGGCGCTTCATTTTGTTCCAAAAATTGACGGATTCCCGGATGTCGTAACCAGCGAGGTAGGCGTATTGAAGCCCGACGCGATCGGCCTGGCTCTCACGCGCAGGTTGAGGGTTGATCACATTGGCCAAACCTTCGGGCCGGATGGCAGAATAAACCTGGGTAACACTACTGGCAATGCCTGAGGCGAGGCCAGTATTACGGGTAAATCGGCCCAATAGTTGTGTGCCAATACCACCAACAACACTGACTATTGAGGTAGATTCATAATTTTCCCGGCCATGCTCATGGGTAACATGAGCAATTTCATGACCAAGCACCACGGCCAGTTCAGCTTCATTTTCCATGATGTCTAATATTCCAGTATGCACGAAAATCATCCCATTGGGAAAAGCAAAAGCATTGGGAATGGGATTGTCAATAACATAAAAGCGGAAGTTGATTTTATTGCCATCTCCCGATAACAGGTTTTTCTGGTGTTCAGGAATGAGGCGCTCGCCAATACTGTTGACATAACCCTGAATACGAATGTCGTCCAGGAGTTTGTAGGCGTACTGGCCGATTTTAATATTGCCGTTGTGTAAGGGGAGACCCACTTGAAAAGGAAGGTCTTTAGGTGTATTGACCATACTGAGGCCACTTGAATTGTAGCTATTTTCAACCGCTTCTCTTAATTTGGCATCGGCAGGGAGGACTGTATTTTTACAAGCTTCAATCTCTTCAGCAACAATTACTCCCTGGTCATTCCATTTTCCTTTCAGTTCAAAGAAGAACTGTCCAGGCTTGATAAATTGATCAGAGAAAGAAGGAGCTACCAAGCCTTTACATTCACACTTAGCTTCTTTTTTGCCGACTATGGCCACCCCGCCGCTGAGTTTTACCTTATGCCCATCGATAAAGGCGACGTCTTTCTCTATTCTTTCAAACAACCCCTCCAGCTTTACAGTCCCATCTTCATCAATGTCGTATTTTAATTCAGTAACTACTCGTTGGGCACCAACCAATTCATAATCGATATCGATGATGGCACTAGGCACTACCAATTCTGGCTTCAGCGTTTTGTTCTTTTTGTTCACAATTTTACTGTCATCATTAATCGGTAAGGTTACCTCCTCTGACTCTACATCAATAGTGATCTGTTTAAATGGTGGCACAAACTCTACTACCATTGCGTCTTTGAAAGTCCCTTTATATGTTTTTTGGGCATGCGTCACAGAGACGATAAGGCTTGCGCAAAGAAAAATCAACAAAGATTTGATAAGACAAGGGCGGTGAATCATAGGAATAAGGTTTTTGAAGATGAGGAATGAATGATAAAAGTTGACCATTTTGATCTAATTCAGGTTTGATTTGTCATCCTGAATATTATCTTTAATAAAAAAATGGAAACTCCGGGAATCACAAGGACTCCCAGGTTTCCGAATACCAAAGTTTAATTTCTGACCATCAGAGGAATCTGTTCATAAAAGAATGAGGAGATGTCCTCTAACATTCGGCTGAAGCCATTAAGGACATGCGACTGCTCTTCGGTGAGTCTAAACTTTGGTTTCATGACGTTTGATTTACTTCAAATGTCGAAATTTTCATCACCTAAGTTATTGACACCAACATCTTGTTAAAACAAAAAACACTTAGTTATCGGCGCAGTTATCAATTCGTAAATAAATCATAATCAATGAATAAAAAGAAAATACTGCTAATTTCAAGAAACTTGGATGCCCCACAGGACGGGCTCGAATTGGCTGATGCACAAAATCTGATCGACTCGTTTGTAAATTATTGGTACACAATCCATTTTAAAGAATGGAGCCACTACATTGACTTCATCTCTGCGTCAATTCATAAAAAAAACAAGCACACGTCCAATTTGGCGGGTCGTATAAAAGAGGTAATGAAAGAGAAGAATCCAATATTATTCATCGAAGATTTGTTTTTAAAGTTTACGTCTGCAAGAGCAAACTATTCAATCAAGTCCAAACAGAAAGCCTTAATCGATGAATTAAAAAACTTGATTGACCTTACTAAGAAATACCTAGTGTACAAGCAAGCAATAGATTCTCCTATTGACTTCCAACGTCTACTCACCAAAAGGCTCAAACGACGCAATGACAACGGGCTATTTCAGCAAACAGTTAACGATTTTGAACTTATCCTCAATGCAGACGAAATAAGATCGACAATTATGATCTCGTTGGAGCGATGGTGGTTAGCACACCAAACCTATTACCATCAATACACTGAGCAGATAAGTGATAGTGCAGTTTTCCAGCGCAATCTGGAGGCTTATGAAGCATTTCATCAACTGGTAATATTACGCAACTATTTAGAACACCTCAATCGGAACCAGCGAACTATAGAAGTAGACTATTACAAATTGCAGGAAAAAGCCAATTATATTTTAGCTGAAATACATGATAATGCTAACCCTATTCTCAAACTTTACAGCCAATTGATTAAAACGCTTAGAGAGTATCAAGATCATCTGCACGACAACTACTATTTATTCAAGACCCTATATACCCAATTTGGTGCCCAACTTGCACCTGTTGACCAGCTCGTATTGGCCAAAACAGCTATCAACTATCTGCAACGTCCCCACTATAAACATGGAGGTAAGACCTGGTTGAAAGAAATATTTAAATGGATGCAATATTTGAACAGCGAAAATCTTTATGAGTTTGAAGGAACTATTTCCGACGATGAGTATCTCAATTTTTCATTAGTTGCCATTGCCCTAGATGATTTCAAGGCGCTTGAGCAGTTTGAGGCGAAATATGCACCAATACTTGATTCTGATTACAAAGATCACGTACTGGGTCTGAGCAAGGTTTATTATCTTCAAAAAAAACAAAACAACAGAGAGGCCCGTGAGATTTTGGATAAATGGTTTCCTTTAAACTCCAGTGAAGAGCTAAAATATAATTTACGGGCAAAAGTACTACGGGTGATGCTAAGCTTGGAAAATGGAGAAACAGAACTCAGCGATGTTTTGTACAATTTATTTAAATTTTGCAAGAGGCTAATTGAAAAACAAATAATGACTGAAAATGCCGTTCAACCCTATTTCCAATTTCACGAGGTGGTTAAACAACTCAACAAGTACTACCATCCAAATCCCAATAAAAAAGAGGCCAACAAAAAACAAGCTCTTGAAAAGCTAAATATTTTGATGGCTTCAAATGACGAGGTTGCTCATCGACTATGGTTAGAGCAAAAGATAGCTGGCCTAGAATAGGCTGGCCAATACCTAGTATGCATTGACCAGCCTGATTTGGTTACACTAACCAATCAATGTAGTATCGGTGGTGTTTGTGCAAGGGCAGATAATGGCATCTTGAATGATTTTGCATTTACCCGTACCCGTGCCATCCGCATCGGACTTGTCGTAGTAGCCTTCTTCTAGCCCGCAGCTATTCAGAGTGAGCGCCAGCAGGGCAGCCAAGCCAATAAAAGAAAAAGTGCTACGTGATACTTTGGTTGGGCGTACAGCAACCCCAGGCTCCATCGTAACCATATCGGCTACGAGAGCATTTTTTACATGCTTCATTTTTAATTGTTTAAAAGTTAAATGAAATTCTCCCTGCTGGGCGCCCTAAGCAGGAGAATTCAAACAGGCTCGAAGAAAAAACCAAGGTGTAGTGCTTCTTGCCTGTATTTGCCCCTCCTGGACGGAGGATTGGTGAGACTGTGACAAAAGTTTTTATTTTTTTTTAAAAAAAACTCAATGAAACATCTAAAAAACTCATTATCAATTACGTGTATCTTCATTTTGCTTGCCTTTCTTTTGCTCAGTTGCAAAAAAAAAGAGGGTGAAGTTTATCCAAGATTTGCAAATGAACAACTAGAGCAGATCAACGAGAAACTGATTACCTTTGACTCGATGATCATGTTAGAGCAAGTAGATACTTTTTTAGCAGTTGCCTGCCCTCAAGTAGATGAGATTATTCATTTATTGAAGCAAAGACCGGATACTAGCCAATATTACTTTTTGTTAGCGAAAGCACACCGCATTAAAGGTGCGTGTTTTGAATGGAGTCAGTCGTTCGATAACGCGATAAGTGAATATTTTACCGCTTCAAAAATATTTGACAAATTTCGTCAAGACAACCAATATGACGCTCGGGAAGAAGCTGATCTGCTCAACTATATTGGTGTGTTTTATCAAAATGTAGAATTTGACCCTGGCCTGTCGAATAGCTATTTGCTGCGTAGCAATAGCCTGAATGAGAAAATAAACCGGCCAATAGAAATTATGAGAAATTGGATAAACATGGCCAATAGTTCACTCACCTCAAAAAAGCTGCACTTAGCTAAGCAATATCTTGAATCCGCAAAACAAGTGTATAAAAAACTCAATCGAGAAGAAAAGGATTTATTTAAGATTGATTATTATGGCTTAATGAATTACGAAGGCATCTACTATAAAAATCTTGCAGACAGCCTTCAACAAATTGGCCAATCTGGTTCAGCTAATTTTCTCGCTAATAAAGCTTTGTTTACTTATAAAAAAGTACAAAAGGATATTGAGCAATTACAAAACCCGAACTACCTGAATAAGCAATTGGCAATGTATTTAAACATTATGAATTTGCTAATTAGGTATAATAAAAATTACCCTCACGTTGAAGATAGCATTAATTATTACATCCGCAAATCTATTGGCGTAGTACCTGAGGGTTACAAATCATTATTCATGGAAAAATTTGTCAGCACACGAGCGTTTTCCCTAAGCCTAATGGGAAATCCACAAGCTGCGATTGATACGATTGAAAAAACACATCAGGTTTACCTAAAACGGGGGATTTACAATAAAGCTTTCATCGACCCTGCGTCTCTTAATAATGCGTTTAATGTAATAGTTACGCGTGATCTCTTATATAGTGAATTAGCAAAGTATACTAATTCCGAAGAAAATTGGTTAAAGGCCATCAAAGCGTACGAAGACAATTTAAAGCTTGTTATCAATGTCAGGACACAATTGGCCGCAGATGCTTATCAGGAGCAGCTTTCTTTAGAAGCATTAGCCAGGCTCGAACATGGTTTAAGTTATGTTTATGAATATTGGAAGTTAAACAAGCAAGAATCAAGTCTTAACTATGCCCTGGGTATTTTATCAAACACTAAAGGGCTATTGCTAGGACAACAATTACAACGCTCTAGGGTAATGAACTACTATCGTAATGCTACGCCTGGGCATCCTTCCTATAAGGATTTTTTGTTTCAAAAAACAATGCGGAAGGAGAGCTTAAAAGAAGATCAAACTCAATATGAAAAAACCAAAGAACAATATAAGCTTTTCCTAGACACTCTTTCGAGCAGCAAAAATCCAATCTCCAGGAGATATCACCTTGAACGCTTTGCCAATGTTAAGCCTACTATCGAAAAAGTAAGAGCCTTACTTCCGGATGAACAAACTGCAATTGTAGACTATCAAATCATTTATAAACATAGCTTTGCACTCGTCATCACTAAACGATCTTCCAAACTAATCCCTCTGCCAATCGACGCTCAGTTTTTTAATTTGGTGGACACTTACAATAAACAGTTGGAAGGAAACAGTTCAGATATATATACAAGTGCAAAAAAATTGTATCGTTATTTGATTAGCCCTCTGAAGCAGATGCTTGAACTGGAGAAAATCAAACATTTGGTCGTTTTACCTGATAAACATATTGCCAACTTACCCTTTGAACCTTTAATTTCTGAGGAGGCAACAACCCATAAAACATTCCTGTTAGATCATTTTCAAATTAGTTATCATTATTCTTTATCATCTTGGTTGTTACAAAAAGAAATTTTAGCAAAGGGCGTTAAATCCAATAAAAAATTAGGCTGTTTTATTGCTGCCCCTCGCAAAGATGGTGAATACCCGGAGCTTTGCGCGGCATTAGCCCTACCTCGACTTGCGAAAATGAGTCAAAAAATTGCAACAAAATTGGGAGCAGAACATCCTCAGAGTACTCGTAAAACATTTATTAACAACCATTTCAAATACGAAATCATTCAACTGACCCTACATGGTTGTGTTGATCAAGAAAAAGACCAGCAACCTTACCTTGTATTTGCACCTGGAGAAACTGAAAAAGACCGGTTGAGCATGCAGGATATTTACAGCCTTTCTTTTAATGCACGTATAGCGATATTGGCTAGTTGTCTAACTGCGAAAGGAAAAGTAGGAAGCGGAGAAGGTGCACAAAGCATCGCCAGGGCCTTTTTGTACGGAGGTTGTCCGAGGGTAATTGCTGGGATCAACAGCATTCCGGATCAGGCTGGCGCAAGTATATTGGGATATTTTTATGACCAATTGGGCAAAGGAATAACCCCGGTGGAGGCATTGGCAGTAGCCAAGCGTCAATTCATCCAAAAGTCAAAAGATAAACACCCTAGTCAGTGGGCTGGATTGGTTTATTTTGGCGATCCTAATTGGGAGGAATAGATGTTTACTCTAGCCGTTTTCGAGCCTCCTTTGAGAGTTTTAAAGCAATTTCTGGAAAACGTTGAGCTAAGTCTTTTGCAGTTTTAGTTTGACCGTTTTCCAGGAATGCAATGATTAGAAAGTGTACACTTGATTCTTTTTGGTAACCTTTTTGCAAGGCACATTGAAATGGGGGGATTGCCTTGGCCGCATCATCTTTAACACAAAGCAATAATAATCCTTTCCAGTACTGTAAATCCTCCGCGGGGCAATCTTCGTTTGGAAAGTTGTTCAATTCTGCATCAATTTTTTTGAGCGCGTTAAAATATTGCTGCTGTAACAAGTCTTGTTTCCAGGTGCTTCCTCCGGCTGTCCTTAAATTTGATTCATTGGCTTTAATCGTCATTACTAGTTCATTGCTACGTTCCTGGCTGCTCAAAACATAATTACGGTTAAATAACAACCATAAGCCCAAGAACAACACCGCTACAGCAGCAGTAGACCAAACTGCATACCTTGTTAGCTTTTGCCGCCATAGCTCCCTTGCCGATGCTTCAAAGTCCTCCATATCCTGATCCGAGTACTGAAGCAGGACTTGATTAGAGGCCAATACAAAAGCAAAATCCTTGGCGAGTTCTTGATCGTTTTTAAGTGCATGATCAAATGCCTTTATTTCATCATCAACCATATTTCCATCCAGGAAATCATTTATTCTTTGCAGGTTGTTCAATTTTTTTTCCATAACAGTTTCAGGAATTGAAGGAATTATAGAACTCTTTGAGGTCTCTTTTACAACGAACAAGCTGTTGTCGAATCGCTTCAGCAGTTTTACCCAATTGAACTGCAATTTCATGACTCCTGAAGCCTTTTGCAGCCAATTGCAGCACTTTAATGCACTTTGCATTGGTTTTTCCAAAGGCGTCCAAGATAAGTCTAAGTGAAGGCTTTTCTATTTCTTCCATTGCTGAATCGATCATTAGCCGAGATTCTGGGGATAACGCGTCCAAGGGAACATAATGAATTTTAGCAGAGGCAGCTCTGGCGATGTCGGAACACGCATGGATGAGCGCTTTTTTGAAATAAGCAACCAAACCTAATTCAAGAGAGAATTGTGGTTCTAACCATTTTTGTATACATTTGGCGTATGCTAAATTGAATGCGTCGTTGAACTCTTCCTCAGTTCTAATTAAGCCCTGTATTTCTAGATCAGATCCAAATACCTGGAATCTTTTCCTTAGGTAGTTAAGTGTTTCATTTTTTAGCGTAGCCCGGTCAGATTTTAAAAATTCAAGTAAGTATTTATCCCAGAAAATTGCAAAAGAATCAATTGCAGAAGTCGGAAAAACTGGTGCTGTTTTTTGATTTACCAAACTAGATTTCCATTCTGCAAATGCGATATCGAAGGTTGTCCACCCTTTCGGAGCATTAGCATGGTAGCCAAAGTTTAATTTTAATAATTCTTGTGAAGATAAATTTAAGATAGATAGTAAATCTTCACGGATTTCTTCCTCAAGTTTAAAAGTATTCCAAGCTTGCTCTAGAGAGTGTTTAATTGCCATAGATCATTTTGGTGTTAAACATACATGCAATGTAATGAAAGGGAGCATGACCTCAATATTTTTACATTTATTTTTTAACTATTAAATATAAATTTTATGTCGAAGCTGATTTTTAGTACCCTTCTTTGGGGTGTAATATCGCTGAGCTTGCCTTTTTATGGAAAGGCTCAAAGCGTTAAATTTGACAAAAGAACCGTTTATCAGATTGCTTTAGACGATATTTCTAAACATGAGCGTCTAATAAAAGGGGTGCAACAAAGAGATAAAGATGATGAGAACATTCCTACACTGCGCAACGCAAGTGAGCTGAATTTATCTAACTCCAAAGAAGCAGAGTCCGAAATACATGCGGCCATCAACCCTCGGGATTCGAATAATATCGTCGTTGCTTCGATGCAATACTCTGAAGATCAGGTGATCCCTTTTCTGGGAAATTCTAACCTAAAGATCGTTATTTACTACACCAAAGATGGAGGAAAATCCTGGAAAAAAAGCAACTACAATCCCCTACAACTACCCCTTCTAACCCTTCCAGCAGGAGGAGGCGACCCCGTGCTTGCATTTGACCATGAGGGTCGAGTCTATTTGTCCACATTGGTGATATACGCCCAAATCATTGGCCTATCAACCAACGCAGAATTAAACTATGCTGTTTCATCCGACGGAGGAGCAAACTGGGTTTCAAAAGGAAACATAGAAGCATTGAAGGTTTCCCTTACAGATTTTAAGATTGTAGACAAAGAGTGGATAGCCTCTGATCAATTTTCGACCAATCATCGTGGCAATTTATACTGTGCGTTCACCGAGGTCAATGCTACGGACACTACTTACGATGTTTTCGTTCGGAGAAAACTCGCAACCATCGACACCTTTGAAAGAGTCCGCATTCCCATTACCAAAAGTGAATTTGCATTTGCTCAGTTTGTAACCATTGATGTGGGGAGAAACGGAACCGTTCATCTATTGTTTGCTGGAGCCAAACCTGAAGATGAAGTATTGTCTTTATTTTACTGCAACTCAACTGATGGTGGCAAAACATTTTCCAAACCTCAAAAAACAGTTGAGGTTGTAGTCCCCTGTTTTCCAAAAATAGAAGGTGTTGAATGCAGTGTGCCAGGTTTTTTGACTGAACGCCTCTACCCCTGTCCCAGCATTACTGTGGACAAATCAACCAGCCCTAGCGGGGGGAGTTTGTACATAACCTGGAATGGCTTGGACATTTATCAACAAAAAAGCCAAACAGGCATGGATGTATTCATAATTAGGTCAGGCGATGGAGGTAAAACCTGGACTGCTCCTAAAAAATTGAATAGTGACAAACTCAACGGAATAGAACAGTTTCAGCCAAGCTGCTACGTCAACGATAAAGGCAGGTGTATCGTATCTTGGTATGACCGTAGAGAAAGTTCCAAAAATGAAGAAGGCAGGTATTACTTCACTCATTCCTGTGACGGAGGCAACAGTTTTATACCAGAGATAGCTGTCAGTTCTCAAAGTATGAACTTTGTTCAAGCCGGAAAAACAAACAGTGGTTTTGGCGTAGGTGAATACACTCAAGTTGTTGCCACGGGTAGTAGTGCTTTTCCCTTTTGGGCCGATGGCCGGAGCAATAATGGAAATTTAGAAATCATGTCTGGTCGGATTGCTCTGGCATGTAATCAAACAGTAAGCATAGATGAAATTCAGAATCTCCATAACGATCTAAGTGTCCGCAGTTTATTTCCTAACCCCGTCAAAGAAAGTGTTCAAATTGATCTAGATGCTATTGGAGATGGTTCTTTAACTGTGAGATGTATCAGTATTGATGGGCGATTATTATTCGAACAGCAGCATTTTCTTCGCAATGGAAATCAAGAAATCAAAGTAGACGTATCTAGCCTCTCATCCGGAAGCTATTGGTTAAACTTATATTTTAAAAATTCTAGGCTAGCAAGGTTAATCGTTAAGGGAGAGTAAGAAACGGAAATGAAATAAAGTAAATAAGTTGATTCAGCTATTTTTTGATTTAGCTAGGCACTACGAAGGCGCATAGCAAGCCTACGCAACTGACGAGTAACGCAGCAAAATCAAAAAAGAGTCAGTCAGGAGTTTACTTTATTTCATTTCCGTTCCTCAGGGTTTCCCCCCCTCCTCAAACCACACCGGATCCTGAACCTCCGGATCCCCATTGTAGTTCACCGTAATCTCCTCCCCTACTTCAATGTCCCGAATGCTCCAAATTTCAATAATGGCATTGTCGGGGTCGCACCAATAGCGGGCGTTGGACTCGCGGGAATGGTTGTACAATGAGCCGAAACCCAGCGCGATCGCACATTCATCGTCGTTTTCACCCCACAAAAAATAATAATCGTGCAGGAAAGTTTTGTGGATGACCGGCAGGTCTTCCTTTGGACAGGCAATGACCGGACAAATTTCAATCAAAGAATCAGCCGAGATTGGTTCAGTGGAAAAAACTCCACGCCCACCCAATTCACTGGGCCCAAAATAGATAGAAGGAATACGTTGCATAAGTACAAAGATAGAGATGAAAGATGAGATATGAAAGATGAAAGATGACAACAAAGCCGGAAACCATAGGCTTACCCGCTTTCCTCTTTCATCTTTCATCTTTCCTCTTTCATCTTTCCTCTTTCATCTCTCCTCTCTCATCTTTCATCTCTATTACAGTTTTTCTATACTCGCAATCTCAATCTCCTCCATCTTCGTCTTTTTATTCCAGCCACATTGCACCTCGCGCTGATTTCCGGTGAGGCGATAGCGGATTTTGACTTTGACCTGGGAAATACCAAACACGGGTTCTGCTTGCAGAATGAGGGCATCCACTTTGGGCTGACTAGCTTTGTCGGCTACAAATTGGCCCCATTCGTCGTCCAGGTCTACCCCAAAATGCCAATCACAACCGTCAACGGGCAGTTGATTCTGGAGGATGGCCTCATTTTCGGTATAAGCTTCCAGTTTGGCCGTGGCATCATCGGTGGTACAATGTTGCAATCCAATCGTTACGAGTATAAAAAATAGGAGCTTGCGCATGATTTTTGTTTTTCAGTTAGACGTGTTTCCAACTTATTCCGTTGGCTGCATTTTTGTTTTGCAGTTTGTATGGAAAAATCATCCAAAGCAGCTCGGAAACGGTTTTGCCACAGCAAATCCTGAAAATGACAGTGCAGGCTGCCGCACCAGGCACCTACCTCGTGCAGGTGTTGCGCACCGATGGAAAGCTGGCGGTCAAAAAATGGGTGAAAAATTAAAACAAATGGATGTGAAGTGCGGGGCTGTCGCTGCGGTAGCCCCACACTTCACACTCACACTCACACACAAACCCATTCTTACCAATCGGTTAGCCTGTTCCACCAGGTGCGTTTCATCACCACAAACACCACCACCAATAGCGCCAGCACGATCCCCAGCCCCGTCCACTTGTTCAGGATCAGGTACATCGGCAGCAGCATGAGCAGCAATTGCCCGGTGATGCCCAGGAACAAATTGAGCATGTTCACCCCAAAGTTTTTATTCCCCTCAAAAGTGGGATCTTCCGCCACCGCCAGCGCATGGATCGGTTTCCAAAAACCCCAGGGCCGCACCGTTTTGTAAAAACTCAACAGCGTATCCTGATTGGTCGCCGGCGCCGCATAAGTCCCCAGGATGCAGGCGATGAACTGGATGACGATAAACACCGGGAAAAAGTACAACATCCTCGTCCCATCAAAATAGTTGGTAATCCCACTCACCGACAAGGCTGGCGGAATGGCGCTGGCCACAATCCCTGCCAACATCCCATAAAAATACCCCGTCGCATTGAAGCGCCACCAGTACCATTTCAACACGTTCGCACACACAAACCCACCGTAAAGCCCGGCGGTGATGATGTTGAAAATCATGTTCACATCCTTGATGAACAAACCCAGGCCAATCCCAAAAATCACCATCACCACCCCACTCAGGTAACTCATGGTGATGATCTGCTTGCGCTCAGCTTGGGGATTGACAAATTTGAGGTAAATATCATTCACCAAATAAGCCTGACCCGCGTTCAGAGTGCCACTGAAATTGCTCATAAACGCGCCAAGAAAACCCGCTAAGACCAAACCAATCAAACCCACTGGTAGGTATTTGCTGATCACCGCAGGCATGATGCTTTCAAAATTGATGATGCCCTCGCCCAGGCGGGTGAGGTTCAATTGTTCAAAGTACAAGATGCCCAGCACACAAAAACCCATGGTCATAAAATACCGAATGGGCATCAGGATCACCGAAATGAAGCCACTCATCTTGGCTGCTTCCTCAGGGCTGCGCGTACTCAGGATTTTTTGGCAATCGTAATTGGGCGCAGGGCCTGCCAAACTTTTCATGATCCCGCTGATCAACATCATGCTAACTACAGCCGAAAAGAGTTGATAGCCGTCCTTTTCCATTTTGATCCGCGCATCGTTGAGCATATTGGACCAATCCAGGCCCAAATGGGTGCCGAAAAACGGAGAATCCCAGCCCCCGGGCACTTTGCTCAGAATGTCCACATCCGATTGCGCCAAATGGGTCATCGCAATTACCCCCACAAACAGGGAGCAAACGATCATCACCATGTACTTGATTACGTCAGCCAGTACAATCCCGTGCATGCCCCCCACAATGCTGTAAAACATGGCGACCAGCGAAATGACCACCCCGTAAAACTGCGCAGTATAGTGCTTCGAAGCTTGTAAGGCGTTCACATACTCGGGGGTACCCAGGCCATAGGCCCCTTCACCTGCGCTCAGGAAAGGCAGCACATCGCGCACCCGCTCGTAGGGCAGGAAGATTTGTAAAAACTCGCCTACCCCCACAAAGGCGTAGGCCATGTACCCGATGCACAAAATGAGGGCAAAAAAGACCACCACCAGATGGCTTTGGCGCACGCCCTTATCGTTGAGGCCAAAGCGGGTACCCAGCCATTCGGCCCCGGTGGTCGCATTGCTGCGCCTCAACCAGCGACTCAGGAATACCATCAAAAAGATTTGGTTGAATACCGGCCACATCCAGGGGATGAACACACTTTTGAAGCCGTACAAAAAGGCCATACTCACCAGCAGCATGGTGCCGCTGATGTCGAACATATCGCTGGCGTCACTCAAACCCAGCATGTACCAAGGCAGGGTTTTGCCACCCATCAGGTAGGCGTCCTTGCTTTTTTTGGCCTGGTTGCGCATGTACAAACCCAGCGCGATCATTAACGCGAAATAGGCGGCAATGATCAGGAGATCAAGCGTAGAGAGCATGAAAAAGATGTTTTTTTTGTTGTGATCGAAAAAACTTTTACAAAAAACTTAAGCTTAAAGTACATGAAATATGGGACTAAGGAACGAAAAAAAAATAACTTGACCCAAATTTTTAAGATCATGACAAAAAACAAAAGCTTCCCCGAAAATTTCCTGTGGGGCAGCGCTACCTCGGCCTACCAGATTGAAGGGGGCCATTTGAGCGATGGAAAAGGCCCCTCCATTTGGGACGTCTTTTGTATGATACCGGGCAAAGTCCACCAGGGCGACACCGGCAATACCGCCTGCGACCACTACCACCGTTTCCGCGAAGATGTGGCCCTGATGAAACAACTTGGCATCAAAGCCTACCGATTCTCCATCTCCTGGCCCCGGGTGCTACCTGCTGGGCGCGGTGCCGCCAATCAAGCCGGGATCGATTTTTACAATGCCCTCATCGACGAGCTATTGCAAGCGGGCATCGAACCCTGGATCACCCTCTACCATTGGGATTTACCCGCCGCTCTGGAATTTGAATTGCACGGTTGGCTAGGTGAAGGCATTGCTGATGCTTTTGCGGAATACGCCGACTTGTGCTTCAAAAACTTCGGCGACCGGGTCAAAAACTGGATCACCATCAACGAAGCCTGGGTGGTAGCCATTCTGGGGTACGGCCACGGCGTTTTTGCACCCGGCATTCAATCGCCCGACCTACCCTATCTGGCTGGCCACAACTTGCTCAAGGCCCACGCCAAAGCAGTGCAGGTTTACCGCCAAAACTACCAGCCCCAACAAGGTGGCAAAATTGGCATCACCAACAATTGTGATTGGCGCGAACCACTCAGCGACAGCCCAGCGGATCGGGCCGCTGCTGAACGAGCCCTCGAGTTTTTCCTGGCCTGGTTTGCCGATCCGATTTACAAAGGGGATTACCCGGCAGTGATGCGGGAGCGCTTGGGAGATCGTTTGCCTAGTTTTACACCCGCAGAAAAGGAACTGATCCAGGGCTCCTCCGATTTTTTTGGCCTCAATCACTACACCACCATGTATGCGTCAGATGCGAGTGAAACCACCGAAGCAGGTAGTGTATACGGCAACGGCGGCCTCAGCGCCGATCAGGATGTGAACCTCAGCGTATCCCCCGATTGGGCGCTGACCGACATGCAATGGGCGATCGTGCCCTGGGGTTGCAGCAAACTCCTGCAATGGATCGCGGCGCGTTACGACAATCCGCCGATTTACATCACCGAAAATGGTTGTGCTTTTGATGATCAATTGCGGGATGGGAAAGTGGCAGACGTGGAGCGGATCGCCTTTTTTGAGGGCTACCTGGGCGCGATCCAAGAGGCGATTGCCAGTGGAGTAAAGGTAGAAGGCTACTTCATCTGGTCGCTGCTGGACAATTTTGAATGGGCTTCGGGGTATTCTAAAAAATTCGGGATTACGTACGTGGAGGAGGAGACTTTGCGGCGGGTGTCGAAGGCTTCGGCGGAGTGGTACGCGGGGGTAATCGCGGGGAATGGTTGGTGATACCTCCCTAAGGGGTACTAAGGTGCCTTAGGTGGTTCAATTAAAATGGCCCTGCGGGCCGTACTTTTTGTTTTTGAACCACCTTAGACACCTTAGGGCACCTTAGTATTTTGCGCCTTCGGCGCTTAGGCCAAAGCGACAACAATAGGAGAACGGATGACACGGATTTGGGCGGATTAAAACGGATTTTCTTTCGCCTACGGCAAAAGTCTTATTCACTACTCCTCACTCATTGCCAGGATTTTTTCGAACTCTGCTTCCGCCACTGGCATCACCGACAAACGGCTCAGTTTAATCAAACCAATATTCGCCAACTCCGGCGTAGCCTTGATTTCTTTCAAAGTCACTCCCCGCTTCAAACGCCGCACCGGGATCACCTCCACCACCGACCAATCACCCGATTCCGCCGTAGGATCGGGGTAATGTTCCTTCGCCACCTGGCAAATACCTACTACTTCCAGACCAATGTTGCTGTGGTAAAACAAAACCTGATCACCTTCCTGCATGGCCCGTAGGTTGTTGCGGGCAGCGTAATTGCGCACACCATCCCACATGCCGCGGCCGGTGCGTTCTAGTTCATCGTAGCTGTAAGCGTCGGGTTCGGATTTGACGAGCCAGTAGTTCATACTGATATTTTTGCCGCAAGTTAGGAAAGAATTTGGCAAGAAAACCTGTAAATTCATTTGATCCTAATTGCTGTGATACTTGTTGATGTGTTTAAATTCTACCTACCTTTACCCCGCACTCATACACCCTACAATGAACGAATTCTTCCGCACTCACTTCGGCCTGGTTATCACCTTTCTCGGCATTTTGTTGGCCACTTCCATCGTGGCCTACATCATGGATCGCATCTCCAAACGGTTCATCGAAAAAGCCATCAAACTCATCAAAGGTGACCCGATCAATTACCATTTTTTGCGGCATTTTTTGTCGGGAGTGATTTATGTGATCGGCATTAGTTGGGCCATTTCTTCGGTGCCTAGCTTAAAAGCGATCGCCACTTCATTGTTAGGAGCGGCGGGGATTTTGGCGGTCGCGATTGGTTTGGCGTCGCAAAACGCTTTGTCGAATATCATAAGTGGCATTTTTATTGTTATTTTCAAACCATTCAGCATCAATGACCGACTGCGTTTGCGCGACAACAAGCTCAGTGGTTTTGTGGAAGACATCACGCTGCGGCACACCATCATCCGGGATTTTGAAAACCGCCGCATCATCATTCCCAACTCGGTGATCAATCAGGAAATCATCATCAATGCCGATTTTGCGGACGATAAAATCTGTACCTTTTTTGAAATTACAGTGGATGTCAAATCGGACATCGATTTGGTCAAAAGTATCCTATTTGATGAAGCGATAAAGCATCCGCTACGCTGTGACAATCGCACTCCCGAAGACATTGAAAAAGGCAAACCAGAAATACTGGTTCGGGTGATTCGGATCGATGAATATGGCATTCGGTTGCGTACCTGGGTTTGGGCCAAAAACTCTGGCGATTCATTCATCATCTCCTGTGACCTGTTTGAATCCGTAAAAAAACGTTTTGATCAAGCCGAGATCCGTATGCCTCAAGTACCACAAATCAAGGCTTCAAATGCCGAAGAGGTGTAATACAATTCAACAAAACGCTTATTTTTATTGTTTTAAAATCGTAAAATCCTTCGATTGTAGCTCAAAAAAGTAGCGCCTGAATCTTTATTTAGACTAATCTAAATTATATTTTTGATCAATCAAATAAAGATCAACCTATGTTCCATACCATTACCGAAAGTTTCATCGGCTTGCATCCCATTCTGCAAGCCTTGTTGGCTACCTGTTTCACCTGGGGGGTGACAGCATTGGGCGCTTCACTGGTTTTTTTCTTCAAAACGATCAACCAAAAGGTGCTCGACGCGATGTTGGGCCTGGCAGCTGGAGTGATGATTGCGGCTAGTTTTTGGTCGCTGCTGGCGCCAGCCATTGAGATGAGCGAGGGCAAAAGTTTACCAGCCTGGCTGCCAGCCTTGATTGGCTTTATGGGCGGCGGTTTGTTCCTACATTTTATCGATCAGTTTTTGCCGCACATGCACCTGGGTTTCGACAAAGCCGAGGGGGTACCCACCAGTTGGCGGAGGAGTGTTTTGTTGGTTTTGGCCATCACACTGCACAACATCCCCGAAGGTTTGGCAGTGGGCGTGGCATTTGGAGCAGTTGCACAAGGGATTCCCAGTGCTAGTTTGGGTGCAGCTGTAGCCTTGGCCATTGGGATTGGCATCCAAAACTTCCCCGAAGGCACTGCGGTATCTGTGCCCTTGCGCCGGGAAGGCATGTCGCGTCGCAAGGCCTTCTGGTATGGGCAGTTGTCGGGAATAGTGGAGCCCATCGCTGGGGTGATTGGTGCTGCTGCGGTGCTGGTGATGCAACCCATTTTGCCTTATGCACTGGCCTTTGCAGCGGGTGCGATGATTTATGTGGTGGTGGAAGAGTTGATCCCCGAGGCACAGCATGCGGGCAATACGGATCTGGCCACCATGGCGACTTTGACAGGATTCAGCATCATGATGGTGTTGGATGTGGCTTTAGGCTAACCGACCTGAGGTGTCTCTTAGATGTCTTAGATGGTTCAACAACAAAAGAGGCCCGAAGGGCCATTCAATTTGAACCATCTAAGACATCTAAGAGACACCTCAGGTCGGTTGGTATTGATTTTTTCTATTTTTTAGTCGTTAAGACCTTCCTTTTTCAATCGATCATTCCCCCATTTCACCCGACCATTCGGCTTTTTTACCCGATACTTCCCGATTCGTTGAGTGGCCGAAGTAATCCATTTGTCGACATTCAACCTCAAAGCGCTGTCATTGATCGCCATTCCCAACGGGAGATCAAAAAATGGATTAATTTCGTCCAAAATCTATGTTCCTCAATCGCCAAGCAGTGGGGCAAAAATAAGTGTTCATTTTTTCTGAGCCATAGGATTAAATAAGACACTTAAATTGAACCGTTTACTTATCTAATCCTATGGCAAAATGAACACTTATTTTTTTACCGCCCCTAAAAAGAGGGAATCCTATGACAGTGATCCAAAAATTTCTCTCCCCTCGTTACCGCATTTTGTCACATGGTTTGTTTTGGACCATCTACATGTTGTACGCCACGCTGCTATATGGGTCGACACGCGATGACTATTGGCGGGGCTTTATGGAAGTGATTGAAACCCTGCCCGTCAAAATGCTGGCGGTGTATTTCACCTTGTATTACCTGATTCCCCGTTTTTTGGATGCCCGCAAATATCCCAGCCTGATCCTGATGTTTTTGGTTTCAGCGATCCTGTTTGGATACGCAGATCGTTCGTTGATGCACACCTTTTACGTTCCCATTTACATCCCGGATTACGATTACGAAAAATATCCGCTGACCAGTTTGGCCAAGGCCATCCAACGGTCAAGTATTGTATACCTGGTCGTATTTGCTGCATCCGCCATCAAGTTGATCAAAAGAAACTACCAAACCGAACGGTTTAGCCAGGAACTGGGCAAAGAAAAGCTGGATGCCGAGTTGAAGTTTTTAAAAGGGCAAATCCATCCTCATTTTTTGTTCAATACCTTGAATACACTTTACGCGCTGACCCTGCAAAATTCACCCAAGTCTTCCGAAGTAGTGCTCAAATTGTCGCATCTCCTGGACTATATGCTGTACGATTGCAACGTGGAATTGATTCCCTTGCGCAAGGAAATCCAGCAAATGCAAAACCTCATTGAACTGGAACAATATCGATACGGCAATCGCCTGGACGTGAGTTTTTCGGTTAAAGGGGATGTAAGCACCCAGCAAATTCCACCACTCCTGATGCTGCCTTTCGTAGAAAATGCTTTCAAACACGGGGTGAGCAAAGAGGTGGAAGAAGCTTTCATCAGTATTGACCTTACCTTGAAAGAAGAACAACTCAGCCTGCGGGTGGAAAACAGCAAAGCGGAGGATGACAACAAACCCGAAGCGGAGTATACGAAGGGGATTGGCTTAAAAAACGTTTCGCGGCGCTTGGATTTGTTGTATGGAGACCAGTACGAGTTGCAGGTTTTTGATGAGGAAGAGACTTTTATGATTGTGCTGAAAATTCCGCTGCGCAACTTTGAACAGTCTGGTGACTCCAAGGCCATCTCTAAAAACGCCTTGGCAAAATCTTTGAACTAATGAGTTATCTCTCTAAGGTGATCTAAGGTGCCTAAGGTGGTTCGAAAACAAAAAGGCCCGTAGGGCCAAATAACTTGAACCACCGTAGGCACCTTAGATCACCTTAGGTCGTCATCTATAAAATTTTCCTGCCCATCATCCAAGGGCAGCGCTTCCACCTGATCCAATAAATCCTTGGGCAATTGCTTCGAAGTTTTGGCCCCCAATTCCTTGATGCGTTCGGCGCGGCCGATCAAGGTATCCCCAAATTTGGAAGATTCCAGCAATTTGTTCATGGCATCCCGGTAAGCCAATTGAGTTTGATCCAAACGGGTGCCGATGGTCTTGAGGTCGTCTACAAACGCGCAAAACTTATCGTACAACAAACCACTTTGGCGGGCAATTTCCAGCACGTTGTTTTTTTGGCGCTCTTGCTTCCAGATGAAGGACACGGTGCGCATGGTAGCCAGAAGCGTTGAGGTGGTGACCAACACGATGTTGCGCTCCAGAGCATCGGTAAACAACTTTTGATCCTGTTGCAAGGCCAAGGCAAAGGCTGGTTCAATCGGTACAAACAACATCAAATAATCTGGCGTATTGATCTGGTACAATTGCTGGTAGTTCTTCTCGCTCAAATCGCGAATGTGGCGGCGCAGGCTGTCGGTGTGCTCCTTGGCAGCGACTTGGCGCCCGAGGTCGTCGTTGGCCTGGAAGTAGCGCGCATAGGCTGTAAGTGACACTTTCGAGTCAATGATGAGGTGTTTGTTTTCGGGCAAAATGATGATGAAATCGGGGCGTTTGGCCCGGCCATTCTCGTCCACAAAACTGGCCTGGGTACGGTAATGCACATCGCGGATCAAGCCAGCCTTTTGCAGCAATACTTCCAATTGTAATTCCCCCCAATCGCCCTGGGTTTTGTTGTCACCTTTGAGCGCGGTGGCCAGGTTGTTGGCGTCGGCACTGAGTTGGGAGTTGAGTTCGCGGAGTTGTTCAATTTCTTTTTTGAGGGAAATGCGGTCGCGGGTTTCTTCGATGAACCGTTTTTCGGCTACGTCTTCAAAATCGCGGATGTGCTCGCGCAGCGGGTTCAGGAGGGCAGCGATTTGCTCCTGGTTTTGTGCGGTGAATTTTTGGCTTTTTTCCTCCAATAAACGATTGGCCACGTTTTCAAACTCGGTGCGGAAGCGCGTTTGGAGTTGTTCCAGTTCCTGCTTTTGGTGGTGCAGTTTGTCGTCGAGGTTGATGATCATTTGGTCGCGGGAAGCCAGGTGGCCGGAGAGCTGGCGGAGTTCCTCCATGCGTTGGCGAAGCTCTTGTTGCAGTGCCAAGAGTTGCCGCTCATTGGCTTCGTGCAGTTCTCGCCGCACGAATTGTTTGTCCAAATCTGCCTTGAGTACCGCATGGGTTTGCAAACGCAAACGCGCCCAAATCCAGGCGAGTAGAGCCCCGACGAAGAGGCCAATCAATAAAAAACCAAGCGCATCATTCACCATACAGGATGTTTTGATTTTGTAAAGATAAAAAAAATCCTTACATAAAATCAAAGATCTGCTTGTGATTTCTAAAACCTGCCTGCCAATAACTTTGTATCTTTGTGGAAAGTTAATGATCATTTGCCATGGCAACACGTACTTATTATCAATCTTTAGATGAGCTATTCGGGTACTTTGGAATAAAAAAAGACCATGAGTGTGCGCATTTGAATCATTGGTTGAGTGCAGATGTTAACTTCAGCCTCACTGAAGTTCAGCGCCAACACCTAGCAGACAAAGCCGCATTGGCTAGTTATGAAGGAAGCCAATGGAATGAAGAAGAGTTGAAGATCAAACTCATCGCTATTTTGTTTGATATTGCCCAGGTAGAAGAGGCGTATCGTTTGAAGGTTTTTTTTGAACGCCCCCTAAAAGCTGTTTTCGACAATAAACTTACCTTATCCGTCATTGCCGATTGTTTGATGGCGACTCCGCTTGGGTTAAATACCCCTCAAAAGCCTTACTTTTTCCTCCAGGAATATAAAAGGGCGAAAGGAGACAAATATGACCCCGAAGCGCAAATGCTCGCCGCCATGCTAATTGCTCAAAAACAAAATCAGGATGAAAGACCCATCTACGGCGGTTTTGTAATTGGGCTTGATTTTTATTTTACGACCCTTGTTGAAAAAAAATATTGTGTCAGTAGGTTATATCATGCTGCGCAGGTTGATGACCTGATCGCGATTGTCTTTTTGTTGAGGAACCTCAAGGAAATTATTGTGGAGCAATAGTCATTCACAATTTCCAAATAATCCCAAAGCAACATTTTATTATCACAGAGGAAAAACAAAAAGGACACGGAGGACACAAAGCTAGACGTTGACAGAGCTTTCTTATAAAGTTCACTCATTGTCAACGTCTAGCTTTGTGTCCTCTGTGTCTCTTTGTGCTTTCTCTGTGAAAAAAAATGTCGCTTTGGGGTTAGTTTTTCCCCAACTCTTCCGCCCGATGCAAAGCCGCAAATGCCCCACTAACGATGTCTGCTTTCAACGCATTTTCGCCAAAAGACTTCAAGGCAGCCTCGGTTGTTCCCCCACGGGAAGCTACCCGTTGGATCCATTCTTCACAAGATAAATTGGTGGCCAGGTACAATTCTACTGCGCCTAAAAAGGTTTGACTCACCAGCAATTCCGCTTCGGAGGGGGAAAAACCCATCTGTTTGGCCCCATCCATCATGGCGTCCATAAAGTACCAGACGTAGGCAGGCCCACTGCCCGAAATGGCGGTGGTGGCATCAATGAAGGATTCATCTTCGACGTAAACCGTTTTACCAGTGGTGTTGAGCAGGTTTTGCACCATCACCAATTCGATACGGGTCACTGCATCGGAAGAGGTGAAGGCCGTCATTCCCCGGCCAATCTGTGCAGGCAGGTTGGGCATGGCCCGGATCACCTTACTCACTTGCAGGGATTCCGCAATCGTGGCAATTTTTACCCCCGCCATAATCGACAAAAACACCTGCTGGGCGTGTACGTGGGGGCGCAAACTATCAAAAAGGATGTTGGTATCTTGTGGCTTGACGGCCAGGATGATCAAATCTGCCCGCTGAAGACAGTCTTCCGCTGTGCCATACACCGTGCCGATGTCTTTTTGAGCCAGAATCGCCGCCCGTTCGGGTGACTTTTCCAGAATCATCATGTCTTCTTTAGTAGCAATGTGCGAACGCAGGAAACTTTGGGCGTAGGTAAGCCCCATATTGCCGCCCCCAATGATTAAAATTTTCATTTCTTGTTCAGGTTCAAATGATTAACAAAAATGGTCATTGGTTTGGCAAGGGCACATTGAAAAAATTGATTGAGCCCGTAAAGGTACAAATCCTTGTGGTGTGGACAAATTTTCAAAAAAAATTACTTTTCCATCGAACAATGTTGCAACATTCAATGTATAGACATATATTTGCAGCGTTATGAGAATTGAAGAAGCAATCAAACAGAACAAACCATTTAGCTCGGAGTTCCAGAAAGCCATTGTGAATCTGGTCTATACGGCTTCATGGTGGAATCAGGTGGCTACCCGTTTGTTGCGCCCCTTCGGCATTTCGCAGGAGCAATACAACATCCTGCGCATTTTGCGGGGGATGGGAGATCAACCAGCGACGATCAAGACGCTGACGGAACGCATGCTGGATAATAACTCCAATGCCTCCCGTTTGGTTGAAAAGCTCAAGAAAAAAGCTTTGGTGGAACGTTTGGAATGCCCGATGGATCGCCGCCGGGTAGACATCACCATCACGGCAAAAGGTTTGCAATTGCTGGATGAAACGGCCTCTATCATGGATGGAAATATTCACAGCAATTTTGCGCACCTGACCGAGGAAGAATCACTTCAACTCAATGAATTGTTGGATAAAATGCGGGGCTAAATGCCCTGTGCTTTATAATTTCTTGTACAAATCACCATTAAATCAGAAAAATGAAACATCTGACTTTTGTTCTGGCCTTCGCAGCAGTGATGAGCCTGGCGTTCACCAATCCAGTTGAAAAAGCAGCTGCTTACAAAGTAGACGTAAAGGGTAGTACCGTAAAATGGACGGCCTATAAAGTTACGGGCAAACACTTTGGTAAAATCAGCTTAAAAACTGGCTCAATTGAAATGAGCAAAACCAAATTGACCAAAGCCAGCTTCGAAGTAGACATGACTACCTTGACTGTTGAAGACATCACTGGCGAATATGCTGACAAACTGAAAGGCCACTTGATTAGCGACGACTTTTTCAGCGTAGAGAAGCACAAGTCTGCGACTTTTGTTTCTACCAAAATTGCTCCTAACGGCAAACCTGGTGGCTTCAGCGTTACTGGCAATTTGACCATCAAAGGCATCACCAAGCCAATCACTTTTGACGCTGTAGTGAAAAACGAAGGTGGTAAAATCACTGGTACTTCTGCCATCAAAGTTGACCGCACCAACTACGACATCAAGTACGGTTCCGGCAAATTCTTTCAAGGCCTAGGCGACAAGGCGATTTATGATGAGTTTGAGCTGGAAGTGAGCTTGGTAGCGAGCAAGTAAGTGAAAAATGAAAAATGGGCTACCGCAGCGACTTGTACACCAAAACGTGTCAAAGTCGCTGCGGCAGCCCATTTTTCATTTTTCATTTTTCATTTTTCATTTCCTTCGGTACAAAAGGCCGTATCATCAACCGCAAAGACTGATCGTAAGTCACGTAGTTCCAAACCCAGTTGATAAAAACCATTACTTTGTTGCGTACGCCGAGTAGTTGAAAGAGGTGTACAAAAAGCCAAACCAACCAGGCAAAAAAGCCCTGGAATTTGAAGCCAGGCAAATCCACCACCGCCTTGTTGCGCCCGACCGTGGCCATTGACCCCAAATCGCGGTATTTGAACGCGATTGCAACTTTTCCTTTTTGTTTTCTTGAAAACGCATCGGCCAAATAGGCCCCCATTTGCATGGCTACCTGAGCCACTTGTGGATGCCCTTCCGGGAATTTTTCATCTCCACTCATCAAGGCCACATCACCCAGTGCGTAGACGTTTTCCATCCCGATCACCTGGCAATGCTTGTCCACTTTGAGGCGATTGCCTGGGCCAATGGCTTCGGCAGGGAAACCTTCAAATAGGGCGCCTATAATCCCAGCAGCCCAAATCACCTTGCGGGAGCGAATCTGGGTGCCATCTTTCATGGTTACAATTTCACCGTCGTAGGCAGTTACCCGATTGTTGAGGATGACTTTGACATCCATTTTTTGCAAAAACGTTAAGGCCTTTTTAGCGGCCTCATCGGACATGCCCTTCAGCAACTGGTCTCCACTTTGAATGAGGAATATTTCTATTTCAGAGCAATCCATTTCCGGATAATCCTTGGGCAGAATGTATTTGCGCATTTCGGCCAGAGAGCCGGCCACTTCGACCCCGGTTGGTCCCCCCCCTACAATTACGATATCGATGTAACCTTGCCGTTCTTCGGCATCGGTGATCGACAAGGTTTTTTCGTAATCGTCCAAAATGCGGTTGCGCAGGTACAGGGCCTCGGAGACCGATTTCATCGGCAGGGCTTTGGCGGCGAGGGAAGCATTGCCAAAAAAGTTGGTGTCAGCCCCAGTAGCAATCACTAAGTGATCGTAATTGACGATACCTAGAGGGGTTTGCAGGCGTTTTTTATCGTATTCAATGGCCGTTACTTCGGTCACCCGGATGAAGACATTGGTACTGCCCTGAAAAAACTTGCGCAGTGGGAATGCAATTGAGCTGGGTTCCAGACCCGCCATCGCCACTTGATAAAACAGGGGTTGAAACTGATGATAGTTGTTCTTGTCGATCAAAACCACTTGGTAATTGGCTTTGAGTAGTTTTTTGGCCAGCAGCAGGCCCGCAAAACCACCACCGACGATGACGATGCGTTCAAGGGTGCTTTCAGGGATATTGATTTTCATATAAATCCAATTTACGCCAGTTCAAACTGCAATTTTGCCAAAGCATTGTATGCCCCATCCGGGATGGCCGATAGTTCATCGTGGGTACCTTTTTCAATGATGGTTCCGCCGTCCAATACGTAAATGCAATCAACATCCCGCACTGTTGCCAGACGGTGAGCGATGATGACGGAAGTACGCCCAACCATCAGTTTGTTCAGAGCTTCCTGCACCACTTTTTCGGATTCGGCATCCAGAGAGGAAGTCGCTTCATCCAGCAGCAAAATGGCCGGATCTTTCAGGATGGCGCGGGCAATGGCGACCCGTTGGCGTTGGCCACCGGAGAGTTTTACCCCTCTTTCCCCCACCAGGGTATCCAGCCCTTCTGGAAAAGAGCTGATAAAATCCCAGGCATTGGCCTGGCGTGCCGCTTCGACGATCTCCTCGTCGCTAGAGCCTGGACGGCCATAAGCGATATTTTCACGGATAGATCCACCAAAAAGCAGTACTTCTTGGGGCACAATGCCAATATTTTGCCGGTACAAGCTCAATTCATAATCATAAATAGACTGGCCATCTACCAGAATTTCCCCAGTCCCCAGTCCATAAAACTGCAAAAGCAATTGCATGATCGTAGACTTACCACCACCGCTGGCGCCCACTAGTGCAATTTTGCTACCTGCCGCAATATCAAAGCTCACCCCTTTGAGCACCGGCATATCCGGACGGCTCGGGTAGGAAAAATGCACGTCGCGGTAGCTGATTTCGCCGCTGAAACGTTGTTTTCCTTTGGGAGCAGTGAGGGTTTGAACCGTCACTTCGGAAGGCTGATCCATGATGTCGAGGATACGTTCGGTAGCCCCGATGGCAGAAACGATTTCGGTGTAAAAATTGCCCAAACTGGCAATGGCCGTACCAATGATGCCCGTAAAGACCGCAAAGTCTAACAAGTCACCTTTGAGCATTTCTCCTTTTTCAACCATTATTGCCGCCTGCCAAATGATAAAAAACAAGGCACCAAACATCACAAAAATGATGAAGGCCGCAAAAAGTCCGCGCATCCGCGCTGCTTTGAGTGAAATGCTCACCATTTCGGTAAGGCTGGAACTGTAACGTTTGACCTCAAAATCCTCGTTGGTATAGGCTTTGACGGTTTGAATGCTCTGCATGGTTTCTTCTACCACCACGTTGGTTTCGGCCAGCTGATCCTGGCGCGCGCGCATGAGTTTGCGGATGTAGCGCCCAAAAAACATGGCCGAAATGACTACAATTGGCACTGTGGCCAACATGATCAAAGCCAGTTTTGGCATGGTAAAAACGATGATGAATACCCCACCCAAAAACACGATGATTTGGCGGATGAATTCGGCGATGGTCAGTGAAACAACCCCTTGTACCTGAGTTACATCGCTGGTGATGCGGCTGGTCAACTCCCCTACCCTGCGCTCTTCCAAAAAAGGAATGCCCAGGGTGACGAGCTTTTGGTACAAGTCCCTGCGCAAAGCGGCCATACTTTTTTCACTCACCACGGCAAACAATTGCACGCGCAAGTAGGAGAATACACTCTGAACCGCCAACAAGGCGATGACCACAAAAAAAGCCATGTTGGTACTGAGGCCATATTTGGACTCTCCAGAGATGATGTTGAGGATTTCGCCGGGCAATTTCATGATCACCAGGAAGAGCCCACTACCAACAATCAAAAAAAACATCCCCCAGATAAATGGCCATTTGTAAGGCAGGATATATTGAAATACCTTTAAAGATCGGCGCAATCGTTCTCCACTCAATTTGCGTTGTTCTCCTTCGGCACGATCGGCGCGATTTCTAGCCATTGACATAGTTGTAGATTGGTTTTGAAGTGCAAAAGTAATCTATTTAAGGTCGGAAAGGGTATACTTTTGTTCCTTTGTTCGACGTTAGACTACCATTGCCTGGTAAAAACTACTTAGGGGCAATAAAAAAATAAGTGATCATTTTGCCAGGGGATTAGATAAGTAAACGTTTCATTTAAAGTGTCTTACCTAATCCTCTGGCTCAGGAAAAATGATCACTTATTTTTGCCCCACTACTAAGACACTCGTCCAATAGAAAAATGAGTCCAATGAAGAAATTGTTGCTGGCTATTGCCATGTTTTTACCTTTTTGCGCCATTAGCCAGGATTTAGACTTCGGCATCACGGGGGGCATTGGTTTGTACTCGGGTGATCTTTCTCCCAAGGAATTTGCCATTTATGCGAAAGATTACGGCGGAGCTGGCGGAGTGTTTTTGCGCCAGCGCTATTCGCGCTTTCTAGGCGTCCGTGCCGGGGTAACCCTTGCAAAAATCATGGGCAATGAGCGCAACAATGGGGTAAATGTAGAGCGTGGGCTCAATTTTCAAAGCAACATTACCGAATTTTCCCTGATTGGCGAGATTCACCTGTTCCACATCGGTTATGCCCGCAACAAAACGGTGATTTCTCCTTATGTTGCTTTTGGATTGGGGCTTTTTGCCTTTAACCCTAAAATTAATTTCAATGGCGAAATCCTAGAATTACGCGCCCTTACCACCGAAGGACAGGGCTTGGCGGGATACCGAAATCGCTACAACCTTACCCAGTTCAATACTCCTTTTGGCGCCGGAGTGAATATTTTGATCAATGATCGTTTGACGATTGGGGCTGAAATGATTTTCCGTGCTACCCTGACCGATCATCTTGACGATGTCAGTGACGCAAGGGTCAAATATGGCGACGTATTAACCAACCGGGGGGAGGTTTCTGCACGCATCAGTAATCCACTGCTGGATCCGACCAATGGGGAGAATTTAGAAGTTACTTATGCGAGAGGCGGCAAACACAACGATTGGTACAGCATTCCAGCCATCACCCTTTCCTGGCGAATCAAAAACTCGGGCAGGTCGAAGAGTGTGTATTCGAAGTTTATGGAATGTCCGAGGTTTTAGGGCTTGTTTACATTAACTTAACCTGACATTTCCTGGCACTTTCCCTAAAGGTTTGTATGTTCGTCAATTGAACCTCCAACTGCCAACTTACGAACCTGCTCATTCATGTACCACAAACGCGACATCTCTTGGTTGTCATTCAACCACCGAGTCCTTCAAGAAGCCAAGGATCCTGCGGTTCCATTGTACGAACGCATCAAGTTTTTGGCCATTTACAGTTCCAATCTGGATGAGTTTTTCCGGGTGCGGGTGTCGGCTTTGCGGCAGTTTCAAAAGATCGACAAAAAAGAGCGCAAGTCCATTCTGGAGGTGAAGCCCAAAAAGGAGCTCCGGGAAATCAAAAAAATCGTACACCAGCAACAAGTTGAATTTGGGATCATTTTTCGCAGCCAAATCATTCCGGCGCTGCGTGAAAAGGGCATACTTTTGCTCAATGATCATCATCTTTTCAATAGCGAACAAAAACAATTCGCCCGGGAGTATTTCCAGGAAAAGGTACTTCCCCACTTGCAATACCAGCGCATTGAGGACACTTTTGATGTGCCTTTTTTACAAAACCGCAATTTGTATTTTGTTGCGGTTTTGGCGCAATCGGATGAACTGGGTTTGGTCAATATCCCTTCCGATGTTTTGCCCCGATTTGTAACCCTCCCCGGGGCTAATGGCCAATTTCAGGTTACCTTTTTGGATGAAATCATGCGGGCCAATCTGGAGCAATTGTTTCCCGAAGGCGTGCAAGCTGCTTATTCCATCAAAATTTCCCGCGATGCCGAACTGTACATCGACGACGAATACACCGGAGATTTGCGGGAAAAAATCAAGGCCAGTCTGGCAGAACGGTCCATTGGTGCGCCGACCCGCCTCTTGTACGATAGTTCCATGAGCATCGAACTGACCAAAAGACTAAAGGACATTTTTCAGCTGAAAAAAAATGACCTTTTCCCTGGTGCGCGGTACCACAACTTCAGCGATTTTTTCGCTTTTCCCGCACCTGCCGGATCGGAAAACTTGTTCGACGTTCCCATGCCGCCCCTACCCCATCCAATTCTGGAACAAGCTCAATCCATTTTCCAGGTCATTGGCAATCAGGATGTTTTGTTGCATTTTCCTTATCAAAAATACGATTACATCCCTCGCTGGATCGAAGAAGCAGCCGCAGATCCTGCCGTGGAGGAGATCAAAATCACCTTGTACCGGGTAGCCAAAAACTCCTCCATTGCCCAGGCTTTGGTGCTGGCTCAGGAAAATGGCAAAAAAGTAACTGCATTTGTAGAGGTCAAAGCGCGTTTTGATGAAGCTTCCAATCTGCACTGGGGCGAAACCTTACAAGCAGCCGGTGCGCAGGTCATTTATTCCCGTCCGGGCATCAAGGTGCATTCCAAAATTCTATTGATTACTCGGCGAGAAGCAGCTGGCCTTCGGCATTACACCTACCTCGGCACCGGCAATTTCAACGAAAAAACGGCAACGCTATATACCGACCATGCCCTGCTCACTGCCGACGAGCGCCTGAGTTTGGAGGTAGCTGAAGTGTTTCATTTTTTAGAAGAAAAACCCTTGGAGCGCAGTTTCCAACACCTGATGGTTTCGCCCGTGAACAGTCGCCGCAAATTTGTAGCTTGTGTTGAGCGCGAAATCGCCAATGCCAAAGCGGGCCAGATGGCCTGGATGATGATCAAAATGAACAGTCTGGAGGATCAGGCCATGATTGACAAGTTGTACGAAGCCAGCCAGGCTGGGGTGCAGATCCAACTCATCATCCGGGGTATGTGTTGCTTGGTGCCTGGTGTGCCGGGGCTCAGCGACAACATTGAAGCCATCAGCATCATCGATCGGTTTTTGGAACACGCCAGAATTTATTATTTCGCCAATGGCGGTCAGGAGGAGTTGTACCTGGCTTCGGCGGATTGGATGACCCGCAATCTCGATCGCCGGGTGGAAGTTGTTTTTCCCATTTATGACCCCTTGCACAAACAAGAACTGGTCAAAATGCTGCACACCCAATGGGCAGATAACGTGAAGGCTCGGGTGCTCAATTCCAACCTGGACAACCTACGCAAGGTAGTTGCAGCAGGGGAAGCCACCCTGCAAGCGCAAAAAGAAATTTATTTAACCCTACATACTTAACTACAAGTCAATTCATTGTATTTTTTTATTCACACATTCCAATCCACTGCACTACAAATCTGTGATAATTTCAAGGATTATGTAATTTTGACAAATTTTTCCCAAGTCCTTTGGTAACATTAACTAACCAATCTTAGTAACAGTGAAAGGAATTAATGATTTGAGAGATTGGGTTTTCCGCCAGGTACACACTAAAAACCTGGTGTACAACACCTGCTGGGAGGACCCTCGTTGCGACCGTCAGTTGCTTCAATTGAAACAAGACAGTGAGGTGGTCATGATCACCAGTGCTGGCTGCAATGCATTGGATTATTTGTTGGACGATCCCAAAATAATCAATTGCATTGACATGAACCCCCGGCAAAACGCCTTGCTTGAACTCAAAAAATCAAGCTTCCAACATGCTAGCTATACTGAGCATTGGGCCATGTTTGGCGACGGAGTGATGCCGGAATTTGACACTTTTTACCAGGAAAAACTGCGCAACGCCCTACCCGATTTTGCAAAAGAATATTGGGACGACAATTGGAAATACTTTAATGGTAAAGGTATTCGGAAAAGTTTTTACCACTTCAGTACTTCGGGTACCCTGGCCTGGATTTTCAACAAATACCTGAAAACCCGCAAGAAACTCTACCGCCAAATCAAACACATGTTTGAAGTAGGTAGCCTGGAAGAGCAGACCAAAATCTACAACCGGATTGAATCGAAGATCGCCAATAAGCTGGTTGAGTTTGTGGTGAATCGCCACTTGACCATGTCGATGGTAGGTGTTCCGCGCAGCCAACAATTGTTGTTTGCCAAAAAATACGAACGGGGTGCCATGGGTTTCATTCAGGAATGCCTGCGCAAGGTTTTCACCCAAATCCCTACTCACGACAACTATTTTTACCGCTTGTATCTGGATGGCAAATACACCAAAACCTGCTGTCCTTCTTATGTGGAGGAACAAAATTTTGACGTACTGAAAGATCGGATTGATCAAATCCAAACCCACACCTGTACCATCAGCGCCTTTTTGAAAAACAATCCGGGTAAGTACTCGCACTATATTCTGCTCGATCACCAGGACTGGCTCGCGGCCAACAACATTCCCGTGTTGGAGGAAGAGTGGCAGTTGATTTTGGCCAATAGCCGCCCCGGCACTCGCATTTTGTTGCGGTCGGCGGCGCACCAGGTCGATTTCTTCCCGCAGTTTGTGCTGGATGCCGTTGATTTTGAGCAGGAACTGACCACCAAGACCCATGGCGAAGACCGCGTGGGAACGTATGCGAGTGTGTATTTGGCAATAGTGAAATAAGTTGAGGAGTGAAAAGTGAAAAGTGAAAAATGAAAAATGAAAAGCTACATCATTTGGGTTCCCCATTTGGTATGTGTTTTTTCACTTTTCATTTTTCATTTTTCACTTTTCACTTTTCAACCCCTAATACCATAAAATGGCTTTCGAAAAATTCGATTCGCTCTCCGAAGCAGAGCAGAACAGTACCATGCAGCGTTATTACAAGCTGCAATCCAAAATTTACGACGCAACCCGTTGGAGTTTCCTTTTTGGCCGCAACCAAATCATCCGGGAAATTCCCATGGACGACAATGGCCAATGGAACATTTTGGAAGTGGGTTGTGGAACCGGGTACAACCTGAACAACCTGGCCAAACGTTTTCCCAAAGCCAAATTGACTGGATTGGATGTTTCTACCGACATGGTAGACCTCTCGATCAAAAATACCCAGGCTTATGCTGATCGGGTTACGGTATTGGCCCAACCGTATATGCTAGGCGATACCGCCTGGAACGAAAAACTGGATTTGGTGCTTTTTTCCTACTCCTTGACCATGATCAATCCGCACTGGAAAGACCTGATCATGCAGGCAAAGGCAGACCTCAAACCTGGAGGTTTTATTGCGGTAACCGATTTTCACGATTCCCGCAACCTGTGGTTCAAAAAACACATGGCCAACAACCACGTGCGCATGGACAGCCACCTCACTCCCCTACTCAGCCAGGAATTTACACCTGTAGTCAATCAGGTGAAATCGGCGTACATGGGGGTTTGGCAGTATATGTTGTTTGTAGGTAAAAAAGCCTAAATTATGGCAGCAACAATCGAAGAACTAAACGAGGTCATTGAGCAGCGCCCGGATTATGCCGACGCGTATTTCAATCGGGCTATTATCCACACCTCGGAGCGCCGCTACGAAGAGGCGATGGCTGACTATGCCAAGGTCATCGAGCTGAACCCTACCGACCTGGGTGCTTACAACAATCGGGGTAACCTCTATATCTTTTTCAACCAAGCCGAGGAAGCCATCCAGGATTTTGATCAAGCGATTGCGCTCAATCCACACGATCCGGATGCCTACTACAATCGCGCCATCCTGTACACGGAGATGGGCCGTTTGGACGAGGCATTGGAGGATTACAATGCAGCGGTAGAAAAGAATTTTCAGGATCCCGCCATCTATTTCAATCGGGCGATGGTGCTCTTGCGACAAGGGGATTGGGAAAACGCCCTGGAAGACTTGGGGCATACCATTCAGTTGCGCCCGGATCATGCCGATTCGTACGTTGCGCGTGCCAATATCTACATGGATTTGCGGCGCTATCAGGAAGCGCTGGACGACTACAGCTTGGCCATTCGGATTCGGCCCCAATTTTTGATCGCCCACTTCAATCGCGCCAACCTGCTGAATGGGCTGGGTTATGCGGCAGAAGCTTTAAAAGATTACGATGAGGTGTTGGCTATCAATCCCAAAGAAGTCAACGCCTGGATCTCACGCGGCAACGTACTGGATGATCTGGAGCGTTATGAAGAAGCGCTAGCTGATTATAGTGAAGCCATCAGCCTGAAACCAGAAGGCAGCGATGCCCGTTTCAACCGCGCTATCGTATACAAGAAATTGGAGCAATACGAAGAAGCCCTGGCCGATTATTCCACCATTATTGAGTTGCATCCGCTAGATGCTGAAGCGTACAACAATCGGGGCAATTTGTTGAGTGATTTGGGCCGAGAAGAGGAAGCCCTGCATGATTACGGTATGGCCATCCAAAATCAACCTGATTATGCCGAAGGCTACATCAACCGGGCGATTGTATTAAAAGCAATGGGGCGGATTGGTGAAGCGCGCGAGGATTATGCCCAGGCGATTGCCCTCAATCCCGATCTACGCGGGGTAATGGACGTTTAACATTGAACAATAGTCAAAAGACTTATTATACATTAACTGCTTTGCCTTTGTAGTGGGGTGAAGCAGTTTTTTTTTATCGCCCTTCAGTAAAAATTTCACTACATTTGAGCAGTTATCTGGTATTCACATCCCATTTGGTAAACTCCCTTTTTACACTGTTGTACTTGTTCTGAAATTTCCACAACACTTTTCACTCATTTGGAGAGACAAAGGACTTGATTTCTATTGACTTCTCTCTTCAGAAACGGAACCGTATGAACCATTCAGTTATTGATCTGGATGATCAAAAACACACTTTGGAGGCCAAACTAACAACGGGTTTTGTGAATATTGCAGTTGCACTACGGGCCATGTTATGGCAAGAATGTTTAGCAGCCAATATCAGTCCCATTCAGGGCCAGATTCTTATCTTTTGTCTGAATCACCCACCACAACTTTGTCGCATTGGATCTTTAGCCAGAGAATTCTGCCTGACCAAACCAACCATCAGCGATGCAGTCAAAACATTGGAACGCAAAGGTTTATTGACCAAACACAATGACCCGGAAGACCTGCGGAGTTTTGATTTGATCCTGACCAATGAGGGCGTAGAGATCGCCAATCAGATGGCTAGATTCCCCGATACACTGCAACAATTGTTGGAAGATGTTCCCGAAACCCGTAAGGCTCAGTTGGAACTGCTGTTGACCCAATTGACGGTTCAATTGAAGGAATTGGGCGTTTTGAGTGGACAAAGGTCTTGCGTGTCCTGCCAACACAGCATCAAGTCGCACAACAAAAAGCACTACTATTGTACCTTGTATCAAGCCAAGATGGGGCGGGCTGAAATCAGGTTGAATTGTGCGGATTTCCAGGCGGTGACTTCGTAGGCGACATAATCTTAGGTGTTTCCTTAAGTGCCTTAAGTTTCTTAGGTGGTAAAAAAGAAGAAAACCTGCGGAGCAGGATAATTTTTAACCACCTAAGAAACCTAAGGCACTTAAGAAAACACCTAAGCAACTATTAGCCATAGACTTACCTCAATTCCCACTCAAAATCATCGGCGAGCTTTTGCTATCCATGATGATGATCTTCGCATTGGGAGAGGCAGCCAATTCTCTTTGGGTTTTGATCTTTTCGTATTGCAACAACTTGTCGCTCAAGGTGGAGGTCAAAATCCGCTGGTAATCGGAAATACCCTGGGCTTCTACCCGTTTGCGGTCGGCTTCCTGGCGTTCTTTGTCCAGCACGAAGCGCATCTTTTGCGATTCTTGCTCAGCGTTGATCTTGGACTCGATGGCCGCTTTGACCGATTGTGGCAAATTGAGGTTGCGGATCAGCACTTGTTCCAGGGAAAATCCACGTTTGGTGAACTCCTTCTCTACGGCTGTAAACAAGCGTTGCTGAAACTCTTCTCTTTTGCTGGAATACAAGGATACGGCTTCATAATTGGCAGCCAGGTCGCGAATTTTGGTGCGTACAATAGGTCTTACGACTACATTGGTGTAGTCTTCGCCGATGGTGCGCAAAATCGTAGGTGCTTTGTCTGAAGTAACCCGAAACAATACGGTAAGATCAATGACCACTTCCAAACCATCGGAAGAAAGCACCCGGATGGCATCATCGCCCTCCTGGTCGCCTTCGTCATGAATGGCCGACATGGTGTAGTTTTGGGTTTTGACGTCAAACTTGATGACCGTCAAAATGGGATTGACTACATTCAGGCCCTCGGTCAGTACCTTGCCCTGAATTTTACCAAAGAGGCTTTGTACCCCCACCGTACCCGCAGTAATTTGTACAAAACAAGAGGAAATAAAACCCAATACAATCAACGCAAAACCAATCATGTAACCAATGCGGCCCAGTTTTTTGAAATTGGGGCTGGTGTTGGAAATGACGTTGAGTACGATGATGCTGATGATACCAAAAATAATAAGAGCCATAGGTTGCTATTTTTTGTGCGACGAAGTTAGGTGTACATTCTTGGCTTAGCAAGGATGTTAGAGAAAGATAGGCACAAATGCGATGAAATCCTAATAAAAATCGTTTGAATCATCAATTGTAAAATGAAAAACCGCCAACAAGTAAGGTATACTTATTGGCGGTCGAAGGGATTATAGTTGGTCGATGTAATTAACTAAGGGAAATACTTGTGAAGAATGCTAATTATTTCATTAGAAGTTTCCTCCAGGGCCTGTTTCATGGCTAAAGAATAATCGTATACTGCTGGAGATTCATTTTCTAAAGCAGAATGGGTAGGCTCATAATGCGCCCATTTGTCTTGAGTTACTTCTTTTACAATGGTTTCTTCAAAAATCAACCGATTGGATTGGGGATCTACCCCCCGCATGGTCAGTTTTATACGCGCCTTATTTTGAGGTACAAGGTTGTATAAGTCTTTCCCCGAAGATTCCATAAATTCTTGCAACTGTAAAGTGACCAAAGTAAGGGGACGATCTAGGCTTTTTTGTTTTATTTTTTCAATAAAATCCTGCTCATTTTTCCACTCTACATTTAATTTATTGACATCTAATATTTCAGTATTTACAGGCATTTCCCAATTGTGAATGACGCGTTCGAGCACTCCAGAAAGTGGGGATTTGGCATTGTTTAACGCCAAATTATTACTCAGAATAAAACCTCGTCGGACGCTTGATTGATTGCCATTCGCGATGGGATAATTGGTTCGCCTTGTCCTGATCTGGTCTGTTCCTGGTTTGGGTTCAATGGCGTGTTGTGTGGAAGGTCGAGCTTTTTCAAGTGCTGGGAGGAACGAGCCCCCCAGTCCCTGATCCTGGTGCAGTGGTGGAGTATTGGCGGGATCGGCCTTGACGCCGACCACACCAATCACTGGCATATCGTGATGGTACAAACCCGTGAGCAGCAAGAAGCCGATCAGCATAGCCGTACCTATTTTATTCAGTTTTTCGAAACGCTTTTTATCCGCTTCGCGAATTTTATCCGCTTTTTTTGGGTCATTAACGGGTACAGGGGTCGTTTTGATCCCCTTGTCTTTGTCCTTATCGGCGCTGTTGTTTGGATGAGTGTAAAATTTTTGCATATGGTTGTTGGCGTTTTTCGGCTGATGAACTTGATTGGGTTTTTAGTCCAAGAGCAAGTCAAAAACTTTGTCTTTGGCGCAAATAAAAATTTCGGTAATGGCCTCCGGGCTGGTGTTGAGCTGTTCGGCCAATTCCTGAATGGACATTCCATTGTTGATCCCCTGAAAAACCAATACTTCGCGATTGTCCAGGTTTTCGGTAAACAAGTCCTTCAATTTGGGCATTTTGAGCTGCTCGTTGGCGTACACCCCGGTGATCATTTTCATCACTTCATCGTGTCGCTCAGGAGTTCCAAAAGTGCTCATCACCTTTTCGGCCAAGTTGAAATACATTCCTCGGTACATCTTAAAATAAAGCAGCACCTCTGAAAAGTCTTTCAACAATGCATCTAGGTCAATACAGTTAACCACATTTTTGCCCAAAACATTCCCGAATTGCTCTTTTTCTTGCAAAAGATTTTCAATGTCCGTTTCAAAAAAGCGCGACAGGGTATACAGTACGTCTAGCTTTGGGAAAGAACGTTGATTTTCGTACGAGGCTAGGGCCGTACGGGAAATGTCAACATCCTCTTCTTTCAAAGCCATCACCAGCTCCTCCTGCGTATACCCTTTGGCTACTCGCAAACGGATCAGGTTCTCCGCTAGATTCTTCTTTAGTTTCTCCTCCAACATTGGTCCAGTATTGACAGCTTGCCGGAATATTGCGTTTAAGCGATGTACAAGCGTTCAAAGAATTCAGGCAAGCCTTAGCCTTACAAAAGTATGAGTACTTGACATAAAAAGCAAGTCTCATGGATTAATTTGTCATTAAAAATAACATTTAATAAAAATTGTCATTTTAACTGTCAAATAATTTGCGTACTTAAAATTGTGCATTATCTTTGCAGCGTCATTTAGCGCTTGTTTGTGTTTTTGCCTTCACAACAGGCGCTTGAAGACAACCCGTCCCTAAGTAAAGCAACTCTCATCCGGTTAACCGGTAGCATTTCAATAGGTCGGACACAAATGGAACCAAAACCGCTGGTTTTCAGTTCCATTCGTATCCGGCCTTATTTTTTTAGAGAAAAAGCGGCCTGGTACTTGGCTTTTTACACTACACTGTTGTATCTTTGCGAGCGCTAAAAAAAGATGTAGCGTTTTTCATCAAATCGGGTAATTAGCTCAGTTGGTTTAGAGCGCTGCTTTGACAGAGCAGAGGTCACAGGTTCGAGTCCTGTATTACCCACGAGAATGGGTGTGAGCTTCGTTGCCGGTGGCTCGAAGCGTGTGGTTCTCAAACTTCGTTTGAGAAGTGTGGGTGTGAGTGTGTTGGGGCACTGCGCCGGGGATTGGAAGGAAGCTCAGATTTGGGTTTTCAGGTTTAAAGAACTAAAAAGACTAGACGTGTTTGATTTTGAAAAATTGGAAGTGTATCAGGAAATGCGGGGGGTGAACTTGAAAGTTTTAAAACACCTGTTTACGCAGAAGTCGCTTGATCCATATATCCAGGACCAATTCAAACGCGCCAGCTTGAGTGCCCTGTTGAACCTGGCCGAAGGAACTGGCCGCATGACGAGCCCCGACAAAAAGAAATTTTACATCACGGCGCGTTCATCGGTTTTTGAATGTGTCGCGATCTTACAGATTATGCATGATACTGACCTCGTGGAAAAAAGCTTCTACGATGATTTATACGCTGGCTTTGAAAAGGTATCCAGAATGCTGCTGGGAATGATTCGTTCTCTGGAGTAAACTGGTGGTTTTCAAATTCAGAGAATGGGCAACCACCGAGGGTTGCCCCAACACACCCACACTCATCAAACGAAGTTTGATGATCACACTCACACTCACACACTATTTTCGGGATGTGGCGCAGCCCGGTAGCGCACACGCCTGGGGGGCGTGGGGCCGCAGGTTCAAATCCTGTCATCCCGACTTGATTTTCAAGGAGTTACGAATTTAGATTTCGTAACTCCTTTTTTTATGCATGCAACGTGCATGCATTTTTAGTGTTGTTTTGGAGGCATTTGGTGCCATTTGTGGGCGGGATTTTTTTTCTGTCGTTCGTCGAAAAGTCCTCGTCAACTCTACTGCTTATCCTTTTCAGACCTCAACAAATTCCTAGGGATTTACTCTTATCTCAGTTTTTTCAATGAACTGCTTTTCTATTTTATCTAAAAAAATGCAAATGTTTTATTAACTTGCTAAAGCATAGAAATAGACTTCAAAATCTAACTCCATGAAAACCCATCAATCCCTTTTTTCTTTTGTATTCTTGGTTTTGACTTTTCAATTAAATGCACAGGAATTAATTCGCATCAACAAAGGGTGCCACTTCGACGGTGACGATGCAAACCTCAATGTGTATGTCTATCCTCCCTCGCAGGAAGCACAAATAATTGTACAACGCATCACCGCTACCATTGGCTTGGAGTCCAATTTTATCATCAAGTCTGCAAATGTAGCAAATGCCCTAGCCGCAAATGAGAATGGGAAGCGCTACATTTTGTACAACACTACTTTCCTCGAAAACTTCAAGCGCGACGCCCGCACCCGCTGGGCAGCCTATTGTGTTCTGGCACATGAAATAGGGCATCACCTGAACAACCACAATTTCGGCGAAACCATTAATCAGCGTCGAAAAGAAATGGAACTCTCCGCTGACCTATTTGCAGGCCACATCCTACAAAAAATGGGCGCTACACTCGACGAAGCCCAGGCAGGTATAAACTCTTTTTCCCTGCCCAATGAAACCATAACCCACCCTCCCAAAACTGCACGCTTGGAAGCCGTAGCCAATGGTTGGAAACAAGCTAAAGAAGGAATGACTATTAAATTAGAAGAGGTTGATAAAGAAAAATTGGCGAAAGAGTGGTTTGATAAGGGATATAATATTTATTCTAGGGCTACAGATAGTACTAAAATATTATATTTCACTAAGGCGATAGAATTTAAGCCGGATTATTTCGAAGCTTATTTTTGGAGAGGATCAATCCTATGGAGTAAAGGTGATTATAAAGCTGCGATATTTGATTTTGACCAAGTTATTCGTTTAGATCAAAACCCTAATAGTGGATTTAACTTTAAAGCACGTGCATATCTCCGTCGAGGAGATGCAAAAGTACAACTTCAAATGTGGAAAGAAGCTTTAGCTGATTTTGACCAAGCCTGTGAATTGGATCCAAAAAATGTAGAAACTTTTTTGGATAGAGGTCGTTTTAAAGTACGACAAAAGGATTTTACAGGTGCAATTATGGATTTTGATAAAGCCATTCAACTGAGACCAAATTGGTACCATTTATTTGATCAGAGGGGGGATGCAAAAACTGTATTGGGTAAATATGAAGAAGCATTCAAAGATTACGATATGGCTATTCTTTTGTGTTCCAAAGACACTTCTGAAACTTATACGCTCACTAATTTATTAACCAAGTATGGTGACTTAAAACTTCAATTAGGCAAACACGAAGAAGCAATCAATGGTTATGATAGAGCTATCCTTACATGTCCGAAAAAAACTCCTTATTTTCATAAGCTTCTTAGTTTACTATTAAAGTGCGGAGACCTAAAACTTCAATTAAGTAGATATAAAGAAGCTATTGCCAATTATGACCAAGCAATTGAATTTCAGATAAATCCAGCTCCAGTTAGAGGTTCAGGTTTATTTGAATTAAAAGGGAAAGCCTATGCAAATAAAGGTCGTGCTGTAATTAAAATGGGCGATCAAAGCCGTTTTGGAGAAGCACTTGACCTTATAAATAAAGCAGAACTTACATATTCGGAGTATTTATATGATGCAAAAGACCTCAAAAAAATAGCCCTTAAGGCGTTAAGCAAATAAATTCATGAATTGAAGATGAACGCTTGCTTTATAATTTTTTGTTCTTTAATGTTTTGCACATATCTCCTACCTGCGCAGGAGTTGATCACTTTTTCTACGCAGGAGCATTGTAGTTTTTCAGGTACGGCTTGGGAGGAGGAACTGTATCGCTTTCCAGCCAATCCGAAAGTAGCCTCTTGGGTGCTTGAAATACTGGAGGCTGGGGGTGTTTCTCAAAATTTTGAATTGATACAAGCAAATGTTGAAAATATAGCTGCAGTTTATGATGTAAAAACAGGCAAAAGATACTTGCTTTTTAGTCAAAATCACCTTGAAAAGGCCGCAACGAAACTTGAAGTATATGCCGCGTTCGCACACGAGATCGGACACCACGTTAATGAGCATACCATCTCCGAAGCGAGCCGCAAGGGCGAAGAATGGGAAGCTGATTACTTTATGGGTTATGTATTGGCTAAGATCAGTGGGATTTCGGCCTTGCAAGAAGCTGAGCGAGTGATTGAACTATTACCAACTTCTCATCCGCAGGCGGTCACCAATCAGGAGCGCCGACAAGCCATTGAAGAAGGCTGGAAAGCTGCTCAAGCTTCATTTGCGATCAAAAGCGCCACTTTTGATTATGATCCTAATCGGGAAGCTTTATTGCAAGCGCAGTTTCCTTTTCCACCGCCGCCCTGCTGCTCGCCAATTACATTACCTGATTATTTGTTCAGCTCCGCAACTCATCTAGGCGACCTGGACAAAAAATTAAGAGCAGCTCTGGGAAAAACGGGTTTTGTGTATTTTAAATACATGTCGGTACCCAATGGTTTCGCCTTAGTCACACAGATGGAGCAGTACAATGCCAATTACACCAGTCGGAATGATAATAAACGCTGGAATGCTACACCCGTTGGTGCTAACTTTGCGGGGTACCTCGATTACTTCCGACGTTTGCTCTTTCCAGAGAAAGCCTATTTCCGTACTTTTGTTTTTTTAGTCAGCACTCAGGATTTTAATACAAAAGGAAAACAGGTTACTAAAGCAGAAGTTGGTGCATGGTATGGTCAGGGAATCAACCGATTACCTAAGACAACTGCTTCACAAATTTATAACGACGATGTTAAAGCGACTGTGTTGGTTTATGAGTTTGAAGTACCAGAGAGCAATCGCCGTCCTACTCAGAAGTGTCCAAGCATCAATACTTTGCAACATTTGAAGCAGTCTGGTCTGTGGCAGGCATTAGGGCTTCGTTAAATTTTTCACATGGGTTCAAATAACAATGTATCACTTCACCTTGCGGATCTTCGCAAAAAATTGCTTTGGCTGTGGATTACCATTGCGGGATTGATTATTGCCTTGTTTATATTCATGACTTTGGTAAATACTTTTGAAGGTGTTGAATTGGCTGCCTGGGTATGGGCTTTGGGCACACTTTTGCCTCCACTTACACTGCTCTTTCTGGACATTATACTTAATCCTTTTAAAGTAGTAAAAAAATCTACCTTTTGGCTTATTTATTATTGTGCATTGAGCTATCTCTTACTCGCACTGGCTACAATAGTGGGCATGCAGGCTTGGCTCGATACGCATACAAGTCAAAATATAGCTGATTATTTTCAACAATCTTACCTTTGGATATTGCCTTTTCAAGGGCTGTTGCTAGTAGGGTTTGGAATTTTATTTTTTCAGCATAAAAAGACGATTCAAGCCAGTGAAAAAATGCCACCAAACTATATTCAACAAAAAGCAGAATACGCGCATCAATTTGGCAATGACAGGCAACAGAAAGCTTTTGATCTTTTGCTAAATAATGATTTTAATAATTTGTTCGAATTTTTAAAAATAGAATATAACGAAGGAACTGAACTATCCGGTATTTTACTTTTACAATCTCAATATAATGCCATTCAGCAAAAACTGGACTTTAACACCGCCGACCCAACTGCGATGCAAATAGAGCATAACCGAATCTTTTTGGCGCTGACCAGTCTGATAGAAAAGCTTTAAAATCCAATTATACTTTATAAAAAACCTTTAACTCATAATTCAAGGTTAGCACTGACCGTTTCTCATCTTCCTACTTTCACCATTTAAATTTAAATATTCTTTTGTGATGCCTATCCATTTTTTCCCGATATTAGCCATCACTAAAACCTGTTCTCATGGCTGAATTTGGTTCCCGCCTAGAAGTAATCTGTCTTGAGTCCGATGCATTCTATGCCCTGGTAGACGAGGTCGTAGCACGGCTCAAAGACAAACACAATGCTCCATTGGATAAATGGATTGATGACGAAGAGGCCATGAGGCTCCTCCGGGTTAGCTCCAAAACCACCATGCAGAAATACCGAGATGACCTACTCCCGTCAAACCCAATCAAAACAGCCTTTTTGGCAAATCGCCAAAGGATGAAAAACCAGTTTTAGAACTCAAAAACGTTTCTCCATTACAAAAATCATGGCCATATGTGCAGGGCAGGGGCATCAATGAAGCCGTTGCCAAAGCATACTTGAATGACATCGAATTTGTAAACCGCAATACAGGTAAAACCTATTTTGCGGCAGGTATCAAAAACCTTTCAGAAGGGTTTGAGATTCGGAATCCGTTTTTTAAATCGTCGATTGGGAAGAAGGATATGACACTTATCAGAGGGGAAGACGGGACACAGGTCATTTCGGTTTTTGAAGGGTTTATGGATTTTTTGACTTATTTGACGGAGGGTGTTGTGAAGGCGAGGGAGGATATTTTGGTTTTGAATTCTCTTTCTTTTCAACAGCGGGCGGAGGTTTTTATTGAAACCGGGCAGTATGAGGAAGTGCTAACTTTTTTTGATAATGACGAAACCGGGAATAAGGCTACGGAGAATTTCAAGAAGCAATTTGCCGAAAAGGTAAATCCCCAAAATTATCGGTATCAAAATTTCAGAGACTATAATGATAAAATTAAATCGTAAATCTGTAGTAAAGTTAATCATGAAACCAGTAACACTTGTAAACATTAAATCAAGTAAGCAGTAAAGCCTGAAAGCCTCTTTTGCTGAAATATTCAAATCTTTTTACCCAAAAAGCCTGAAACTATACACCACGCGGTAACGCGAGGTGAAAAACTCAAGAGGGCTTCAAAGTCTGAAATTTGAGATTCATGAGGGTATTGAGTTCGT
>JAIYAV010000368.1 GCA_027488855.1 Saprospiraceae bacterium
AGATACCTCTTTTAACCTGCCACGAGTCCTCCGAAGTTCGGCTTTTAAGGCCGTTTTCGTTCCCTTCCATTTCCTTTCTTTTTCGCTGAATTTTGCTATCTTTGTACTGAGTGATTTTTTGTTTTTTTTTCCTTTTTTTTTGTGCGTAGACTTCACAAAACTAAAGGTCTTTTTTTTGTATTCTGGACACCCTACCCGTAGGGGCGGAATATGGGTAGCACAATCGGTAAATGTCTGCACCTGCTAGGTAGTCCCATTAGGGACGAAATGTGGGTAGTTAAAAATGATTTTCGGAGTTTTCGAAGTCCCGTAGGGACGCAATGTGGGTATCAAGCCATCAAAATACCCACATCACGTCCCTACGGGACTCGGAAAACATCTGGGCGCTGTTTGAGCTACCCATATCACGCCCCTAGCGGGGCTCCCGTTGCGCGGAAAAACAGTGCCAATCGATTCTGTTTAGAAGGGTAGTAGGCATTTTAACCATCTTTTGCTGTCCAAATTCTGCCCTTATAGTACCGCGCCCTCCTCCCAAAATAGCTCAATCTGCCGTCTCTGCAAGTTCGTACTCACGATCCGCACCTGAATCTCTTGCCCCATCGTGAACTCCTTCTTACTATACACGCCCCGAATCCGCAAGCGGCCAGGATCAATTTCAAAAGGTTCGTTCATGGTTTCGAAGCTCACCATGCCTTCACAGCGGTTGCCGCGCAGTTCGATGAAGATGCCTCGGTCGCCGATGCCAGAGATGAAGCCAGGGAAAACCTCGCCCAAGTGTTTGGACATGAATTCCACCTGTTTGTACTTGATCGATTCCCGTTCGGCGTCGGCGGCGCGGCGTTCCTGCTTGGATACGTGTTGGCACATTTCCTCCAGTTTCTCCTTGTTGACGCGGTGGGTGGCCTTCAGGTTTTGGAACAAAATGCGGTGCGCCAGCACATCCGAGTAGCGGCGAATCGGTGAGGTAAAGTGGCTGTAAAAGTCAAAAGCCAGACCGTAGTGGCCGATGTTGTCGCTGGAATATTCGGCTTTGGCCATCGTGCGAATGGCAATGGGCCCGAGGATGCTCAAGGCTTCGTTTTCTTCAGCCAATTGTGCCAAGTTATTGAAGGAGCGGGCGATGTCTTTGGGCGTTGCCACGTTCATCTCCACGCCCATTTGGCGGGCAAAACGGGCCAGTTCTTCCACCTTGTCCAGGTTGGGCTCGTCGTGTACACGGTAGACGAAGGGGATTTCAGCTTCCTCTTTGGTGCCTTTTTCAGACACATAAGTCGCCACCTCGCGGTTGGCCAGCAGCATAAAGTCTTCGATCAACATGTGCGCGTCCTTGCGCTCTTTGGTGTATACTTCAATCGGCACACCGTTTTCATCCAAACGGAAGCGGACTTCTTCGGATTCAAAATTGATGGCCCCTTTTTTGAAGCGCTCTTTGCGGAGTTTGTGCGCAATTTTGTTGAGCACTTTTAATTCTTGGGCAAAGTCGCCTTCCACCGTGTCCAGCACCTCTTGAGCCTCTTCGTAGGAAAAGCGGCGGTTGGAGTGAATCACCGTTTTACCAAACCAGCGCTCCACAATTTTTTCATCTTTGTCAAAGGTAAACACGGCGGAGAAGGTCAACTTATCCTCGTGCGGACGCAGAGAGCACAGCTCGTTGGACAATTTTTCGGGCAACATCGGACAAACGCGGTCGACCAGATACACCGAAGTGGAACGTGCCAAAGCCTCTTTGTCCAAAGCCGTATTTTCATGCACGTAGTGGGTCACATCGGCAATGTGTACGCCCACTTCCAGGTTGCCGTTGGGCAGGTAGAGGAAGGAGAGCGCATCGTCAAAGTCACGGGCATTTTCCGGGTCAATGGTGAACGTAGGCGTTTTACGCATGTCGCGGCGAATGGCGATTTCCACTTCTGGAATCTCGGTACCCAGTTCCTCCGACTCTTTGATGACTTCGGGTGGAAACTCCAGGTTGAAGCCATTGTTGATCAGGATGCCTTTCATCTCGATGTCGTGCGATCCCGCTTTGCCCAGTACGTAAGTCAATACCCCCATGGGTTGACGGTATTGCCCGCCAGTCCAACTTTCAATTTTGACCACTACGCGGTCTTCATCTACGGCATTCATGATTTTGGCGGGATCGACAAGAATCTCTAAAGAAGAAGGTGGATCGGTAACAACTACCGCATAGCGTGGGTGAATCCAGATGGTGCCGACAAAATGCTCGCGGGCGCGTTCCAAAACTTCCATGACCTCCCCTTCGGGGCGGTTGCGGCCCCGGGGTACCCAGGCTTTGATTTTGACTTTATCGCCATGTAGGGCGGTATTCATGTTTTTGGCGGCGACAAAAATATCGTCTTGTTGGCCTTCTACCGTCACGTAACCAGCGCCCGAGCGGGTCATGTCCATGGTACCATTCAGCACTTTGCGATCCTGACCTAGCAGTGCGCCGCTGGTGCCGCGTAGTTTGTATTTGAAGTCTTCTAACTCAACGATGTAGCCGAGTTTGACCAGTTCCTGACAAGCGTGAAGGACAGAATCCCTATTGTTGTCGATGTTGAGTTTTTTGGCAATTTGCTTGGGATTCAAGCGTCTTTTGGGATCTTTTTGAAAGAGGAGCAATACGTTTTTTTGTAGGTCTGCAGCAGTCAATCTACGAATGTCTTCTTTCCCTCTTTTAGGGTTTCTTTTTCTCATTTGGTTAAAGGGTTATAATCTGCCCTTCCGGCAGCAATTCTAGTTTTTGAGTGCGGGTACCGGAAGCGTCGTAGTTGGTGTCGGATGAAGATTGTCCAGACACCATTAAAATCGTCCAGTCCTCATCAATTGTAGCTACGGTAGTTGTTAACGTGTTGCCATCGTAGAAAGTTCCCGCGATGACTTGTTTGTCAATCAGCTGGCCTTCCTTACCAACGGTCACAATCACGAACTGATAGTTCATCAAGTGAGCAACCCAATACACTACGGCATGAAAATCGTAGGTTTCCGGGATGCGAAAACAAGGGACAAATTCAGTGAACTCATCTACCTCCTCTTCTTCCAAAGGGAGCAGGTACTGGTCGATCATGCGTTGAGGAAAAGGCTCATTGCTCTGACTAAAAATGCGACTGCTTTCATCGGTCAAAGTGATCGGCAATTTTACTTCTGGAAACTGTCCCAGAAAACCTGCAAGCGATATGTTTATTTCTTCTGCCATGTTGAAAAACGCGAATTGATGCCACAAAAGTCCAAAAAATCAATTAAACATTTTGAATGCGCCTATTTTATTTAGACTCGTTCAAAATTAAAGTCAATGGGGTAACTTGCGTCACACACTTTTGTGCATCTTGCCTCAAATATATAGCTTTGTGTGTGGTTTAGGCACAACACTTGAAAAACTTCATTGGTTGTTGCCGCCACAAAAATACACAAAACACAAAACGAAAACACATGAGTTGGCTGACAAACACGCTTTCGCCAGTAGGACTGGGCTGGTTTGGCGGGTTCCTGACTTCCTCCATCGGTAAAAAAGTACTGATGGCGCTGACAGGGCTTTTCCTAATCTCTTTTTTACCGATTCACTTATTGGGTAATTTGTACCTTTTAAAGGATGATAAAGGGGAGAGTTTCAACCTCTACGCGGAATTTATGACCCACAATAAAATCATCAAAGCGGTCTCTTACACGCTTTACCTTTCTATTGTATTGCATGCGATTCAAGGCCTGCTTTTGTGGAGACAAAATGCCAGTGCAAGAGGACAAAACTATGCGGTTAAGGTAACCCGGGCGGTGGGCACCAATGCTCGTGCTGCCACTCGGATGGGCTGGCTGGGTACAATTCTGCTGATTTTCATCCTGTTGCACATGTACCAGTTTTGGTTACAAATGAAGTTGGGCAATGTTCCAAGAGCAGCTTATGGGAATGGAGAAATCGTGAAGGATTTGTACAATCCAGTTATGGATGCCTTTGCCAATCCAACTTTTGTCATCATTTATGTGGTTTCCATGATTGCCATAGCCTTCCACCTTTGGCATGGTTTCCAAAGTGCCTTCCAGACCTTGGGATTGAACCATGGCAAATATACCCCCTTCATCAAGGCATTGGGTAAGGCGTATTCGGTGTTGATTCCTGCAGGTTTTGCGATCATCCCGATCTACGTTTACGGTGACAGCATGGGATGGTGGTAGTAGCGGCAACCCTATGTGGTTGCCCCAACGGATGCCCAGATTTCAAAAAAATACCAGTTTTTTACAATATAAATTAATACATCATGGCTCTTAATGGTAAAGTTCCAGCAGGAAATTTAACGGAAAAGTGGACAAAGTACCGCGCTTCCATGCCACTGGTAGCTCCCAACAATAAAAGACGCCTTGACATCATCGTAGTCGGTTCAGGTTTGGCGGGTGCTGCAGCTGCGGCTTCGTTGGGCGAACTGGGTTACAACGTCAAGTGCTTCACCTTTCACGATAGTCCACGCCGGGCGCACTCCATTGCAGCGCAAGGGGGGATCAACGCGGCGAAAAACTACCGCAACGATGGCGACAGTACCTATCGCCTCTTTTACGATACCATCAAAGGCGGAGACTACCGCGCACGCGAGGCCAACGTTTACCGTTTGGCCGAAGTGAGTGCGAGCATCATCGACCAGGCTGTGGCACAAGGGGTTCCTTTTGCACGCGAATACGGCGGCTTGTTGGACAACCGTTCTTTCGGTGGCGTTCAGGTAAGCCGTACTTTTTACGCACGGGGCCAAACCGGACAGCAGTTGTTGATTGGTGCTTACCAGTCTTTGTCGCGCCAAATTTCGCTGGGCTCGGTAGAGATGTACAACCGCCACGAAATGCTTGACGTGGTATTGGTGGATGGCAAAGCCCGCGGGATCATTGCCCGCAACCTGCTTACGGGCGAGTTGGAGCGCCACGCTGCTCATGCAGTGGTGCTGGCAACGGGTGGTTATGGCAACGTATTCTACTTGTCGACCAACGCCATGATGTGTAACGTGACCGCGGCCTGGCGTTCGGTACGTCGGGGTGCGCTGATGGCCAACCCTTGTTTTACCCAAATTCACCCTACTTGCATTCCAGTGAGTGGTGACTATCAATCCAAGTTGACCCTGATGTCGGAGTCTTTGCGGAACGACGGTCGGGTTTGGGTGCCTAAAAAACAGGAAGACGCTGCGGCAATCCGCTCCGGCCATAAAAATGCCCTGGATATTCCTGAAGAAGACCGCGACTACTTCCTCGAACGCCGTTACCCAGCTTTTGGTAACCTGGTGCCTCGTGACGTAGCTTCACGGGCTGCTAAAATTGCCTGCGACGAAGGTTTGGGTGTTGCGCCTACAGGCCTTGCTGTATACCTGGATTTTTCTGCTGCCATTGAACGTTACGGTCGCTCCAAGGCTGGCGTGATGGGCCTCCACAATCCCGAGCACAAAAAGGTGATCGAATTGGGTCAAAATGTGGTAGAAGAAAAATACGGCAACCTCTTCGCCATGTACGAAAAGATCACTGGCGAGAACCCGTACGTTATGCCGATGAAAATTTATCCAGCCGTACACTACACCATGGGCGGTTTGTGGGTAGATTATAACCTGGAAACCAATATCCCGGGCTTGTTTGCAGCGGGTGAGTGCAATTTCTCCGACCATGGTGCCAACCGCCTCGGTGCTTCGGCTTTGATGCAAGGTTTGGCGGATGGCTACTTCGTATTGCCTTACACCATTGGCAATTTCTTGTCCAATGACATCCGTACGCCGAAGTTTGATCCAAATTCAGCGGAGTTTTTGCAAGCTGAAGCAGACGTTAAAGGTCGCATCGATCAGCTGATGGGTGTTCAAGGCAAACAATCGGTAGAAAGTTTCCACCGCCGCCTGGGCAAAATCATGTGGGAAAAATGTGGCATGGCCCGCAACGCCGAAGGCCTGACCGCTGCCCGCCGCCAAATCCAGGAATTGCGTGAAGAGTTCTACAAAGACGTTTTTGTGCCCGGTAGCGCCACAGGGGACTACAATCCAGAACTGGAAAAAGCCCTACGGGTAGCCGACTTCTTTGAAATGGGTGAACTGATGGTCGTCGATGCACTCAACCGCGAAGAATCCTGCGGTGGTCACTTCCGCGAAGAACACCAAACCGAGGAAGGTGAAGCCCTGCGCGACGATGCCAATTTTGCCTACGTGGCAGCTTGGGCCTACAACGGCTGGGATACCGATCCCGTGCTGAACAAGGAAGAGCTGGTCTTTGAAAACGTAGAGCTCAAGAGCCGCAGCTATAAGTAAGAATGGGTGTGGGTTTGAGTGTGAAAGTGTGGGTGTGAATACGCACGCTTATGAAACTTAAGACCACACAGTAATTTTTTGAAAATTCGGCCAACCCACGGATTCATCCGTGGGAGGCACCATAAAGAACCAGCCCATGACTTTAGTCGTGGGAGAAAAGGTAAGCCAATGGAAAACATGCATTTAAAACTTAAAATATGGCGCCAGGGCGGCAAATTCTCCAAAAAAGGGGAATTCGTCACTTATGAACTGGACAACGTCAGCGAGCACATGTCCTTTTTGGAAATGTTGGACGTGCTCAACGAAAAACTCATCACCCAGCGCGAGGAACCAGTAGCCTTTGAACACGACTGCCGCGAAGGCATCTGTGGCACTTGCTCGATGGTCATCAATGGCCACCCACACGGGCCCAACGCTGGAACAACCACCTGCCAATTGCACATGCGTTTCTTCCGCGACGGCGATACCATCACGGTGGAGCCTTTCCGCGCCAAATCTTTCCCTGTGGTCAAAGACTTGGTCGTAGAGCGTGCAGCATTTGATCGCATCATCCAAGCGGGTGGTTTCGTATCGATCAATACTGGTCAAGCGCAAGATGCCAATGCCATCCCCGTCTCCAAGGAATCCGCTACGGCTTCTTTCGACGCAGCGGCATGTATTGGTTGTGGCGCCTGTGTAGCCGCATGTCCTAATGCATCGGCCATGTTGTTTGTGAGTGCGAAGGTATCTCACCTGGCTTTGTTGCCACAAGGTAAGGTGGAAGCCAAACGCCGCGCACTGGCGATGGTCAAACAAATGGACTTGGAAGGCTTCGGAAACTGCTCTAACGTAACGGCTTGTGAAGCAGAATGTCCAAAAGAAATTTCGGTAGAAAACATCGCTCGCCTCAACCGCGAATACATCTCAGCAGCCTTTGTATATGATGAAAAAGAGGAAAAAGGCGGCGGTGCGGGATAGCAAAACCTACGCAAGGGTAGTTTTTTGACCGTAGATTGACAAAAATGTACCGTTTGCCTAAAAAAAACTACCGTTCCTTTTGAAAAGGGATTGCTTTTGAAAAAATAAGGGCGTACATTTGTACTTTACAGTTGCCCTTCAGATATACGAATATCTGGTGATGCCCGGAGTTATCCCCTCCGGGTATTTTTATTTTACGGGTATTTTCAACACAATCGGCACTATTTTTACAAAATCCCTTCTGGTAGTACTGTATTCCATCTCTGAATTTTTTACTGTTTTACAACCAAATTACTGCCCCGGCAACGGCGGTATAATTTCGGTGTTCTGAGATGCAATAATCAACCACTTGCCGTTTTGTTTCTCCAGCACCCAGGTGAAGATGCCAAATCGGGGTGTACCATGTTTTATATGCCGGACTTTGTCGCCCGTTGTTTCCCATTCCACCCGTGCAGTGGCCAGATCGGGCCGGACAAACTTTACGTGTGTTGCTTTGGTCGTCCACACGCTTTCAGTGAACAAACTCTTATGCATCGCGGTGTGCGCTTCCTTGAAGATGGCTTTTCCTTTCAGCCAGCCTTTGGGGCCTAAAACTGTAACAAAATCGACGTCTTCGGCCAACAGATCGGTCAGGGCGTCCATATCATGACGGTTCCAGGCATCCTGCCAGGCAGTTCCAATGGCTTTGATGGCTTGTTCGTCGCCGGCCTGGCCAATTGCGTTTAGCACGCTGGTTGCCATAAAGAAGGAAATTAGTAAGTATTTCATAAGTTGAGAAGTTGTCAAATTTAAAATCCTTAAAAGCAATAGCAATTTATTTTTCGCATACGGTGTTAGCATGCCGCCCAATCATCAGCCACTTGTCGTTTTTTTTCATCCATACATTGGTAAACCGACGCTGAATCGTCTTTCCTGCATCGGGCGAATTACCTTTGGGTACCACCGATTCCGTTCCCATGACGAGAACCGTGTTGCCGTGGATGAGGACTTTTTGTACGTCGCGGACAAACGAGGAATAGGTAAGCATGCCTTGCCGAATAGTACCTTCGCTGGCTTTCACGATCTGATTGAAAGGATTGTTGACCGTATGGTCAGCATCCCAGTTTTTTTCCATCGCGTCCAGATCACCGCGTAGCAGGTAATCCACCTGATCCTGCTCGAGTTTGCGGATTTCTTTTTCAATGGTTTCGTTGTTGGACGAAGTTGTATTTTGTGCAACAACCGTATTTGTCTGGCCGATTGCGTTGAGGGCGCTAGTTGCCACAAAGAGGGAAATGAGTAAGTGTTTCATAAGTTGATTGGTTTTTATAATCGATTGGTATTCAGGTGAAAAATAAAATAAAACCTTAAGTGTCAAATTATTGCCAGCGCAAGCGCCTAGAAAACTTTTTTACAAAAGTATCATGCGCAATCTGGTTCGGCAATACTGATTTTTCATTAAATTGCTTCTGTATGTTCAGGCAATCAACCCTCTTTGCAAAACAACTAAATACCAATTACAAAGCTGAAGCTATGGAAACCAACCATATACCCGTCGCACCTCAACGCTGGTGGGACTATTGGCAGAGTCGTGCGGAATTGGCAAAAGATGAGGAATTAGCCGGGGTGTTAAAAAGATATTTCAACCCCGATATAATTTTTTCTACTGGGCAGTACTTTTTTGCGGTGATAGAAGGAGCACCTACGCTTAAAATAGCGCACCTCCAAGGCAACATGGAGCAAATGACCGGCCATAAGCCAGAACAATTCGTAGGGAAATCCCTGATGGACATACACCAGGTGTTGATTCCAGCCGAAGATAGCCCTATTCTGTTGAGTTTCTCCCAGTTTTGCATCAACTTTTTGAGTACCATTCCTTCCGAAAGGCACAATCAAGTCAAGTTCAGTTTTTACTTCAATATTTTGCACAAAACTGGAAAATTGGTTCCGGTCATTCAACAGGATAGCATTTACACCAATGCCGAGGGCATACCCGAATACTGTTTTTCGTTTATCACGGACGTTTCGCATCTCAAAGCAAGGAACGACCTCGCCTTCACCATTTTGATCATTGATGAGCAAGGCAATCAGCAGTTCAAATGTTTTTCACCCAAGCAACTGGGTTTACAACTGGAAGTAAACGGATCGCTTACCCTCCGTGAACGCCAAATCATAAGTGGACTAGCCGAAGGCTTGACCAGCAAACAGATTGCAGTTAATTTGGGTATTTCTTTTCACACCGTCAATACCCACCGCCAGAATATGTTAGCCAAAACTGGCTGCAAAAGTTCGGCTGAATTGATCAAGTACGCACTAAAGCATACGTTGATATAATCGTTCATTGGCCTATTCAAAGCCTTCCCATTTTATTGTGGATCAACATTTTTTTAACGGATGTTAAATGTTTTAATACTGCGTACTGCATTTGAAATTCGACGTTATTAGTACAAACCTTCACAAAAAAAACTCAATATGTCGAATCGAATTGCACTGACAAGCTTGTGCTTGTTTATTGGCCTTACTGTTTTTGCTCAAAATGGCTCCAAGTGGGAATTTGGTGTAAAGGGTGGGGTCAATTATTCTGATCAACAGGCCTATAAATGGCCAAGTTCCGCCTCCATTGATTTAAATAAATTTTACAATCAAAGTACTGAATGGTTGTTAGGGTTAAATGCAGGGCTGCATGGTAAACTACGGTTATCCGAAAAAGTAGGCTTGAATGCTGATCTCGTGTACAATCAAAGAGGCTTCAAAGGAATCACCAAAGATTCCAGCTTTCAGGATGTAAATTATTCTAGCCGCTTCCATTACCTCAGTTTACCCCTCTACGGGAATTTGCGGCTCATGCCTCGCTTGGCATTTGAACTCGGCGCAGAAACCAGCTATTTTTTAAACTTGGGTGGGAAATATGGCGACACCAAAAGAAATGGGGAAAGCAACGAATCCGTTACTAATTTAGATTTTGGGCTGATTGCTGGCCTATCTTTCGAGCTTACGGATCGGCTTAGTTTGCAAGGTCGATATTATCGAGGATTAAAGGATGTGTTTGATGTCACTTTTACAGACGTCAATGGAACAGAGCTTGATATCAATCCAAGGTTCATCAACCATGGCGTCCAGCTTTCGCTTACGGTTTTTCCTTTTTAATAAACCCTTTCTTTGGGAAATGCTCTCTGTTTTTTGAATCAGGGGGGAATTTGCTCTCCCCTGAATTAAACCCTACAACGGACGGCCATGACAATCAAACTGAAGTTTGACCGCCTGGCCGTAAGTCGTGTGCATGGAATTAGGATAGAAAATCTTCCTGGGTTGCCTCTGCACGATATGGAGCAAGCAGGATATGTTATTGTATGGGTTTCGACTTAGACAAAAGCACTAACGGTACAAATTGCCACTATTCAGTGGCACCGCTGGCTGGGCTGCTGTAGGCCGAACTCCACCAAAATAGTAGCGAATCCCCACCGAAAAGTCTAGTGCATTGGTCCAGGTGACGGAAGTCCTGTTAATATCTCCCACATTAATCTGGCTGTCACTTTTGGCAAAGTTGTATTTTGCCAGTGCTTCGAGGGCAATCCCGTCGCTTGCAAAGATGGTGAAACCAGGCCCGACCCCGATCGACAACAAACTATTGTCGATGATTTGGGTCTCGTTGTTTTCAATAAATTGATTTCTCGAATTGCCAAAACCAACCGTGGCATCTAAGAAGTACGCCTTATTTTCACCAGAAGGAATGTAATAGCGCATAAACGGACCAAAAAGGAGATTGTCGTTTTCAGAACGCTCAGTGGGGGCTGTAACATCTCCTAGGTTCACGCCGGCGGTGCTGGTGGTTCTGAGCCAGTCCATGCCGATGCCCATCACAAAGTTTTGACCCAAAAAATAACCAATACTAGGGGAAAGGTTGAATTGGGAAGCTCTGCCACCATCTCCCTGAACGGAACCCGTGTTGGATTGAACATCGATGGATGATTTGGAGATGGAGAACCCCATGCTTGTACCAATCATAAAATTGCCCCTCTGGGTAGGGTAAAAGTTTGATTGTTGTGCCGATAAGCCTCCAGATGTGATCAAGATTGTAAAGAGGATGGCTGAGATGGTTTTCATTGTAGAGTTTTTCATGGTATGAAATAGGAAATTTGCTTAGTTTTTGGGGATAGTTGCCCGATTCACATGCATGATTAAAAAAATCTTGCCATAGGGTTTCTGGGGAAAAGCGGGGTTTCTTTTCCCCAACTGAGGGTCTTTTTGTCCTTATTCGAGGTTTGAGCCAGGGAGCTTTTGGGCTTTTTCTTTTTCAATCTCATCGCGATTCTTTTCTGCAAGACTAGCCGCCTGATCCTGGGTTTGAATTTCTTTTTTCTCAACAAAAACAGCATATTGATTGGGGCGAATCCGGCTTCCGTATTTGTTGGCATATACTTTGGTGAATTCCGCCCCGAAATAAAGAATGGCAGCTGAGTAATACACCCACAGAATGATCAGAACCATGGCTCCGGCCGCACCATAAACCGATAGGGTAGAGGAGCGACTCAGGTAATAGTTGATCACCCATTTGCCCAACAAAAACAGCAGTGCAGTCAATACCGCTCCCACCATCACATCGCGCCAATGAATTGTAGCGTCGGGCAAAACTTTAAAAATGATCGCAAAAAGCAAAACAACTGCGGCGACGTTGATAAAGTTGGAGATGGTCCAGCTCAACCAAGCAACGTCGCCAAAGTGCTGATTGACAAAATTATACACCACTGAAAGCATCGCGCTAAGCACCAAGGAGACCAACAACAAAAAGCCAATGCCGATGATCAGAGAAAAGGAAAGCAAACGATTTTGAATGAATTTTAACCAGCTCCGTTTGGGCTTGGCTCTAATGCTCCAAATGGTGTTGATGGAATCCTGAATTTCTAAAAAAACACCCGTAGCCCCCAGCACCAAGGTAGCAATCCCGATGATGGTAGCCAACGGCGTATTGCCCGAGAAATGGGCATTGCTGATCATTTCCTGGAGTTGGATTGCACCCGTAGTACCCAAAAGCTCCTCAAATTGCTTGTACAAATACCCTTCAGCAGCCTCTTTGCCAAACCATATGCTGCTGATGGCGATGACAATAATCAGCATGGGCGCGAGAGAGAACAAAGTATAATAGGCCAAGGAAGCACTGAGTTTCATGCCATTGTCATTGCTGAACTCATAAGCAGACTGGTAAAGCAAATGGGAAAAATCCCGCAGGTTGAGCCAGATTCGCCGGAGGACGTTTTGGAGGTATGAAACGGTGCTGTTCATGATGGTTTGTTAAATAAAAAATGCCTGAACGAGGGCGCACACCGTATACGGGTTCGTGTCCTCATTCGGGCATATGGTGTTGTGGCTTGAGTGGTTTATTTGTCCAATACCTCCTGCACACGAGCCGCTTCCACAATGGCATGATGTGCCGATTTCAGTGTCTGTTTGTGCTCGGCGATGCTTATCCGAATGTTGTCGGGTAGGTGGGCTTCCGTCTGCAGTGCTTCATCATAAGCTTTCAGCGCGGCTTCCTCACCGTATGCGCAGGAGTCCAGAACAGATTTGCGATCTTTGCCCATTAACGTGGCTTTAAAATCCATCCACACGCGATGCAACTTGCCGCGCGTGGTAGAATCCGTTACGGGTTCGCCACCCAAACCACGGATGGTTTGCTGGAGTTCGCTAACGTACTTGCGACTTTGGCTAACGTTTCGATTGAACAGGGCGCGCAAATCCACATCACTTGCATCCACTTCTTCTATCGCTTTTTCATAACCAAAAACGCGGTCGTAGTTGATGTGCACCAGTTCGTTAAGGGCCGAAACCAATTTTTCATTGTTTTGCATGATGGTTGATTTTACATTGATCAATAGTTAACTACAATCACTCTTTCAAGCATCTGAGCACAAATAACGAGCCACGCTCTTGTGCGTAGTTTATGGGCAAAAAATTGGTGCTTTTTCTACGTTATGGGTAAAAGTGGGTAAGCTGTATTCAAAAAAAGAGTGGCTGTCTCCATCCTTTCGTTTGGAGACAGCCACTACCGTCAAAAAAAATCCTGATTAAGCCTGTTCTTCTTTAGGTTCGGTTTTGTGTTCCGTTTTGAGCATGTCCAGTAATCTCAAGCCCAGCATGCCCCCAATGGCACCATTCGCACCACCACCACCTTCGCCGGTGATGAGCACATCCGGGATGATTTTGACTTTTTCCTGCCCAATCGTTTCCATGACTTTCATCTTGGTAAAGTTGTCGCCACCCATCGCTTCTACGGCTAGGCGGTACGCTTCGGCGCTAGACTGACCCACGGCCAGGGTCTTTTCAGCCTCCGCTTTACCCGTGAGTTCAATTTTTTCGGCTTCGGCCTGCGCCATCAGTCTCACCTTTTCAGATTCAGCGGCAGCACTCATTTTGGTACGCTCGGCGTCGGCCGAGGCGATCATCTTGGTGCGTTCCGCTTCTGCAGAGGCGGCAATTTTCACTCCGTTCGCTTCACCTGTCGATTTTTTCACGGCGGCGTCGGCGATGCGTTCGGCGATCAATACACCCTGATCGGCCTGTACGATCTGCTTCTGGATGTCGGCGATGGCGGTTTCTTTTTCAAGTGCCTGCCGCGTTTCCTGGGCCATTTTCTGGGTGTCGTAGGTCACTTTTTGTTCTTCGGCCAACTTACGGTCGGTTAGCGTTTTCATCAGCGAATCGGGCGGTACGATGTCGCCAATCAGGGTATCTACCCCGTGTACGTTGTATTCCGAAAGCACTTGGCCGATGTGTCTTTTGGCCGAATCCTGCCGCTCTTTACGCGAGGTCAGGAACGAAATTACATCAGCATCTTGCGCCGAGTTGCGGAAGTAGTTGCCAATGGTAGGCTCCAAAACCTGGCTGACCAGGTTGTGCATGCTACCAAAGCGGGCGATTACCTTGGGTGCCTCGGTGGCCGGGATGTGGATGATCTGCGACACGTCGAGGTTGAAAGGGAAACCGTCTTTCGAACGTACGGTGATGGTAGACAGGTGCTTGTCCAACATATGCGACTCGGTGCGGGCGCTGGCCCAGTTGAGTACCAGGTTGGTGGTGGGCACCAATTCCACTTTGTACAAATACTTATTAATGGGGTATTTACCAGGGCCAAGGGGTTCTGCCCAAACGCCCTTCTGGCCTCTGGACACAATGTTACCGTGACGGAATTCGTCGCCACTGAGGTCGACACCTTCTTTACCGTAGAAAGAGATGACTACCCCCACGTTGCCGATCGGAATTTGCGTCATTTCGTGTTCTTCAATTTGTGCGAACCAGGGGTTGAGGTTGTACGAACCCGCCAGGAGCACTTGCGGCTGTAAACCTTTGTTGCCACCGCCGCGTAAAAAGGCATCGGCATCCTGGAAGTTGTTGTGTTCGGCGACTTCGCGCCCGGCGATTTGCCCCATCTCGATTGGCGCACCATCCAGGGTAGTGATGATGCCCAACATGTTTTCCTTGATTTGGGTCATCGGCGCGAGGACGATGTCAAACAGGAACGTGTTGATCCGGTACACCCCCGTGGTAATGTAGGCGGTTTGACGGCCTTTTTGACCACCGTTGCGGATGAAGGCGGCAGCGTCCTGGTAAGCGTCGCAGGCAACGCGTTTACCCAAAATCGAGTTGGTCGGCAACTCATCACCGTCCTTGGCGATCAGCAAACCGATCTGGCCAGGAGGAATCACGGTCAAAGGCTGTAAGTCGATGTTGTACTGCCAAATCCAGTACCAGAAGTGAATTCCCGGGGCCAGGGTTTGGGCCTGGAAACCCGCTTCGCCATCCACCGCGATGATCCGGTTGGGCGGTAGTTCTTTCTTTTCGCCAAAAAGCGAAAATTTCAGGGTTACGAGTCCGATTTTGTCTTCGGGCACCAGAATAATCCCCAGTAGCCTGAACCAAAAACGGTAAGTGAGCAAAAAAATCAGAATGGCGAGGAAGATACCACCCCACCATAAGGCAATGATACCAATAGGGTTCATGTTAGAAATTTGAGTTTGTTAATTTTTGGTTTTGATGTCGTTGTGTTGTGTAACGATCACAGGGCAAGTATGGGGGTGGAAAGGGTAGATTTGCTATTTTATTCGATGACGCCGGATTGGAAAGCGATGAAGGTGGGGGAAATGGGGGGCTAGGGGAAAATGGTATGGATGAAGGTTTGAAAGGCGGTTTTGATTTCTTGTTGATTTTTAGATTCTAAATGAGGCAGAATCATAGAATCAAAGTTTAGTGCAATGTTGATGTAGACAAAAGAGTATTCAATTTCTGGCTTTTGCTTAGCAAAAATTCTTTTAAAAATAAGGTTCATTTGCCTTTGAAAGTACTCCTGGCTAATAGGATTGGCTGGCTGGTCATATTCATCTAATTGCTCCTTAATATGAAGAACAAAATCCTTAATAATTTTGAGGCGTTCAAGTACTAAAATATGCCGATTTAAATTGTACAGATTGATACTGACCATTCCAAATTCGCTTTTACCGTAGAGTACGCCTTCATGGTCAAGGTATAAATGATCCAAAGGATCAACTAACTCAGGGTTAAGCAATAAAGGGATTTCATCAAGCATACTTTGATGCAGTATGGAATAATGGCTTGGATCTTGTGGATGGATTAAAACTCTGATGCCTTTAATCGGGAAGCGATTACCTTTTGCTCCTTGCTGGTTGCATTTCTGGCATGAAAAAAGCAAGTTTGACCACTCATTTCCCAACCAATAGTAGCCTTTGTGGATTTCACCAAGTGGTAAGTCTTTAGCGTCTACTTTCGCTTTGGGCCGATAATGTTCTACATGTAAATAGGCACCTTTTGTAATACTCGATTCGCAATAGGCGCATTTATTATGATATAGCAAAGCAAGTGCCTCTTTTACCGTGCTATGATTATAATTGGTGGTGTATAAATTCCCATTTTGTGTTGCAATAGCATTTCTTGTTTGCTCAAAAGCAACATTTTGCATTAATCTAGAAGGCACTGCCTGTAAATCCTTGTTTACCTTAATCATTTTAGGCTTTGGGCGATTTTTTTGAGGCGATTTTTAATTTCTTCATTGGCCATTGCTTCCTGAAAACTATCTTCTGTGTGTAAGTCTGATAGACTGGTATTTGCAATGGGGATAATCTCGTCAAAATCAAAAATTGGTGAAGTGAGCAAGCTATTGGGAAGCAGCCTTGTCAAGTCAATATCCAATTTTTCAACCGTAATACCTTCTTCACTGCTTTGATGTACTTTCAAAACCACACTTTCTTTTGGTGCGCCTAAAAGTGGGATAGGGCTGTGGGTACTGGCGATAAACTGGATTTTTGGGAAAATTTCTGAAAGAAGGCCGGGAAGGGCTTTTTGCCAGGTGGGATGGAGGTGAACGTCAAGTTCGTCGATGAGGACGATGCCTTCTAGGTCGGAAGGGTCGGATACTTCTTTTTGCATGGTAAATAACCACTGAATCATATCTCCGATCATGGCAATAATGCTGCGGTTTCCAGAGGCTAATTGTTTAAAAGTTTTTGCCTCTTTGAGCATTTGCCCTTCATCGTCTTTTTCGTAATAAAGAACTATGTCTTTGATCAAATCAATTTCTATTTCATGAAGATTAGGCATAAGTTTAAGCAATAGTTCTTTTGATTTCAAAACTTTTGACTCTAAGCTTTTGGCTAAATTAATGTCCTGTTTTTTAACTTCTTCGGAAGTACTACGCGAAGCCCAATTTCTTAAAGCAGCTTCAATGTTTAACAAACGAGATACATTTTCTTCGTCAAATAAGCTTTTTGATTTAGAGGAATCATCATCACCAATAGAGGCAGAAGTTCGAGTTCGGATTGCACCGTAGGCTACTACTGATGGTCTGAACTTTAAATTAAAATCCATGGGACTTATTCGCCTACTGGAATGATCGTTGTATTCACCATCTTCACCATTATCTTGGCTATTGGTTTCAGTGATAGTTACCCGTTTCCCTTTATAGTGGACTGAAATACCAAGCTCAAAATTATCTTCACCTAAAACTCCGTTAACATCTTGTTTTCCTCGTAACCCCACAAACAACGCCTGCAACACACTCGTCTTACCCCCGCCATTTTTCCCCGTCAAAAAAATCCATTTGGTATCAGCAGGAATACCTTCCACCAAAGCATTTTTGATGCCTCGAAAGCCTTTAATGTGAAAAGATGTGATGCCAAAGCTAGGCCCATTGCTCATATTGGTCAAATTTTACTGCTAAAGTACGCCCTTTTTGGGAAAAAGGAAAGCGGTCAACTCACTCCCCAAAATCCTTCTCCTCATCATACCCCACCAAATACGTCACGACCAGCACCCCCTCAATCGTCTCCTGATTTTCCAGCACCGTTGGCGGATACTTCAGGTGATGGGGGGTGAAGACTAGGTAAACTGCCTTAGCTAGTCCCAGTCTACTTGCGTAATAAGCCAGTTGCTTTTTGCCCTTTTCAAATTTGGAAGGGGAGTAGTATTTTTTGGTTTCGATGAGCAATTCGTTGTTTTGGACATTGATAATCAGGTCTGTTTTGCCCAAACCTGCGTCCGCTTCCCGGTAGGAGGTGCCGCCAGCTTCGAAGAGGAAGGCCGCGATAAAGGTCTCAAAACTGTAGATCAGGCCAGCTTCTTTGATGGAGGTGAATTTGCCCTGCGCGTCTTTTTCGCGAAATACACCAAAGCCGCGACGTTTGACGTAAGCTTTGTAGGTTTCAATTAAAAAATCAAGATTCAGCCGACCAGTGGGCGTAAAAAAATCGGGTGTGTACATGGAACCTACGATGCGACTTTGTTCTCCATTGGTATAGGGATAAAGCGCTTTTTGCAGGCGTTTTTTGTAAAAAGGCACCCAGAACTCGACATTGCCTTGGTCATTTTTGCGTAGCAGACCATTGGTGTGCAGTACTTTGATGGCTTCGCGGTCGATGTCGAAAGGAACCTCGATTTCGGTAAAAAGTAAAGACTCTAAAAAGGGCCGGAATTCCCTGGCTTTGTTCAGAATGTTCGCAAAATTCTTGTCAATGGCCTCCATGAGGTACCATTTTTCTACCTCCAGATAATCGGCGTATTCAATTTCTGGCTTTTTGGGATGACGAGTAACGAGTTGGTCGGCAAATCCATTGACCAAACCAGGCTGATTGGCAGTGATCTCGCTGATTTTTTGGAGGACTTCGGGGGCGAATTGCTGTCCGGTTTCCCTTTCGTGTTGCCCGAGTAATTCAAGCGTTTCTGTATCTGTAAAATAAGGAATAGACAAGTTTTCGGTAACATTAAAGGGACTGGCATTGTCTTGTACTACGCCTACAATGTTGCTGACGCCAACTAGAAGGACGCTTTTTAAGCAGTGACTGCTCCTTGCCTGATAAAGATTGCGAATCGTATGTAAAAACTGGTTGAAATAACTCGGATTGAGTCCTTCAACTTCATCAAAAATCAAGACTACTTTTTGTTCATTCAGTTTGCTGACTTGAAAAGAAAAATCGTCGAAAGAATGTAAGTCTGGGATTTCAATACCCATTTTACCAAATGCAGCATTTAAATCCCGCAATACACTACGCAACGGAGCATTTTGGTAGTTTTCAAAATTGAAATGTGCTACAGCGTATCCTGTTTCGGTCAATTGTTGTTTGAGCAAGAGAAAATAAGTACTCTTCCCCGTCTGACGAGGGGCCCAAATGGTGAAATATTTTTCGCTCTGAATCAGATCCATACCTCGTTGAATGAGTTCCTCCCTCATCACTGTGTAGTGCAGGTGTGGAAAATTCGGACCCGAGGTATTGAAATGACGCATGTTTAAATTTTATCCAAAAATAGGCAAAAAAATGGAAAGTGCAGGCTTACCTGCGCCTACGCCGCCATTCCTCCAAAATATTCAAATCTTGCTCATTCTTAATCAGCGTATGCAAATGAGGCGGTAACTGCTCTTTAAGGTCGGTTTCTGCCAAAGCACTCGCGGGCAATTGTTCAAACAATAACAAGCTGATCCAATCCAACAACTCACTTGTGGAAGGCCGCTTTTTTAAACCCGTTACTTCGCGTAGCGCATAAAAGAGTTGCAGGGCGTTGTTGAGCAATTCCTCGCGGATATTGGGAAAGTGCACGTGGACAATGTCCAACATGGTGGCCTTGTCAGGAAAACGGATGTAATGGAAAAGGCAGCGCCGCAGGAAGGCGTCGGGCAGTTCTTTTTCGTTGTTGGACGTAATGATGACGATGGGGCGGTTCACTGCCTTGATGGTTTGTTGCAGTTCGTACACATAAAACTCCATCCGATCCAGTTCCAGCAATAAATCATTGGGGAACTCGATGTCGGCTTTGTCAATTTCATCGATGAGCAACACCACGGATTCGTCGGCGGTGAATGCTTCCCAGAGTTTGCCCTTTTTGATGTAGTGGCTGATGTCGTCCACGCCGTCTTTGCCCAATTGGGAGTCGCGCAGGCGTGATACGGCGTCGTATTCATACAAACCTTGTTGGGCAAGAGTAGTAGATTTGATGTGCCAGGTGAGCAACTTCTTGCCTAGGGCATTGGCGATCTCGTGCGCCAGGAGGGTTTTACCCGTCCCCGGCTCCCCTTTGACCAATAAAGGCCGCTGAAGGTAAATGGCCGCGTTGACGGCAATTTGCAATTCTGAGGTGGCGACGTAAGTGGATGTTCCTTGAAATGACATAGCGGTTAAAGTTAAGGTTCCTGGCTTCCAGAGTTCCAAGGTTCGAGTGGGTGGGCTGAAGCTCATCGCTGACAGCTGAATCCGAACCCTAAAAATAACTGCTGAAGTGGATTTACTCGGAAATATTTTCAGGTGATTGGGCAAACCGACCACCGGTAAAGGTTACCTGGGGCTGGGATGGACATGGTGCTGCCTTTTAATTGGCGCTAACTAATGTTAAAAAGAGTTGGCTTTTTGAAATATTATTGTTTTTTTTGTAAGATAAACAACCCATTATAATGGTAAAAATGAAAACTCCACAGTTTATCCAGGCCATTTTTTTTCACGCCATTCTTTCCTTTTTATGTTCTTGCTCGAATGATAAAACACCAATTACCGCGTCAACTGATCCCACGATCAATTCTGCTCAGATTTGGCTAGCGGCGCAAATTGAGCAAAATGATCAGATGAAGCGTTGGGAAAAGGCTTTTTCTCCCCGTTTTGAATGGGATAAAGCGCAGCTGTTGGTCTCTCCAACCCAAGACAGCATCATCGAAATCCCCTATCAAGCACAGCAAAAATACAAATATGGGATTGGCCCGGCGGGCAACAAAGGGGAATACGGCATTTCCAAATACATTGAAGCACACGTTACCAGACTGGCCATTTCAGTGCATCAAAATAAGTATTCGGCACGTTTGATGCATTTGTTTGCGGATACGATGATGCTTAGAGAGCAGAAAACTTTTTACCCAGTTGATTCTTTGCAAAAAATCAATTTTGCCAATTCCTTTCAAGTAAATCCAAATTATGCTGTACTGATCGGTTACGCGAATTTTACTACTGCGCTTAAAACCTTGAAATATTTTGAGTTAGGAAAGATAAAGATGGAAGGCAGGACGATGAGCAAATACATTGCTGCAGAGCAGCCGCAGCGCTCGGCATGCACTGAGTTGGATGTTATGGCGATAGAAACACCCCAATGGAATACCAAGGGATGGGGAATGGGAATTGATTGGGATTTAGCCCCTGTGTATGAATTTATGGTGACTTTTGGAGAATGTGAGGAGAAATACGCGGATTGTAAGCCATCTAAGGAATCAATTGAGTCGCATAAATACTACCAGCGCTTGGCAAAAAACAGGCCAAAGGGTTGTGACTTTGTGCCGGATTGTTGCACCAAGTGGTTAGCTGAGGTAATATTTCAGGAACCTGATGAATTGTTTCCGCTCCAGGCCCATATAGGAGCTAGCCTTTGTATTGATGCTACAGGAGTGCTTAAACGAGCGCCGGAATTATGGATTCTACATGGCAGGGGGGATTTGGCTATTGAAGATCAAGAGCTGGAATTGTTGAGCCAAAAAAAGATCAATAATCCATGCGCAGTTGAATTTGTTTATCGTATCAAAGCGACGATGGTAGGTAAAAGCAAGGCAGCAGTAGTGGATAGAAAAGAGGTTTTGAAAGAAGTTTCCTTTTTATTTGAAGCACAATAAAATAGCTTATGAATTACACCAAAAACATCCTGAAAGAGATTGGTATTTTTATTGTGGTTTCCTTTAGCCTGCTATGCCATTCACTGTTTTCAAGGCAAACTCAATGGGAGCTTAAGCCTGAGTTGTGTGAATTATGAAGATTGGCAGCAGATAGTTTCTGCTGATGGCTCAAGTGCTCCGTTTCTGGTCTTACCACTTTCTGCCTATGAAATGTTACAATGAATTAACACTACTATTCCCGCTTTTCTAATGTCGCCAATCAGGTAAACCGTGAAAAAAGAATAGCAAAACTATGATATGCAGTACTTACATTGCATATTTGTGGCGCATTTTTAAAGCCGACGAAAATCAAGTCCAACCTACTCTGCCATCAGACTGCCCCAAGTCAAAAAAAACGGCAAAAAATCTGTACGCTTGTATTGTCCCAAAACCCAAAATGGTCTGTAACAACACAGACTAATGCTGCGACTGTTATTTTATCAACCAAATAAATCATTTATGAAGCTTTTGCACTTTACACTCACAGGAATGCTGTTGCTCGTAGGGCTTACCCTGGGGGCGCAGACAATGGTTCGAGGGACAATTACCTCGACTAAAGGCGGTGATCCACTCATTGGAGCCGCCGTGGTAATCAAAGGCACTACAATAGGTACCACTACTGATGTGGATGGAAAGTTTGAACTGCAAGCCGATCCATCCAAAGATGTGCTTTTGCTGAGTTACACGGGCTTCACTTCGCAGGAGGTTGCACTGAATGGTCGCACCACTGTTGAGTTTCAGATGGAAGAATCCATCGCGCTGTTGGGCGAAGTCATTGTAACTGCTTTTGGTGAATCCACCCGTGGAAAATTTACGGGCTCAGCGGCTACGGTGAGTGCTGAGCAAATTGCCAAGCGCCCAATTACGAACGTTGGTCAGGCTATTGCAGGAGCGGGTTCTGGTGTGCAAGCCACTATTGGTGGTGGGCAGCCCGGCGCGGCACCACAAATCCGGATTCGGGGTTTTGGCTCGATCAATGGTTCCAATGATCCATTGTACGTGGTGGATGGGATTCCTTATGATGCCAGCATTGCCAACCTCAATCCCGATGACATCGAAAACATTACCATCCTCAAAGATGCTGCCTCTACTTCCTTGTATGGTTCCAGAGCAGCCAATGGGGTAGTAATGATTACCACCAAAAAGGGGTCTAGTTCAGGCAAAGGCCAAATCAATGTAAAGTACACTCGGGGTACTTCCGAGCGTGGTCTGCCCGAGTATGATCGCCTCAATCCGGCTCAGTATTACCCTTTCATGTGGGAATCCTACCGCAATAGCTTGCTTTCGCGTACGACCAACCCACTTACCCTGGATGCTGCCAATACGGATGCTTCTTCCAGAATTGTGACCCTGCTGGGGTACAATGCCTACAATGTGCCCGCTGGCGAATTGGTCAGCAAGGAAGGTGTGTTGAATCCAAGTGCGCAATTGATCTTTAAAGAAGAAGACCTGAACTGGGAAACACCCCTTATTCGGGAAGGAGTGCGCAACGAATTAAACGTTAACTTTAGTGGAGGTGATGACAAGTCGAACTATTTCGCTTCTTTCGGTTACCTGGATGACAAAGGCTTTTTGATCCGTTCGGATTACAAGCGCTACAATGCACGTTTGAATTACAACAACCGGATCAAGTCCTGGTTCTCGGTTGGTGCCAATTTGTCCTATACCAATACACTTTCGAATCAAGCGGATGCTGATGGCAACACCTCTTTTGTAAACCCCTTCTTTTTCTCCAGAGGGATGGGACCGATTTATCCAGTATATGCCTATGACCCTAAAACACCGGGTCAATATTTGCTGGATGCCAATGGTCAGCGCCAGTATGACTTCGGTAACCTGAACGCGCTGGGGCTACCCAACCGTCCTCAATACGGAGGCCGTCATGCCGTGGCGGAAACCGAGTTGAACGAGAATTTCTTCCGCCGGAATTTATTCTCCGGCCGTGCCCATGGAGAATTTTCCTTCCTGAAAGATTTCAAGTTTCGCTCTAGCGTTGGTGCCGATTATGTCAACATCAATAACAGCACTTACGGTAACCCCATTATCGGTGATGGCGCTCCTGCTGGCCGCGCAACTGTGGAATTTACCAACCAGCTGACCTTGAACCTGAACCAACAAGTGACCTACAAGAAGAGCTTTGGTGCCCACAACATCGAAGTTCTGCTGGGCCACGAAAGTTATGATTATGGCGACAATTTCCTAACTGGATCGCGCTCACAACAGATTGTAGATGGCAACATCGAATTGGTGAACTTCACCACGACTACCAACCTGAACTCAGGTGCTGATTTCGACCGTCAGGAGGGCTTTTTCTCTCGCATCAATTACGACATCAACAACAAGTATTTCTTTACCGTATCTGCTCGTCGGGATGGTAGTAGCCGTTTTTCGGATGTCGTGCGTTGGGGTAATTTCTTTGGGGGCAGCGCTGCTTGGCAAATTCACAACGAGGACTTCCTAAAGGGTTCAAAATTCATCAACAACCTCAAACTGCGTGGTTCTTATGGCCAGACTGGTAACAACCGTGGCATCAGCTTCTACGCCTCCCGGATTTTGTACACCTTGGGGCAGAACAACGCTACTGAAGCGGGTATCCTGCAGCAAAGAGCACCAGGTAATCCTGACCTGACCTGGGAATCGAACAATCAGTTCGACGTAGCACTGGAGTTCGCCATCCTGAAAAGTCGTATTTCTGGTACTTTCGAATACTTCAATCGCGAATCGGATGACCTCTTGTTTGATGTACCACTGCCACTTTCCAGTGGGTATACCACCCAAATCCAGAACATTGGTGCCATGTACAACCGTGGATTTGAGTTGGAACTGAACCTGGTACCCATTCGTACCCGCGACTTTGAATGGAGCATCAATTTCAATTCAACGACTTACAAAAACCGCATCACCCGAATGCCTCCAAGCAATCCTGAAATCATCAGTGGCACCAAAAAACTGCGCGTGGGTAACTCCCAGTTTGACTACTGGCTGAGAGATTGGAGGGGTGTAAACCCAGTCAATGGTGATGGGGAATACCGTGCTGCAGCATTTGTAGCTGCCAATTCTCGCATTACAGAAAGTGGGGACACGCTGACCAACAGCTTGAACAACGCCCGATTCCACTACAATGGTTCGGCTATTCCAGATTTTTCCGGGGCTTTGACCAATACCATTGAATTCAAAGGATTTACCTTGTCGGTATTGTTTATATACCAAATCGGTGGTTTGATCTACGATGCTTCTTACGCAACCTTGATGAACTCGGCCGGGTATGGTGCAGCCAAACACGTCGATATCCTGAACCGCTGGCAGAAGCCTGGTGACGTTACCGAAGTACCACGCGCTGACGTAGGGCGGGCTGTGGATTTTGATGGTGCTTCCGATCGTTGGTTGACCGATGGTACTTCATTGAACTTGCGCAACATTTCTTTGACTTACAACATTCCGTCTAAACTTGCCAAGAAAGCGAAAATCCAGGGCGCACAGGTATTTGTAAGTGGCGAAAACCTTGCGTTGTGGAACAAGCGTAAAGGGATGAACGGATTGGGTGACTTTTCTGGGGTAACCGGCAACACGTATTCTTTCTACCGCAACTTCGTTGGCGGCGTTTCTTTAACTTTCTAAATCACTCTAACCATGTTAAAATATAAATTTCTTCTCCTTACGGTTTTGTGTTCATGCTTCGCATTGAACTCTTGCAAAGAGGATTTCCTTGAAACGGCGCCTACCGGTAGTGTAGATGCTGCTTCTGCTTATACCACCACTAAAAGTGCCGCTGCGGCCATCAATGGCATTTATCGCGCCATGATCTTTCGGTACCAGGGCTCACAAGGGCACTCTGGCTACCCTGCATTGATGATTATCAATGATGTAATGGGCGAGGATTTGGTATTCCCCAATGCTTCCAACAACTGGCACTTTAACGAACAGCGCTGGTTGTCGCACCGCAGCGATGTAGGTACTATGTCGATTTTTCCTTATGAGTTATTTTATCGCTTGATTGGCAATGCCAATGTAGCCATCGCCAGCATCGACAATGCTGCTGGTACCCCAGCTGAGCGTAACCAAGTAAAAGGGGAAGCCTTGGCTATTCGTGGGTTCGCTTATTTCAATTTGGTACAGTATTACGGCAAACGTTACGATGCCACGGCCAAGCCGAATAGTACATTAGGTGTTCCTCTGGTGTTGACGCCAACTACCGAGGGATTACCTCGCAATACTGTTGAAGAGGTGTATACTCAAGTCAATAAAGACCTGGAGGATGCTGCTGCGCTGCTCACTACTGCTCGTGCAGCCAAATCGCATTTTAACAAAAATGTGGTGAGAGGCATGCAAGCTCGAGTTGCTTTGGTACAGCAGGATTGGGCAAAGGCGGTAACTTTTGCTACTGAGGCACGTCAGGGCTTTGCGCTGATGTCCGTTGCACAATACCAAGAAGGTTTTGCCGACATCGCCAACCCCGAGTGGATGTGGGGATTTGACCACCTGGAAGATCAATCCGAATTTTTCGGAGGGTATCACTCTTACATTTCTTCTAACTACAATTCTTCGGTGAACCGCCAAACGCCAAAGACCATCAACAAACTTTTGTATGATGTGATTCCGGCTACTGATGTGCGCTCGAAAATGTGGGTGAAGGCACCAACTGCCAGCAATTCGATCGTACCTCCAGGAGGCGTTCGGGCACCATATATCGTACAGAAGTTTCGCTTGCCAGGTACGCCAAGTACCAGTACAATGGGTGATGTACCCTACATGCGTTCCGGTGAAATGTTCCTCATCGAGGCGGAAGCCAAAGCGCGTAGCGGCGATAATGCTGGTGCGGCTAAGGCACTGTTTGATCTGGTAAAACAACGTGATCCTTCTTATGTACAGTCAACCAAAACTGGAGCTGATCTGATCGACGAAATCATGTTTCACCGCCGCATCGAATTGTGGGGTGAAGGCCACCGTTGGCTGGATTTGAAGCGTTTGAACCAACCTTTGAACCGCAATGGAATTGGCCACATTGCCGCAGTTGCCATTTTGTACGATGTACCTGCTGGCGACCCACGTTGGCAGTTCCTGATCCCTCGTCGGGAATTGGATTCCAATAAAGCAGCGGTTCAGAATCCGTTGTAAAAAGTTTAACTATTCTCCTGGTATTCCTGGATTGACTAATCACCGTTGATCCGGGAATACCACAACGAAAAAAGCCAGACTGAACATTCAGCCTGGCTTTTTTCGTTTATAACCCGAGAATCAATTGTATTTGATTCCAGTCAAACTCAACTCGACTTCCGCCGCTCAATCTCATCCCGAATCTGCGCCGCCTTCTCATAATTCTCCTCATCCAGTACCTCATCCAACATACGGGTCAGGGCCTCGGTAGAGTAGGAGGCCAGTGGGTTGTCGGACATTCCGGTAGAAGGTGCGGCAGCAAACAATTCCTCATCTTCATCACTACCTTCGGTATCTTCGAGAACTACCCCAGCAGCATCCAAAATGAACTCGTAGGTATAGATCGGGCAGTTGAACCGAACGGCCATCGCCAGTGCATCTGAAGTACGAGAATCCACCTCGGTCACATCACCATCGCGCTCACACACCAGACGAGCATAAAAAATGCCATCGAGCAGGTTGTTGATGATGATCTCCTTGAGGTTGATGTTGAAAGTCTCCAGGGCGTTTTTGAACAGGTCGTGGGTGAGTGGGCGGTTGGGTGTCATTCTTTCCATGGCCACCGCGATGGCCTGTGCCTCGAAACTACCGATGACAATCGGTAAACGGCGGGCACCTTTCTTCTCTCCCAGTACTACCGCATAGTTGTGAGACTGGGTAACACTATGGGAAAGGGCAACTATATCCAACTCAATTTTTCTCATCGTTTGGGCTTAAACGGTATACCTGTTCAACAATGTAGCTCGGCCTAAGGTTGATTTTAGGGCGAAAGCGGCGCAAAGGTAGGGAATTGGTAGGAGAAATCCAAATGAGTTTTTGGGGCTGAGCATGGCCATACGTTTATCTTTACCAGTAATTAACCTACCCCATCTGCTCCACCTTCCAATCCTTAATGTTTTTGGTTTGAGTAGAAAAATTCACCCCTAGCCCCAGCACTGGCTTTCCTTTTAGCCAAAAGGCCTGGTAGTATTGTTTTTGGCGAATTTGGTTCAGGGCTACATCGGCGCTTTGGTCGAGTTTGAATTCAAACAGGTAGATGTGGGTGGGGGTTTCTACCACGGCGTCTGCGCGCCCGTCGGCCATACACACTTCGCTGTGTACACTTAGGCCCATATAGGTGAAGAGCAGGTGAATGGCGGCGTGGAAAAACTTTTCTGGATAGTGTTCGTGCAATTGGTAGGGAATATCTTTGAACATGCCTTGCAATATTTGCATAACCTGCTCTAATTGCTGGTTGCGCAGCAAAGTTTCGATTTTGAACACGAGCGGCAGCCCTTCGCCATAGCGCAGGCCACTGAATGCTTCAAAAAGATAGCCATTCATGGCGTACTCCACTTCATGGTTGGGGTAGCCGAGCTCGTACAAGCCGAAGGGGTTGCGCGATTTGATGGTCAGGTAGCCCGTTTGGTACAAGAGGCCATATACATTGAGGTTTTCCAGCTCGAAGGTATCGAAACTCTGTTTGGATTGAGGGTCATTGGTGAAGCTGAAGATGCCCTCCTGCTTGAGTAGATTGATGAGAAAAGAGGGGGTGCCCGTTTCGAACCAGAAGTTTTCAAACTTATTCTGATTGAAAAAATTATTGATCGAAACGGGATTGTATACGGTTTCAGCATCTTCTTCAAAACGGTAGCCATTGTACCACCAGCGCAGTTTGTCCAGCAATTCGGGATTACTGAGCGATAGCTTTTGGGAACTCCCGCTCAATTCTTCGGCAAAATTGCTTTCCAATTCCTGCTGCGTATACCCCAGCATGGTAGCGTATTGTGGGTGCATGCTTAGGTCGGTGAGGTTGTTCATGCCCGAGAAGATGCCCACTTTGGAAAATTTGCTAACCCCCGTGATGAAAACGAATTCGAGATAGGAGTCGAGATCCTTGAGCACCGTGTAGAAGCTCTTGAGGAGTTCCCGATTTTCATAAGCTTTGTCGATTGCTTTGCCAAGGTAGTTGATGATGGGCGCATCGTATTCATCAATGAGAACCACAACTTTGCTTTTTTTGGCAAGTTGTTTAATGAGGTGTGCGAATTTATTGCTGATATTGCCTTGAATTGCTGGAATTTGATGTTCATGAATAAGCTCATCCAGGGCAAAGGAAAGAGAGGCTTGAAGTCCATTCTCCTGGAAACCCAAAGCGCTGAAAGAAATCCGAAGGACAGGATGTGTACGGCTCCAATCCCAGTGGTCTTGAATCCACAAACCCTTGAACAAGTCCCGACTGCCCAGGTACAACTCTTGCAGCACGGCCAAAGTCATGGATTTCCCGAACCGCCGGGGACGGGATAAAAAGTAGTATTTCCCCGTGCTGCACATTTGGTAGACATGCCTGGTTTTGTCGATGTATTTGTAATCGCCTTCGATGATGCTCCGAAAATCCTGTAAACCAAGCGGAAGATTTTGTGCCATGTTGATGGGTACTTTGTGCAAAGATAGGATTTGTGGGGGAAAAGTGGAAGGGGGCTTTTATAGGCTGATAGACCCAAATCGGACTTGAGGGGGGCATGAACAAAAAAAAGAACCCAAGTGCAGGGGTAACAAAATGAACAAAGACCACTACACCTGGATTCCTTTTTTACCGAAGCAAATGCACCGTGCCACTCTTTCGAATCCTCTTTTTGCGATCAGGACTCCCTTTCCAAATGGAATCATCATCAAATTCAGCTTCCACTTTCCACACATATACATCCTGAGGCATCAAACTTCCATTGTAATAACCGTCCCAACCTTCTTTAGGCCGTCCTTCTGGGGTAAGTTCTATCGATTCCCACAGCAATTGCCCCCAGCGCGAGTAAATGGATAGTTTGTACCGACGTAAACCAACCCCGGAAGGTAAAAATATCCTGACCGCCTCAGGCCCGGTTTCAGGGGTAAATGCATTAGGGACAAATAAACCTTTGATAAACCGAAAATTTATAGTCTTCATAGCGGTATCAGTACAAGCAGCAGCATTTTCAACGACTAAAGTCACAGTGACAGGTGCATTTTGGAAATACCGATGAGTAGGATCCCTTAGCTCAGATTCCTCATTATCCCCAAAGTCCCACTTAAACTTGATGGCATCCGGGCTCGATTCATTCGTAAAAATGACTGTGCCATCAGGAGGCTCAGTATTCGATTCTTCATACTTAAACCCAGCTCTAGGTGAAGGCTTTACCGTGATTGCTGAATCAATGGTGAGCGTATCAAAACAAAGCCCATATGCACCAGCAATCAGCCTTATCGCATATATCCCTGTGTTTGGATAAAAGAACTTGGGGTTGAATTCCCGGCTGGTTTGACCATCACTTGATCGCCAGGATGTTTGATTGGAACCCAAACTCAAGTTGGTAATGATGGGTCGGAATGGTTGACAACCCATGTTAGGATCTACCTTGAAATCAGCCAATGGAGTTTCCAGTGCCCGAACTTTTTGGAAAGAAGTATCCTTGCAAGTAAATACATTGGAAACGATCAAACGAATGTTGTAAAGACCCGAATCCTTGTAGCTTGTGCTCGGTTCACGCAATTTTGAGCTAAATCCATTCCCCAATGACCAGTCGTAGCCACTAGCGCCTTCAGAAGTATTTTGGAAATTGACCTGCAAGGGCAACCCACAAATTTTATCGATCAGGGGCGCAAACCTACTTTTGGGCTTGGGGTGAATCAGTATCTCTGAACGCAAGGTATCCCCCGTACAGCCCAACGTATCGGTGGCTGCCAAGGCAATGGTGTACCGGCCCGCTACTAAATACTCGTGCTTTGGTGCCGTTTCGGTAGAGGTATTGCCATCCCCAAAATCCCACCAGTAATATTTCCCATTGCTGGAAGTATTAATTAAGGCAATGTTCAAAGGCACACACCCGTCTTTAGGATGCCGGAATCCAGGTTTAGGATTGGGTAAAACCCGTACAATACTGGAGTCGGTAGCCGGGCACCCTGTAGTCACGGCAAAAACGGTCAGTTTTATGGTATAGGTTCCGGAATCAGCATAAACGTGTTTGGGGTTCTTTAAGTTGCTGGTTTGACCGTCCCCAAAATCCCAGAATGCACCAAGGGTATTGGGGGAGAAGTTATTAAGGAACAAGGAATCTTTTGCACAAACGGTAGGGGCATGGTTGAAAACGACCTTTGGTGCGGGATTGACTCGAACCGTAGCCTGTGCCGTGTCATACCCACATCCATTGTCAATCTTTAAAATTACTTTAAATACCCCTGAT
>JAIYAV010000366.1 GCA_027488855.1 Saprospiraceae bacterium
AGCGGGCAGTGCCTAACGGTTTGCGCGTTGCTTGATTGATTTTTCACCACCTAAGAAACCTAAGGCACTAAAGATACACCTCAGGATAAGTAACTTCTAAGGTGTATCTTTAGTGCCTTAGGTTTCTTAGGTGGTGAAAAACCCCAGCAGCGAAGCTGCTACATCCCAATTTTTCGACTCATTCAACCCTTCATCCATGCGCCTTAACCTTTGCATTTTTGCCCTCTTATTCCTAACCCTGGCCGCCTGCAAGCAGCAACCAACCTTCACCGGCTATTCCATCCAAAAATCCACCCTGGCCGATAGTGCCATCGTCAGCACTGCCCATCCTTTAGCCTCCGAAGTAGGTCTAGCCGTGCTCAAGGATGGTGGCAATGCCATCGATGCAGCAATAGCCGTCCATCTGGCCCTGGCGGTAGTCTACCCAGCCGCAGGCAACATTGGCGGCGGTGGTTTTTTGGTCTACCGCAGCGGGGATGGTAAGGAGGTCGCTACCCTGGATTTTCGGGAAAAAGCGCCCGCCAAAGCCCACCGCGACATGTACCTCGACGCAGAAGGCAATGTCATCAACGGCAAGAGCATCGAAGGGCATCTGGCCGCTGGTGTACCCGGTAGTGTGGAAGGTTGTTGGCAAATGTTTAAAAAGTATTCCAAACTCAAGGATTGGAAGCGGCTAGTCCAGCCTGCGATTGATTTGGCAGCAAAGGGTTTTCACATTACTGAAGCTGAGGCATCCGGGCTCAATGAATACAGGAAGGGTTTCCTCAGCAACAACACCAAGGCTTGCGCTTTTGTCAAAGCCGACAGTACGCAAAAGTGGAAAGCAGGTGACTTGTTGGTACAAACCGAACTGGCCGAAACCCTCCAACGCATCCGCGACCAGGGCCGCGATGGTTTTTACGGAGGCAAAACTGCCGATTTGGTCGCAGCGGAAATGCAGCGTGGTGGTGGCTGGATCACAGCTCAGGATATGGCCGATTATCACGCCGTTTGGCGCAAACCCCTATTGGGCAAATACCGGGGTTATGACCTGATTTCCATGCCTCCACCCTCCAGCGGTGGCATTGCATTGTTTCAGCTCCTAGGCATGGTTGAGCCATATGATTTGGGCAAAATGGGCTTCCATTCCCCCGAGCACATTCACCTCTTCACCGAAGCTGAACGCCGGGTATACGCCGATCGCGCCAAACACCTGGGGGATGCTGATTTTTATGGCGTTCCGATCGCCAATTTGCTGGATAGCCAGTACATCCAGGAGCGTTTTGCCAATTTTGACCCAAAAAAAGCGACACCCAGCAAGGCCATCGAAGGAGGTGAATTTACTGGAAAAGAGAGCAAACAAACCACCCATTACAGCATTGTAGATGCGGATGGTAATGCGGTTGCGATCACCACCACCCTCAACGGCGGCTACGGGGCATTAACCGTGGTTGGTGGTGCCGGCTTTTTGCTCAACAACGAAATGGACGATTTCAGCGCCAAACCTGGTGTACCCAATCTTTACGGTGCCATCGGCGGCGATGCCAACGCCATCATGCCCGGCAAACGGCCCTTGAGCAGCATGACCCCCACTATTGTGACTAAAGACGGCAAACTCTGTATGGTAGTAGGCACTCCTGGCGGAACCACCATCATCACCTCCGTTTTTCAGGTCATCACCAATGTCATCGACTTCAAGATGAACATGACTGACGCAACCCATGCCAAACGTTTCCACAGCCAGTGGTCGCCTGATGAGTTGTACCTGGAAAAGGGTGCTGCTAATGAGGCGACTAGGAAGAAGCTACAAGCGATGGGGCATAAAATTGTGGAATGGTCGGGCATTGGATTGGTGGAATCTATCCTGGTCAGAAAGGATGGGAAGCTGGAAGGTGTGGCCGACAATCGGGCGGAGGATGATACAGTGCTGGGGTATTGAGCCCAGCACCGTATCCATCACTGCTTTTTACACCATTCAACAGCATACTTTAAATAAGCGTTGTTGATAAATGGAAAGATGGTGACATTGGGGATGTGGTTTACTTCCAGCAGGTATTTCTCGCCGCTTGAACTCACCATATAGTCTACCCCAATCACATCCAGCTTGAAGTGTTTGGCCAGATTTTGGGTGTCAATCAATAAATCGTCATCAATGGGCATTGCGTTGGCCGCTGGGTCGTGAATGGATTTTAGCCAATCCTCACCTTCTAGTTTAATTTGCCAGGAAGCTGAGCCGATGAGCATAATTCGAACGGCTTCACCGACTATGAATGGTTCAAACACGGTAGGTTCGGTAGTTTGCCAAGTACCAGTGAAGCGGAGTTTGTTGTCGCCACAATGCCAATTGCCCCACTTCGCTACGGTATCGGTTTCGGCAACCCAATTTTCGGGGTTAATTGACATTCCTCTAGGTGCATTTCCAAAGCTGGATATTTTTAGTGCCCGCACCAATCCAGAATGCCGCAAGCGACAATCCATCATGCCCAGGGCATTGGGCAAACAGGGGCCATTCCATAAGGCCAACATGGTGATGAAATCAAAATCGTTGTCAAAAATTCCATGGTAAATGACCAAATCTACTTTCAGATATCGGCCCATCACCGTCCGGCTTTCCACCCACAATTCACCATTCACCAATTTCGCGTTGGGTAAAGTATCAGCAATGAGCACCAAATGATCTATGTTTTGACGAATGTGCTGGGCTTCGTTTTCTTCCAGCCCCACTAAAAGGACTCTTTTTTTCTCCATTGTGGTTAAGTTTTTCGTTTTTGAACCTTGTTTCGTCTTGTGGGGTTCCTGTATAGCATTGGAATTTGAGTTTATCTTTATCTTTGGTTTTGTCAAAATCAAAACGTGAGCGAAAAAACCACCATTCTCTCTACCATCCGCAACTACGGAAGCCGCTTGTTCCGCTTCATCCGTGGGCGCGTCCGTACGGAGGAAGAGGCCGAGGACATACTCCAGGACGTGTGGGTGCAGCTCAGTCGCCTTGGCAATTTGGACGAGATTGAAAGCCTCAGTGGCTGGCTCCACCAGGTGGCGCGCAACCGCATCACCGATACCTACCGCCAAAAGGGCACAGAATCGCTGGACGACTTGAGTTACGAAGACGAAGAAGGCAACCTCAACGTCAAAGAAATCCTGCTCTCAGACAGCCATTCACCCGAAGACGAGTTTTTTAAAGAAGTCTTCTGGCAAACCCTCATGAGCGCCCTCGACGAATTGCCCGAAAACCAACGCCAGGTTTTTGTGTGGAATGAACTGGAAGACCTGACCTTGCAAGAAATTGCCGACAAGACCCAGCAAAATTTAAAAACCATCATCTCGCGCAAGCGCTACGCGGTGCAACACCTCCGCCAACGCCTCCAAGCCTTGTACGATGAACTGAACAATGATTAAGCCATGAAACCATACTGGAAAAGAAAAATAGGTTTCTTCATCCTCGCCTTCCCGCTGTTCTTCATGCTGATGGGCTATGTCGTGATGTTGTTGTGGAATAACACCCTGGCCGAAATCACCCCGCTCCAACGCATCAATTTTTGGCAAGCCGTAGGACTGCTAATTCTCTGCCGCATCCTATTTGGCGGTTTTCGCTTCAACAGCCCTGGAGGTCGCGGCGGCGGCCCCAACCACCCCAAAGCCCAACAATGGCGCGAAAAATGGATGGACATGAGCGACGAAGAACGCGAGCGCTTCAAATCGGAATGGAAAAAGCGTTGTCAGCCAAGATAGGGTGTGAGTGTGTTGTGTGAAAGTGTGAGTGTGTTGGACTTCCATTCCTCCAAAAGCTTCTGCCAACCCACGGATTTATCCGCAAGATAGGGTGTGGGTGTGAAGTGTGATCGTGTGGGTGTGTTGGCCCATAAGATAGGGTGTGGGTGTGAAGGTGTGAAAGTGTGGGTGTGTTGGCCTTCCATTCCCCAAGAAATTCCGCCAACCCACGGATTTATCCGTGGGAGGCCACCCTATCGCCCCAACCCACGAATTTATTCGTGGGAAAAAGTCTGACAACCAGTCACTTAAAAAATAATCTAAAAAAATTCCACATTTTTTAAAGTAATTTCCCCGCCTCCCCGTCTACCCAAATGTGACGAGAAATCACCGATTGTTAATCTCAAAATACAAAGAAATGAAAGTGCTATTTTTTGCACCAGCCCTGCTATTGTTCATGGGCTTGTGGCTGGTACCCTTTTTCCTGTTCAAAGCCTTTTTGATGTTTTTCATCTTTGGGGCCATCTTTAAATTCGTGATGCGGCGCAAGTGGCGTCGGCATTTTTGGGGTCATCATGTCCCCGCCTTTGCCGACCGCATCCGTGGCATGAGTGATGAAGAATACGATGCATTCCGCCACAAGTTCAGCCGGGGTTGTGGGGCCAGAAAGGTAGAAATCCAGGACGACAACAGACCCTTGTACAACGACCGGGATTTGGTTTAACTGCTTATTTCCATTTTATTCCATATCAATTATTCATTGAGGGCGGCCCGGGTGGTCGCCCATTCAAAACCATTCATTATGCATTGGCAACACGCAATGGCCAAGTGGGCAAACTGTGCCCCAAAACATCAACATCATGGTCGTCATCATGGCCGTCCCCACCACGGTGGAGGCATGCACCGTCGGCCTAAGTACAACATCCCCGCCAACGTAGCAGAAACGGATACGTACTACGAAATCCACCTCTACGCCCTCGGCTACGACAAGGCTAACATTAGCATCACGGTAGTCGACGACGTGCTGTATGTGAGTGGTACCCGCGAAATTCCCGAGGATTACCGCCCGAATTTCATCCGTCAGGAGTTTCCGATCAAGTCTTTTGAGAAGGTCTTCCATTTGAACGAAGAGATCGAGACGGAAGGCATTGTAGCAAAGCAGGAGGAAGGGGTACTGATCATTACGCTACCCAAGAAGCCAGAGGCGCAACGGGTGGAGCGGAATGTGGATATCGTGTAGGGGAACCCCTCGCGGGTTCCCTCGCAGTGCGACCGTAAATGGTAGTGTGTCTTGTGGGCGACCCATTGCGGTCGCAATTGTATCCTGTGGGCGACCGTGAAGGTCGCCCCTACAATATTTCCAAACCCAATCCCGCCTTCTCCCCCGGCCACATGTACCCATCCTCCAACACAAATCCCCCTTTCACCACATCCTGCGCCAAATCAAAACTGCCATCCAGATCGATGTACTTTGTATGCGGTTGAGCAAAAGCCACGTGCAGTGCAGCGGTGATGCTTACAATGCTCTCATCGTTGCAGCCCCACATCAGGTCAATGCCAGCAGCTTGAGCCACATTGGCAATTTCCTGAGCAGCCTGAATACCCCCACACTTCATCAATTTGATGTTGAAGATGCCACAAGTGCGATCGGGAGTGAGCAATTGCAGGGCGGAAGGCAGTTGCAACAAACTCTCGTCGGCAGCAATCTGGTCGCGCATGTCCGCAGGCAAGCCGCCGAGCAGGTGCATGTCACTTACCTTGACGGGTTGTTCCACCAGTTCGATGTGCAGCGACTCCGTCAAAGCGTCAAACAGCAATAAATCTTTGTAGGAATAACCCTGATTGGGGTCGACCCGAATGCCGATGAGGTAGCCGAAGCGCTCCCGCAGTTTGATGAGGCGTTCGATGTCCAGTTGCAGGTTTTGGCCCAGCTTGACTTTTAAAATTTTGAATCCCGCTTCCACAAATTCCTGTGCATCGGCCAGGGTACCTTCTACATCCTTGATGCCAATGGTCACCGAAGTGGGCAGTTTTTCGAAAAAAAAAAAAAAAAAATCCACCACCGACATCCCGATTGATTGGCAAAAAGCATCGTGCA
>JAIYAV010000064.1 GCA_027488855.1 Saprospiraceae bacterium
GAGATGACCGAGAAGTATTGGATGAATGACTCTGATGCATTATACAAAGAAGTTAAGCGCTTCGACTGGTTCCGTCCTGATATCGTGGGAGGAAAATCAATCATGTGGGGTCGCCAAACATACCGCTTATCTGATATAGATTTTGAAGCAAATTTAAAAGATGGCATCGCTGTCGATTGGCCAATTCGCTACAAAGACATCGCGCCCTGGTACACCTACGTAGAAAAATTTGTGGGCATCAGCGGCGAAAAATTGGGCCTCGATCACCTGCCCGACGGCTACTTCCTGCCACCCATGGAGTTGAATTGCCTGGAGCAACACTTCAAAAAGGAAGTGGAAAAGAAATTTAGAGGTCGAAACATCACCATTGGCCGCGTCGCCCACCTCACTGAACCACAGCCTTGGCACCTGGAACTCGGGCGGGGTAAGTGCCAAAACCGCAACCGCTGCTCGCGCGGCTGTCCCTTTGGTGCGTATTTCAGTAGCAATTCAGCCACCCTTCCGGCAGCCAATCTCACTGGCAATTTTGCGATTCGCCCCAATTCGGTCGTACATTCCATCATTTACGACGAAAAGACCCAAAAAGCCACCGGCGTCCGTGTCGTGGATCACGAGAGCAAAGAAATGATCGAGTTTTACGCCAAAGTTATCTTTTGTTGTGCTTCTACCTTGGCCACCACTCAAATCCTGTTGCACTCTACTTCCGACCGTTTTCCCAAAGGAATGGGCAACGACAGCGGTGAACTCGGCCACAACCTCATGGATCACCACTACCGCACGGGCGCAATGGGCGTATACGAAGGGCTGGAAGACGAGTATTACAAAGGCCGCCGCCCGACGGGTTTGTTTATCCCCCGTTTTACCAACCTGGACGACAAAACGAAAAACCCCAACTTCCTGCGCGGTTACGATTACCAAGGGAATGGTGGCAGCCGGGCCAACTGGGGTCGAGGCACCAATAGCCCCGGAGTGGGCGCTGAATTTAAAGAATCCCTCTTCAAACCCGGCCCCTGGAACATGGCCCTGATGGGTTTTGGCGAATGCCTGCCCTACCACGAAAATCAGGCCAGTTTGGACGCAGAGAAAAAAGACCAATGGGGCATTCCACTCCTGGTACTCGATGCCAAAATCCGCGAAAACGAACTCAACATGCGCGAAGCCATGAAAACCGACGCAGCCGAAATGTTGAGTGCTGCTGGATTCAAAGACGTGATCACCTTCGATTACGCGGGTGGACTGGGCGTAGGGGTACACGAAATGGGCACAGCCCGCATGGGGCGTGATCCCAAAACTTCGGTGCTGAATGGGAACAACCAAATCCACGCCGTATCCAACGTATTCGTCACCGACGGCGCCTGTATGACCTCGGCTTCCTGCGTGAATCCGTCGATCACCTACATGGCGCTGACTGCCCGCGCGGTGGATTTTGCGGTGAGTGAATTGAAAAAAGGGAACCTCTAAAATTGAAACACATGAATCGTCGCGATGTCATCATATCTTCCAGTTGGCTGTTGGGTTATGCCGTAACTTCGGCTAGCTTGAGCACCCTGTTTTTAAGTTGCCAGGCAGAGGCCAAATTGGACTGGCAACCCATGTTTTTATCCAAAAATCAAGCCGCTACCCTGGCTGAAGTCACTGAAACCATCTTGCCCAAAACAGCCACTCCAGGCGCTAAAGAGCTGGGCGTTCCCCAATTCATCGACAAAATGCTGAAAGAGGTGTTGGGCGAGGGGGATCAAAAGGCTTTTGTGGCTGGTTTGGAGCAAATTGAATCGGATAGCAAAAAGCAACACGGCAAAGCATTCGCGGAATGTAGCCCGGAGGAGCGCAACGCCTTGCTGCTGGCGATGGACAAAGCCGCCGCCACCCAGCCGCCTTCGGTGTGGGGGATCACCTTGGCACCTCCGCAGCCGACCGATTTTTTCCGCAATCTGAAAAGCCTGACCCTTTTTGGATACTATACTTCAGAGGAGGTGTGTACCAAAATTTTGAGTTATGATCCGGTACCGGGGGCGTATATCGCTTGTTTGCCAGTGGCAGAGGTGGGGAATGCTTGGAGTGAGTAGGGTAGACGAACTGTGTTTATGAGAAGCGGAGGGCATGAATTGCCTCCAGCTTTAGCTGGTGGATAAGCACTGAATGCTAGTTTTTGGGCTTTAGCCCTGTTGCTAAGTTTAGGTTAGGGCTAAAGCCAAATCAAGCAGGAATGCCTCGATCCACCAGCTAAAGCTGGAGGCAATTCATGTCCTTCGTGTTAAGAAAAAAATCGCTCAGTAGCACTGTAATTAATAACACTCACCTCACCAGCGTAACGCCCCCATACCGCACATGTTCCCGCCCATCGGCCAGAATGAGCGTGGCCACATAGGTATACAAGCCCTCGGGAGCGGGTTTGGTGCGGGCAGAACCGTCCCAAAATGCCGCCTCATCCCCCGGTGGGACATCACGAGCAGACCAGACCAAACCACCCCAACGGTCAAAAACATGAAAAGAGGCAATCCGTTGGAGTTCTTCACCGCCATAAAAGCCGAAGCGGTCGTTTTTGCCATCATCGTTGGGACTAAAGCCCGTGGGGAAGAATATTTTGTAAAAATCAAGGCGGAGCAGCACCGTGCTGTCACAACCGATCGTCGATTTGAGGGTGGAGATAAATTGCCCGGGTGAGCCATATAGCCGACTGCCAACTTTGAATTGTTCTCCCTCCAAAATCCGCGCCTGAACGGTATCCATCAAATCGTCTTCAATGCTCAAACTTAAGCGAACAATGCTGTCACAATTGTGAATGGTTTTGAGGGTGTCGATGTATTCCCCCGCAGTGCGAAGCAAGCTTTGGTTGAAATTGTAGCTGGTTCCCGGACAGATTTTTTCGGAAATAGAATTGTTAGAACGTGGAAATGAATGCATGTAAGGCAAGGTGACGCGGCAGCCTTCATCGTCGCTGATGCGCACTTGATATCGCCCCTCGCCAGTTTTGACTTGCAGGCTCGATCTGGTTTCACCAACCAGCGCTACTCCCTCTTTGTACCATTGGTAACTGGAGCCTTCTACTACCGGGACTTCCAGAAAAAATTGATCATTGGTACAAGGAAACCCTTTGGCGCTGATTTTATAATCGAAATTCCGCTGTTCGTCAAGCACTAAATTGTCAAAAAAATAATAGGGATTGGTGGCCTGAGCAGAAACCTCACAGTCAGGCCCTATGGCCATGGCATGGATATTCTGTTGGGGGCTTACATTGATTTCGTATTGGATCCATTCATTGGCACCCCGAACGGCTACTCGACCTAACTCCACCCAGCCTGGACCATTGAGTGGGCAACCATGCAGGGTGTTGCCTTTTCCAAATGGTAAGACCGCGCAATCCGTAGCTCCATAAAAAACAATATTGGTAGGTGGCGATTGAGCTCCAACGGTAAAGCCTACCCAAAATTTAAACTTGTAAGCCGTTTTGGCTTTCAATGGCCCTAGCAGGCAAGCTCCGGCATATTCTTTCCAGTTTGGATCGTCCATTTGTTGGCTGAACCGGCCATTACGAAAACCTACTACGGCGTCGCCATCGGGAAAGGGTACAGGAACGGGCAAATTGTCCCAACCCATCCAGCCACAGGTATGCAAATAATCGGTGGTGGCTTCGGAAGCTTGAATCCAGGTTTCCGCACAATTGAGTTGACTGCGGTCTTGGGGACAACAGTTGAATGCCTCAAAAGAGGGATTGGGAATCAGGGACTTGGGTTGAATGATTGCACAGGCACAATCGGGATCGTTGAGGTCAATGAGCCCGTCGCGGTCATCGTCGCGGCCATTGTCACATATTTCATCTACCGATTGACCAAAACAGCTCATCGGTAGATGAAATATCCCCAGGCAAAAGATCAAAATGAAAGAATAAGGCAATTTTCTCATAGCAATCACTGGTTTCCTCACGCGGTCATACCTAACCAAGATACAACAAAACCAGCAATAACGTTGCCTGTTGTTCTACTTCCGCTTTGCGGTAAACTTCCCATTTGGCTGATCAAAAGTAGCAGTAACAATCTTCCCATTCTCCTCAGCAAAAACGAGTTGATACCCCTTGGCAATTTTTAGATCAAACCTAAGTGGCGCGACAGGTACCAATTCATAGTCGGTTTGCCCTGGTACATTGACAAATAAGACGTCACCCTTTAGGAAACATTTTACCGTAGCGCCCATCAAATCATATTCACCCACAAATTTTTGCAGGTCACTTTGGGTGGTTTTTAAGGCTTCGTTGAAACGCTCGAAGCGGAGGGGTTTTACGCCAGCTTGGAGTTCAATTTCCAACGTTTCAATTTCCCCTCGCAGGTTGCTGAGTACGTTGAAATTTACATTGACCGCCCCTTCACTTAGGGAAAATACGTCGTAGTGATAATGGCTAACTTTAACCTCCAGTTCATTGAATTTTCCCGCCAGGGTATCCCCGCTAGCTTTGATTTCAAATACGCCGTAAGCTTCATTTTTGTATTTGCCAATGTAATCACTAATGGGATGGCTGGGCTTGGTGCCTTTCTTACGGTTGTCGACCACTTTTTGAGCCGCTTCTTCACCTGCTTTTAAGGCTGTTTTGAGGGCGGTCAGTTGTTTGTCGCTCCAATCCACCGTCGCCAAACCAAGCAATTTGTCGGCAACATAATTGCGTACAACTCCGGGCAGACCAGTCCCATTCATGTTGGTCAATACAATGATACCCAGCGAATCACGTGGATACAGCGCTACACTGGCCGAAAAACCGTCGATGTTGCCCCCGTGTTCGTGTCGAAGGTGCCCTCGGTAATCGGTGATGAACCAGCCCAAGCCGTATAAATTGTGAAAAGTGTAATAACTGGAATCCAACTCAGTAGAGACAATGCTGCGTGGTTTGAACAGTTCTTTGTGCAGCTCAGGCGACAATAGGGTTTGCCCTTCGTATTGGCCTTGGCGAAGCAGCATGGTCACCCATTTGGCCATCTCATTCGGGCTGGAATTGATGGAACCCGCCGGGCCCATGGCGTCAATGTTGCGGAAATCCAGTTTTTTAACGGGGCCCATGGGTTTGTCTTCCCAGCCATAGGGTAGGGCGTAGTCGGCGCTTTTTTGCATGTCGCTTACCGAAAAATTGCTTGCTTTCATGCCCAAGGGATCCAAAATTTTGGCTTTGGTGTAGGCTTCCCAGGTTTGACCAGATAGTTTTTCGACCAGATAACCTGCAGTCATGAACATGAAATTGTTGTACTGCCATTGTTGCCGGAAACTCACCGTAGGTTCAAACAAAGGAATGGCTTGATACAACGCTTCCCGGTTGCGGGCCGATCCATACCAGGCAAAATCATGGCGCGGCAGCCCCGAAACATGGCTGAGCATGTCGATGGGCGTCAATTTTTCACCCGCGTATTCATCGTGGAGTTTGAAGTCGGGTAGGTAAGTTTTTAGCGGTAAGCCCAAATTCAATTTCCCATCCTGCGACAATTGGCATACCCCAAAGGAGGTAAAGGCTTTGGTACAGGAGCCGATGGCAAACTGCGTATTGGCAGAAACGGGTGTTTTTTGATCCACATCTTTATAGCCGAAGCCTTTGGCGTAAATCACTTTGCCATTGCGCACCACGGCCAGGCCTATTCCAGGTACCTGCCAGTCGGTACGGGCTTTTTCAATGTAAGTTTCAATGTCTTTAAAAGGATCTGCAACGACTGCCGTTTTTGCCTTTTTTTGAGCAAGCAAGGCCGAGGGTACAAGGGCTGTTAAGCAGAACAGGAGGAGAATGAAGTGTAGGTTTTTCATAAAATACTTTTTAGTAGTGGGCAAATAAGTGAAATATAAGCGGATTGGCGCAAAAAAATCTACAATTTACCAACCTCTTTCTACCAAGGCCCGTCTTCCGAATTTGAAGTAGCTACTTTCTGATTCTAATTCCTGATAACTTATTCGCTTTGGATTTAAAGTGAACGATCAAAAATCCAAAGCTTAGCAAAAAACCTGACATGATGCTACGTAAACATTTTCTCACTGGACTATTGGGGCTGCTGCTAACAACAGCACTGACCAGTTGTTTGAAGGATTCCTGTGAAACCTCTACGACTTACATTCGTTATGATCCGCAATACATCAATGGTAAGGAGCTGCGCAAAACCATTTTGCCCGAAGCACCCAGGCCGATCAAAGAAGCGGGTAAGATATACGTCTATGAGGGCTATCTGATCATCAATGAACCCGAAGAAGGCCTGCACATTGTAGACAATCGAAATCCCAAAGCACCTGTACCCGTGTCATTCGTGCCCATTCCTGGCAACATCGACATGGCGGTGCGGAACAATATCCTCTACGCCGATAGTTGGGTGGATTTGGTCATGATCAACATTGAAGATCCAGCAAACCCAAAATTTGCGGGTAGGGTAGAGGATGCATTTCCTAATTATGGCATCGATCCAGAAAAAGGTTATTTGGTGACCTATAAAGAAACCGAAACCACCGAAAGTGTTCCTTCTTGTGACCAAGGTGGCATTGTTTTTTTTCGGGGTGGAGAAATGTGGATGCAGGCTGATGTTGCAATCAGATTAAGCGCTAACAGCGCTAGTGGTTCAAAAGTAGGCGCACCCGGAGGAACTACGGTAGGTATTGGAGGCTCAACGGCAAGATTTACCATCACCGAGAACCATTTGTATACCGTAGATCGTTCTAACTTGCGGGTGTTCAGCTTACTGAATGCAACGGCACCCAAAATGGCCAGTAATGTGGGCATCGGTTGGGACATTGAAACCATCTTTCCATACGATGACAAACTCTTTATTGGTGGCATGAATGGCATGCAAATCTTTGATGCAACTGATCCTGAAGCACCCAAGTTTTTGGCCAACTTTCAGCACGCCAGAGCTTGTGACCCAGTGGTGGCCCAAGGCAACCGGGCGTACGTCACCTTGCGCGAAGGCACCTTTTGTCAGGGCTTCAACAACCAGTTGGATGTGTTGGACATTACGGAGATCACCCAACCCAAGTTGATCAAAACTTATCCTCTGCACAAACCCATTGGCTTGTCCATCACCGGTGATGTGCTGATGATTTGTGAAAGTGACCAGGGTTTGAAGGTGTTTGATGCCAAAGACGATTTGGCGATAGATAAAAATCAATTGTCTCACTTGAACGACTTTGATGCCTTCGACGTCATCGCACTGGAGAAAGAAAGCCTGGCGATCATCACCGGGAAAAACGGAATTTATCAGTACGATTATTCCAATCCAAAGAAACTGGTGCGATTGAGCGTATTGAAAGTTTCAAACTGATACGCAGATCGATTGAAAATAAGATTTGATCTTTGCTCAGAACTCCCCGGAAATGGAGAACTTTCGGGGAGTTCTGAGCAAGATTATCGCGTTGGAGCCAAAAACAATGCCAATGAAATACATCTACCTTTTTGCGCTACTTGTTTTGATGCTTTCTAGTGTTGAAGGGCAAAATGACACTCAGGTTGAGGGCAATAAAAAAGCCCCTAAGCAGGATCTGATCGTCCTAAAAACCGGGAAAAGGATGTGGGGTGAAATCCAGTTCTACGAGCTGGGCAAAGACATGTTATTCCGCACCCAGGAAGGAAATTTGATGAAAATTCCTTTTGAACTCTTGGACAAATTTGTGGCCGGAGCGCACACCACCAATGTGGAGTATTTTTTGAAGCCTGAAAAAACGGAAAAGCCTTTTTTGCAAGCCGGAAATTTTTACAATAACTTTGCCTTGTTTTTCCCATTTGGCGTCGAAACAACAGCCAATAGTAGAACTGGGCTGGGCATTGAATACAGCTTTGGGATGCAATTGACGCCAAGATTGGGCCTTGGCCTGGGTACCGGGATGAACTTGATGTTCGGCGGGATTTCAGATCGGCTCATCCCGATTGTAGCGGAAGTCCGGTATTACAACAATCCTGATCGACGCCACCGCGCCTATGCCTTGCTTGATTCAGGGTATAGCCTAGGCTGGTCAGCAGACAAACAAACCGAAGCTTACTTTTTCAAAGGAGGTTGGCGAATTCACCCGGCGCTTGGGGTAGTTTGGCACAATAACAAAACCACCCGCCTAACTACCGAACTGGGCTACTGGCATCAACGGGCCACTCTGGTCGAAGATTGGTGGGAAACCAGCCGCTGGCGCAGAGAAAATGACTACAAATTGAATCGTTGGGTGTTAAAAATGGGTCTACTGTTTTGATCAGAGCGGTCACTGAGCGAAGTCGAAGTGCCGATCAGATCAAAACACCATACCAAGGACTAGAAACATGGCGCAAAACCCGCAACAACATACCGAGCAAGAGATCGTAGCAGGCTGTGCTGCCAATAGCCGTTACCATCAAGAACTCCTTTATCGGAAGTACTTCCCGGTGATGTTGAGGATGTGTATGCGCTATACCGAAGACCGCGACGTAGCCCTGGAAATCATCAACAATGGCTTCCTGAAGGTTTTTCAAAAGATCGACACCTTTACCTTTAGCGGATCGCTAGAAGGTTGGATTCGTCGGGTGGTATTTCACTGTTTGTCCGACTATTTTCGGCAAAACAATACCCGCAAATTCGACTTTTTGGAGTTGGACGGACGAGATGCGCCTACACGTTCCTCTGCTTTGCCCAATTTGTACCTGGAAGATTTGTTGACCCTGGTAGAACGATTGCCAGATGTCAGCCAACGGGTGTTTCGGCTGTACGCGATTGAAGGCTATACCCACGCTGAAATTGGCGAATTACTGAAGATGAGTGAAGGGACCTCAAAATGGTACCTGTCCATTGCACGAAAAGAATTGAAAGAGATGATCAATCGTCAACTCAATAACCAACGGAATTATGCGGGATAATTTACACGAGGATTTGTTTGCCGATCACGCTTGGCAGGAAATGCACAAGCTATTGGATCGGGAAATGCCGGAACGCAAACGTCGGGGTGCCTTTTGGTGGTGGTTCCTACCTGCGTTCGGCATGTGTGTGTTGTTGGGCCGTGATACCTTATTGGATGTCAAAATTCCGGTTGCCGTAGAAAAACCACAACAAAACCAGCCTGCAATTGCGCAGGTGGAAGGACACACTGTACCAAATGCTGACAAAAACAGCAAAACCAACCCCCAAGAGCCAACATCAGCGCCTGTGCCAAAAGCTGAAAACAAGGCCGAAGTCGTTACTAGGCCAGTTACTACTCCAGGAGCAGGGCAATTGCAAAAAACTGGAAAAACCAAGCTGAGCAATGACACGCAAGTTCAGCAAAATATTCCGGCAATAGCGGCATTGAAGCCAACAACAAGTGATGTAGTGCCACCCGTCAATGTGTTGAACAATCAGGTTTCAACTACAGCTCCTGCAACGCAAGTGGAAGTTGTGAGCATTTCCAATCCTGCTAAAGAGGAGCTGGGTCGCGCTTCAAGTGAAGAAATTTCAGTTGAAAGATGGGGTGAGAGCCAAGTCTTAGCTACCCGTCAAACGGATTTGAATCCACCCTTAACGGAATTGGAAAAACCCAGCATCAAACCCCAACGTGCCAAACAAAAGCTGGAATGGTGGGCTGAGGCAGGCACTCAATTGGCGTCAGGTACAACTGGATTGAGTGGTTATCGGGTAGGGCTTTTGAATGCCATTCCGATTGGCAGAATGCGCCTGCAAACAGGTCTGGCTTACGAAAAAACGGAGGTCGGTTTTCAAAGCATTCAACGCGATGCCGCAGGCAAGGAAAATTTGACTGCGGTCAAGCTGGCCGATCAGAACATACCTGTGCTTGTGAATTCAGCAAGTCAGGAGAGTGCTCAATCGGTATCGAGTATCACCTTGCAGTTCATCAATTTGAACTTGTCTTTGTATCATCCGATTGGCAAAAGATTGGGCGTTGCCCTGGGGGGAAACTTGCATTATTTGGGCGGTATCAAATTGGGTGAAAATTACCTCCGCAGCACCTTATTTGACAAAGCAGAAAATTCTTATCAGTTTGCTAGAAACAATGGAGGTTTGTTGGTTGCCCAAAGCGGCGACTTGTCAAAGGCTAGTTTTCAAGCCTTCGGTTTTTCGGCCCAAGGCGCGGTGTCGTATCGCATTGCTACGCGCTGGAGTGCCAGCCTGGGTTACCGGCAGTCTTTGCAACATTTTACCAAAACGAGTGATTTGTTGTTGAACCCGAGTTGGGTGGATTTGGGAGTAAGGTCTCGGATCAAGTAAAACTACCAAAGCGACATTTTATTAGC
>JAIYAV010000251.1 GCA_027488855.1 Saprospiraceae bacterium
GGCGTATCCCAGGCCTTGTTAGACGAATACAATGCCGAAGTCAAAAGATATTGGGATACTATTGCGGCCATCATGGGCAAAAAAAATCGTTGGGTTCGCCTTGATCATTTTAAAATAGATCGCCTAAATGAAATCTACGAAATGATGAGCGAAGCCCAGCGAGCCGAAGTCAAAACCATTCCTAGGCATGTTCCCAAGCTACCACCACCAGCGAGAAAATCCCCTACGAACGAGCAGCTGCAACTTTGGTCCAGTACGGAGGTGTATGGCGTTTGGATCGATGGTAAAAGAGTAGCCAACGCCGTTTTGAAGAACTTTAAAGCCAGTGATTTTTCGAGGTTTTTTGTAAGCAAGCTCTACAAAAACGCGATTCCTCCGGGAAGCATTCGCCGTTTTCAAATTGATTTATACACCCATAGAGGATATGAGGACGCTTTTATTAAAAACTGGTGAGTAACATCTCTTTTATTTACTTTTCTATCACAAACGGCAATAGCGCTACATGCACTATTGCCGTTTGTCGTTTTTACCCCCGCAATCCGTCGCGTTCGCACAGCATATTCTAACAATTTATACTATAATTTTGCACAACCAATCACAAATCAACAAAAATGAATCCAGCCCAGATATTGCCTCTTCGCGGTATTTCACCCACAATCATAACCCCAAAAGCGACAAAAACTAAATTTAATTTGGCGAATGAGGCCATGACTGCATTTTTTACATACCAAACATTGTCAAGCATTTAGACCATGGATTTGAGTTCGTATTAAGTCGAAAAAAAATTAAAAAAACATCGGCTTTTTTGAAACTTTCATCGACCCTTTCTTGTCTTTTGTCCAGAAACTTGGAAAACTTTGGAAACTTTTCAACCATTCCGGGTTTCCAAAGTTTTTATAAGCGTACCTTTGCCGCGATATGGAAACAAAAGAAAATAAGGACACGAGGAAGCAGATCATGCGTAGAGCGGAGTCACTCTTTATGCGTTACGGCATCAAAAGTGTGAGCATGGATGACATTGCTCGGGAGCTCGGCATATCTAAAAAAACCTTGTACCAGTTTTTTGAAAACAAAGAAGACCTGATCCTCAAAACGATTGAAAGTCACCTGCAGGATGAGGTGTGCGATATGGACTTGATCATTAGTCACGCCAACAATGCCTTGCAGGAAATCATGCTGCTGGCCCGGCACATCATTGGTCAATTCCAGGAACTCACCTCTAGTGTGGTGTACGACCTCAAAAAATACTACCCCGAGGCCTGGAACATGATCGACCACATGCAACGCGACCACGTGTACAAGTCCATTCTGGACAACCTAAAACGTGGTATAGCCGAAGGGGATTACCGCAGCGACCTAAATCCCGAAATTATGGCCCGACTGCACGTAGGCAGTCTGTATTTGCCGATTGATCAGTCACTTTTCCCCGTTCGGGAGTTTCAGCCCGATCAGGTTTTTAAGGAATACATCTATCACTTTGTACGGGGCGTAGCCTCCGAGCAAGGACTGAGCAAGATCAATGAATACCTCCGAGAGAAACAAAGTGCTGGGGGCGTGAATTTTTGAACCCAAACACCCACCGCACCGTGGGGTTGACACATGATATTTAAACTGATGGTTATGAGTTATTATGACGGATTCCTAAATGTACTGCGCCTTAAAGGGATGCTGCTGGGCACTTTGTTGCTGAGCACTCTCCTCCCGGCTCAGAGCACCCTTTCAGTGAAAGAAAGTGTCCAGCTTGCTTTAAAAAACAGCCCAACGCTGCAAAAAGCCAAACTGGATACCCGCAAATCATTGGAGCAAGTACGTGAATACAAAAGTACGGGATTGCCACAGGTGAGTGCCAGCGTTGGCTTTACGTACAACGCGAAATTGGCGACACAATTGATTCCCAACTTCTTCCAGGGCAAACCCGATGAATTGGTTCCGGTACAATTTGGTACCGACCTCAACACCACTGCTGGTGCGGAAGTCAACCAATTGTTGTACAGTCAGCAATACTGGGTCGGTATCAAAGCCATCAAAGCTGTAGGTAACTTTAACCAAACTGTAGAACTAAAAACGGAAGAAGAAGTGGCCTACAATGTGGTGAAACTGTATTACCAGGTTCAGACCATTTACAAGCAGCGCGATTTGATCGTAGCCAACCTGGAACAAATCAATGGTTTGCTCAAAGCGACTGACCTGCAATACAAAAATGGTTTGGCCAAAAAACTGGACGTCGACCAATTGCGCGTCAATCAAATCACTCTGCAAACGCAATTGCAAAACCTTGAGCTGAACTACGAACAAGGTCTGCAAGCCCTGAAGTTTGCCATGAGCATGCCGCAGGAAACGCAACTGACCCTGAGTGATACCCTCAGCGAGATTGTAATGCCCAATGTAGATCCAACCTATTTTGAGCCCAGCTATCAAAACAAGCTGGATCTCACCCTGCTGGATCAACAAACCACCTTGCAACAACTCAACGCCGATCAATTGCGGGCTACTTCCTGGCCAACCCTACGGGCTTTTGGCAATTACAACTTCCAGGGTCAAGGCAATGGTTTTGGAGAGTTGGGCAAAAACCAGAACTGGTTCAGTTTCTCCGCAGTTGGGCTCAATGTGAGCATTCCTATCTTCGATGGTTTTTACCGCAAAAGTAAGGTGGAGCAAGTCAAAATCGACATGTTGAAACTTGCCGAAGACCGCAAGCAGACCATGCAGTCCCTTCAATTGCAACACAGTCAGGCCAAACAACAAGTGATCAGCTACTGGAACACCCTCAATGCCCTGCGCGAAAACCGCAAAGTGGCAGAAGAAGTGTATAGCGTAACGCAAAAGCGCTACAAAGAAGGTATCGCCAACATCACTGAAGTACTGGTAGCTGAAAAAACCATGCGGGAAGTACAATCGAACTTCCTGGGCAACTTGCTGCAATACCAACTCGCAAAAGTAGACCTGGATTACGCCAATGGCAAAATCCGCGAAATGTACAAATAATCATCGCGGGCCATCCAGCTTGCGGGATTCATTCCTGATAACCCTTTTTTATCAAACACAACAACAATGAAGAATATAATCGGTATCCTTATCACCCTGGTTGTAGTCGGTGGCCTTACGGCAGTTACAGCTTGGCAATTGGGAAAAAATAAAGAAAAAATTGAAGCCGACGGCAAACTGACCCAAGTGCGCAATACCGAAATTCCGGTGAAGGTAGCAACCATGGGTAGCCAGAATATCCAGGGTGGCTTTGAAATCAACGGTACCTTCCAACCCATCAAACAACTGACCGTGATGAGTGAAGCCCAAGGGCGGATCACCCAGTTGAACGTCAAAGATGGCAGTTTTGTTAGTGAAGGTGCAGTGGTTTTGGCCGTAGACAACGATCTGCTGGAAAATCAACTGGAGTTGGCTCGCATCAACCTTAAAAAGGCTGAAAACGACGTAACTCGCCTGAAAAACCTGCTTGGCGACGGTGGCGTTACCCAACAACAAGTAGATGACGCTCAAAACGGCATTGACAACATCAAAGCCAACATCAAAAACCTGGAGAAGCAGATCAGCATGACCTATGTCAAAGCGCCAATCTCCGGTACCGTTTCTGGCAAAACCATTGAAAAAGGTGCTTTCCTGGCGCCTGCGATGAAAATCATGGACATCATTGATGTGCGTCGCCTCAAAATGGCGGCTTACCTGACCGACGATGAAGTACTTCAGGTGAAAAAAGGCCAACGGGTGGAGTTGCGTACGGATGTGTATCCGAACAAAGCCTTCGTTGGTGTCATCAACCTGATCGACGTAAAAGCAGACAATGCCCAACGCTTTTTGGTGGAGATCGAACTGGATAATCCAGGTGCTACGCCATTGAAAGCAGGTATGGACGGAGTAGCAGAATTCAACACCGGTCGCTCGATATCCATTTTAGCCCTGCCTCGCGAGTGTATCGTCGGTAGTGCCCGCGATGCCAAAGTGTTTGTGGTAGAAAATGGAGTCGCCAAATTGCGCCCCATCCAGCTTGGCAACATCTACGGAGACTATGCTGCCGTGCTTTCTGGCCTCAAGGCTGGTGAAGTGGTGGTAAGCTCCGGCCAGATCAACCTGGAGAATGACATGAAGGTGAGAGTTGAAAAATAAATGGAAAGTTGAGATGTTGAGGAGTTGAGATGTTGAGGACAGTTGGTTAATATAGCCGAAGTAAGGTCCTCAACTCCTCAACATCTCAACTCCTCAACCCCTAAAAAACAAAAAAATGACACTAACCGAAATCGCCATCAAACGGCCCTCGCTCATCATCGTATTTTTTGCGGTGTTGACCTTCCTGGGGTTAGTTTCCTATTCCTATTTGAGCTACGAGCTCATCCCCAAATTCAATGCTCCGATTGTACTGGTGAGTACGATCTACCCTGGTGCTTCACCATCGGAAGTTGAAAACTCACTGACCAAGCCCATTGAAGATGCCATCTCCGGGGTTGAAAAAATTGTTTCCATCCGTTCCACCTCTTTTGAAGGTTTGTCTTCAGTGGTGGTTGAATTCAAGGACGGGATCAATACCGACGTTGCGCTCCAAGATGTGCAGCGCAAAATCAACGCGGTAAAATCGACTTTGCCTGAGGATGCGAAAGACCCTGCGCTGGGAAAATTCAGCTCGGATGATTTTCCGATCATGAGCATTGCGGTGAATACCAATTTGCCGCAGGCTCAACAATATGATTTGATCAAACAAAGAATCAAACCTGCACTGTCGCAGGTAGATGGCGTGGGTCAGGTCAACTTGATCGGTGGGCAGGAACGGGAGATCAAAGTGCAGATCAACCGCCAAAAACTGGAAAGCCAGGGTTTGTCCCTGCTCAATCTGGTAATGGCCATCCAATCGGCTAACTTGGAATTTCCTACCGGTAAAGTAAAGTCTGAAAACGAACAAATTACCGTCCGTTTGGCCGGTAAGTTCCTCTCGCTTGAAGACGTCAAGGATGTAACCGTAGGGGTTTCCAATAGCGGAACCTTACTCAAAGTACGCGATGTAGCAGATGTATCCGATAACTTGAAAGAAATGGTTGACCTCTCGCGCCTCAACAGCAAATCAGCGATTGGTATGACCGTTCTCAAACAACCAGATGCCAACGCGGTGACCATGTCGGATGGCATCAAGGCTAAAATGGCCAGTTTGGAGGAAACTTTCAAAAAGGAAAACCTGAAGTTTAACATCGCGAATGACTCCACCGACTTTACCCGCGATGCCGTAGATGCGGTAATGCACGATATTGGCCTGGCGGTTTTATTGGTTGCCCTGGTGATGCTGGTGTTCTTGCACAGCTTGCGCAACTCCCTGATCGTCATGGTGGCCATTCCAGCCTCCTTGGTTTCCACCTTCATTGGCATGTACCTGATGGGTTTCACCCTCAACCTGATGACCCTTTTGGCCATGTCTTTGGTGATTGGTATCCTGGTGGATGACTCGATTGTGGTCTTGGAAAACATTTACCGCCACCTTGAAATGGGCAAAAACCGCCGACAAGCGGCTGCCGATGGCCGGAATGAAATTGGGTTTACCGCCCTCGCGATCACCTTGGTGGACGTGGTGGTGTTTTTCCCGATTACCCTGGCGGGAGGTATCGTTGGCAACATCATGGGCCAGTTTGCCTGGGTGGTCGTGTTCTCCACCTTGATGTCGCTGCTGGTATCCTTTACAATTACCCCGATGTTGGCTTCACGGGTTGCCAAAGTCACCGTACTGAATCCCAAAAACCCTGGGCACTTGCTGCTCATTGGTTTTGAGCGTTTTTTGACCTGGTTGACGGATGCATACGCCAGTTTGCTCAAGGGGGTACTCCGGCATTGGATAACCAGTTTAGTGATTGTAGCCGCAGCATTTGGTTTGCTGATTGCTTCTTTTGGACTGATTAGCGGCGGATACATCGGAGCAGCGTTTATATCACAAAGTGACGCGGGCCAATTCATCATCAAAGTAGAATTGCCCAAGGATGGTACCTTGAAAGAGACCAACCTGGCCGTAAATAAAGTAGAGGAATACCTGGCCAAAAAGCCGGAGATCACCGATATTTTTAGCACGATTGGCCGTACTTCCGGGGTTTTGAGCGGACAAGCCACACCTTATTTGGCGGAGGTCAACGTAAAAATGATTCCGAAAGAAGAACGTACAATGCGGGCCGATGTATACGCTCAATTGGTGCGCAACGAGTTGGAAGCTGCCCTTCCAGGGGTGAAAGTACAAACGGTACAAGTAAGCTTCTTTGGTGGAGCGGATGAAGCACCACTGCAGATCATTGTAGGCGCGACCAAGCTGGAAGACGCGATGAAATACGCCCAGAAGGTGCTCGGCTTTTACAAAGAGGTTCCTGGTACATTGGCCCCAGAAGTCTCAGTGGAAGAAGGTAGCCCCGAAATCAAGGTAGACATCGATCGCCAGCGCATGGCTGAACTTGGGCTCAACATCCAAACGGTTGGGGCAACCATGCAAACGGCGTTCAGTGGCAACACCAATGCCAAGTACCGCGATGGCGCTTACGAATACGACATCAACATTGCCATGGATGAATTCGACCGCAAGAGCATCGACGACGTATCTCAAGTTGGATTTGTGAACCCAGCCGGGGAACTCATCCGCCTGGAGCAATTCGCTAGGATTTACCAAACCACTGGCCCTTCAATGCTAGAACGCAAAGACCGGGCGGCTTCCGTGACGGTCAAATCCTTCGTATTGGGTCGTCCTTCGGGTACCATCGGAGCGGAAATTCAGGCCAAAATGGCTCAGGACCCGCCTCCTCCTGGCATTACCATTTCGTATGAAGGTGACCTCAAAAACCAGTCCGAAGGTTTCGGTAGTTTGTTGATTGCGATGGCTGCGGCCTTGTTGTTCATGTACCTGATCATGGTAGCCTTGTACGACAACTGGATATACCCGATGGTGGTGATGTTCTCTATCCCCGTGGCAATGGTTGGGGCATTTTTGGCCATGGCGCTGACCATGCAAACCCTGGACATCTTTGCCATGTTGGGGCTGATCATGTTGATTGGTTTGGTGGCCAAAAACGCCATCCTACTGGTCGACTTTACCAACCAAATGAAGGCGGAAGGACACCATTACAAGGAAGCGCTGGTTTTGGCGGGTCGCACCCGTTTGCGTCCGATCCTGATGACTACCATTGCGATGGTTGCGGGTATGCTCCCGATTGCCCTGGCCAAAGGCGCAGGTGCAGAATGGAAAAACGCTCTGGCCTGGGCCTTGGTGGGTGGTTTGACCAGCTCCATGTTGCTGACCTTGGTGGTGATTCCAGCGATCTATTCTATTGTGGATCGGATTGGCTTGTTTTTTACACCCAAAAACAAAGGCGGTGGCAATGCACCAGAGCCTGGTTATAAGGTGGAAGTACTGGATTCGGAGATGATTGCTTAGGTTTTTTGCCCAAACAAATGTGAATATAGGCTTTGAGCCAATAAAAGAGCCTCGCTTTGTGTATGCAGAGCGGGGCTTTTTATTTTTGAATTACCCGCGCAAACTAGACATTAAATTGAAATCAATTATAGTTTTATCGTTTAAACAGGAAGCCTTCGGTACTCGCGCTTTCCCAATAATTTTTTCCAACTAGTTTGAAAATATGCGTCTTTTCCAGGAAATCCTCACGCATGTCTCTCCCCGCCAAAAGGCCTAGTTTGTAATCATATGCGACGCCCAACAAGTTCAGGAATGCGGCTAGAAATTCTTCGTTATTTGAGTGAATTTGGGCTTTATCATAAAACAACAACGCAACATCTTCAGAACTTATCCAGCCGTCAATTCCCATAGAATCGTAACATAAAAAAGGATTAAAGCTCTCGTAATTCAGTTTTTTAAGTACATTCTCAGCAATAGAGCCCTGATTTACCTCTAGCTTGCCGTCAAGTCCCCATTTGCCAAGCGGTAAATGGGGATAAAAATCAGCACAAGTCAAAAAAACAAAATATTCGAAAAATTTACTAAATTCGTACCAATCGGTCGCCCATAAATACTCGTCTTTTGCTTTGTTATTGGGTAATTGATCGAATTCGATGTGTTTTTGGAATTGGTCATCAAACTGATTTGCACTAAAACGTAGCTCTTCGATTTCCTCCTTAACAAGCTTTTCTAATTGTATTGGTGAAAAATGTTCTATTCCTCCCAATCTACAGTACTTGAGAAACTTGGTGTAAATAGAACTGATGTCATATTTCTGCTCTTTCAATTGAGGTATGGTAAGTTCCAGAAAAAGCTGATCGCTAAATAAATGTAAAGTTCTCCAAGCGCCCATGTTTGTTTGTTCTATTTCCTGAAATAATGGATGATTTAGTTCGGATAAACAAGAATTGTCAAAGATTAGTGCCCATTTTTATGTTTAATCGCTATTTTCATCCCAACACTTTCGCCCTAGCCTCTGCCGAAGAAATCACTGGCACAATTTCAAAATCCGCCAAATCCTCCCATTTCGCGATCCAGTTTTTCAACAACTCCAGCGAATCACTTTCCATCACTTGATAACAGAGACTTATATCCTCGTTGATCCAACTGTGCAAATAATTAACCCCTTCGGGCAACATCCGGCCCTTTTCGTCGAATCGTTGGTACAGCGCTTTGATCGTTTCAGGTCGAAAATGTTCAATGATAAAATAAGTGCACATTCGGTTGTATTTTATTTTGAATTGATTCGCCAGTAAAATATCAAAAGTGGCTTACACAGAACAGGAATTTACATTTTTAAAACAAAAGCTGACGCATTCACCCCCTTAACTTGTCGTTTTCGTCACGCACAAGTTTTTTAAAACAATTTATCTTTGCACTACAAGTAAAATGAAGATCAAAATGGCTAAAACCGACTACAAATCCGTCGACGAATACATTGCACTGCAAGCCGCCGACAAACAAGCAGCGCTGGAGGAATTGCGCCAGTTCATCCGCAGTCAAATCCCCCCAGCAGCGCAGGAAGTCATCAGCTACCAAATGCCGATGTACAAGTACCAGGGCATTTTGGTGGGTTTTGCTTGTTTTGCCAAACATTACAGCTTCATCACGGCGAATGCTTCGACTTTGGAGCAGTTTCGGGCAGAATTGAAGGACTACAAGTTTTCCCCCTCTGCAATCCAATTGCCATATGGGAAGCCCCTGCCTACGGAGCTTTTGGGGCGCATCATTCAACAACGCATAGTGGAGAATGAAAGCTTGGCGGCGAAGAAAAAGCAGAAATAGACAACAATAGGTTACGCCTTTTTTTCAAAAATCATACACATGCCCGCCATGTCATAAGTAGCGCCATACATAATGACAGGCGGCTCGGTTTCCTGCTGGGTTTGGATCAGTTCAAACCCACATTCCCCAAAAATGCGTTGGATTTCCTCCACACCCCTTAGTTTGAAAACTGGCGTGGTGAAAGGTAATTTCTCCATGATTTCCTTTGGCCGAATGCCCACATAAAACCTGGCTCCCGGCTTCATCACCCGTCCAATTTCCTGCAAATGGGCAAAGGGTTTGTCCCAGAAATAAATCACATTGATACAAAACACCGCATCAAAAAGGCTAGCAGCATAAGGCAATTGGTCACTGCTGCCCATTTGGACGTCAAGTAGCCCTTGCCGAATCAAGTCTGAGTTGTCTTTGCGCGCAGCTTTGACCATTGCGCTGGCAAAATCAATCCCGTAAAGTTTGAGTCGCTCCGCTTTTTTCAAAATTTCCTTAAAAAAATGGCCATTGCCAAAACCAATTTCGAGGACCTGATCACCAGGCTGTAATTCCAGGTGTTGCAAAACCAGCTTGTACAAATTGCGGTTGCTTTCATTCATGCGCGCAGCGATAGTTTTGGCAAATACACCATTGGGTTGGCGCAATTGTTGGGCGATGAATTCGGGCGTTGGACTGGGCTTGAATTTTTGGAGGAGCTTTTTTAGGAATTGGAGCATAGGTGATGAATTTTAGGCTGTTTAAGTTTCAGGGAAAATTATTCATACAAAGTTCCCATTTTTATTTTATTTTTGAAAAAAATCCAAACAAAAATATGAGCTTCCATATTCTCAATGGCGATAGTCTGGCCCACACCTTTGCCCAAAGCAATATCCCTGGACACCGCATCATATGCCGCGAATGTCTGATCGATGGCCCCGCTCAGGCTGCTGATCTGGACAATTTTTGGTCCATCCGCGCCAATTTTATCGCCCAGGCTTATGGCGAGGCCCGCGAGAAGTATTACGATATAGTGGTGAAGGAATTGGATCAAATCCAGCGCCTTCCCGAAGAAGCTGAGATCAACCTGTGGTTTGAAGATGACTTGTTTTGCCAAAGCAATCTGTGGTTCATGCTGGCGCTACTGGTCAATGCCAGTCCGCAGCTCAAAATATACCGGGTTTTTCCCATGGAACCTGTCGAGGATCATTGGCGGGGTTTTGGAGAAGCGGATGCAGCCAGTTTGGAGCAAGCTTATGCGCAACGGGTGCAATTTCACCAAACCGACCTCGAATTGGGTCTGGCATTGTGGGAAGCATTCCGCAGCAAAGACCTGAAACATTTAGAAGAGCTATCCCGCCAGCCCTCAGTCTGTTTCAATCGGCTACCGGAAGTTGTACAGGCGCACATCGATCGGTTTGCACCACAAGGGCAATTGGGTCGCCCCGAGCGTTTGATCGCGGAGATTTTGCAGGGTAATCCGGAGGATTTTAGTACGGTTTTTAAGGCTTTTGGGCAAAAAGCGGGGGTATATGGGTTCGGGGATGTGCAGGTAAAGGGGATGTATGAGCGGGTGAAGGGAATGGGGGAATTGATTTGATGGGATGAATTGCTTAACTTTGTTTTATTGGTTCATCAATTAGGAACAGTTATGAATTTATTGGATTCAATCAATACGGTCATTCCATTGTCTTCCGAACTGGATGGTGTCATCCGAGTTGGAAATACACGTGTGACCTTGGAAACCGTGGTACATCAGTTCAAAAATGGATCAACTGCCGAAGAAATTGTCTATCAATACCCAGTTTTGGACTTAGCAGATGTTTATGCGGTAATCAGTTTTTACCTGAAAAATCAAACTGCTGTTGAAGACTATTTACTCAGTTCCAAAGTAGCAGCTGAACGCATCCAGGCGATTGTGGAGCAACAATTTCCAGCAACGAATCTCCGCCAGCGTTTGCTCGATCGGCAAGCATTACTGCCTAAAATCAATGCTTGATGCGCTTACTGGCTGACGAGAACCTTAACAATCACATTTATCGGAGTCTGTTGTTGCAAAGACCTGGGTTGGATATTGTGCGCGTTCAGGATGTGGGTCTTTCTGGGAAACCTGACCCGGAAGTACTTAAATGGGCGGTGGCTGAAAATCGAATTTTGATTACGCATGATGTACGTACCATTCCTCCTCTTGCTTTGGAATGGATGAATGAAAATCGCCCCATTCCAGGTATTTTTCTCGTTGAACAAGATGCTTCACTTGGGCAAATTATACTTGATTTATTGCTGATTGTTGATGCGAGTGAGCAGTCGGAATGGGATGGGTTCGTGTATTATCTTCCGTTGTGATGATTGGTAGTAAGGACGTTCCTTTATTTGGATCACAAAGCTTTCCAAAAAACAATCTTATCCTCACCAGCAGCATAAAATTCGCGGATACGGGCTTCCTGAATATAACCATTATTGAGATAAAATGCTCTCGTGCGTTCAAAAGAAGGCAATCCAGATGTCTCTACCAGCAAAATTCTTTCCCCTCGTTCTTTCAAAAATTGTTCTATAAAGGCCATCAAGGACTTGCCAATAGCTTTGCCCTGGTAATCTGCATGTACCGCAATCAGGTACAAATTATAGGTGCCACTAGTCAGTCGCTCCGGGGCGAGGTAAGCTACAGCGATTGGCTCTTTTTCCACATAGGTTAACCAGAATTCAGTGTTGTTGTCTTCATCAAAATAGCTGGCAATCATGTCATCCAGGAATTCTGAGGGGAATAAACCACTGGAATCGATTACAGCTTTCAATGCGGGTAAATCGTCGTACAAAACCTTACGAATATTCGAATTTAGTGGTAGCTGATTCATAGTTTTTACCTTGTGTTTAGCATTAATGTGTTTTATTCCATTGCGGGATCAAAGGTAAACTCGGGAAATGACCTAATCTTGTACGATTCGGCTATTGTAAACGGCGCGGCCATCGTTAGCTGTGAATAACTTGTATCCTTGGTAGTTATAGCAAAATGGCCCTCCAGCGCCCGAATGATTTCAATGGCCGGATGAGCATGAAATCCAGTGCTCAGGTTGGATTCCTCGAAGCAATAGATGCCATTTTGTGTGTCAAATCGTTCAACTTTCACAGGTATGGTAATTTTATTTTTTCATTTTTCTTCTCATAACGTGATGGTCTAAATTTTCCCCAAATCCATTTGTAATTATTTTCTCAGTTGAAAAGTCAAACTTGCTAAATGTTTTTTCTAATAGTTGAGTTGTATTTATCACAATATCGTATTCCAATTTCTCGTTTTTTATGTTTTCCAAAATGTGATTAAAAAAATATGTTGCGATTTTAAAGAAATTTGAGTGTCCAACCGCAAAGCGTTTGAACATAACCCAAGCTATTCCAAAAACTTTGTCGGAATGTTTAACATAGTGTCCCCCGCAACCAATGACTTCATTGTTGATTATAAGAACTTTGAAGTTACTGTCTGCATAGTTTTCCAAAAAATCAATCAAGTCAGTTATATCGTTTACGTCAAAATATTTTGGGCAGTTAGACTTGAATATTTCTAAGATGTCTTCTTGGTCTGAAAAAGTGTAAGTCCTGATTTTTGTTGTCATAAAATAGTCAAAACAACAAAGTTGTCCTTTTTAGTTGTTGGTCTTTTAAAATGATGCACAAGTATCGTACTATCGCACAATATTTCTTCTACATGCTCCTACTACTTCCGCAAATCTACTATCCAACATTTGCAAAAGGAAGACATCAGCGTTTTTCTTTTTTTGACACCAGCTCATTCAAAGAATGATGCCTTTCTGTCCGTTCAATCACTTCTTCAAAAAAATCTCCTCCCCTCCAAAATACTTTGTAAGCATTAGCATTTTCCCTGGCGCTGATGATTCTGTATTGATCATCAAGAACTTCGATGGCACAACAATCTTCCAATGCTATGGCAACTACGCCATAAGTTTTCCTCATCATTTTTTTTAACTCAGGTCTTCTATCTGCTTCGCTATCATAATGGGGGCAATGTAAGGCTTGAATCAAATTCAATCCCGTTACTTTGATTAACCCAGCTCCGGGGTTATTGAATTTTCTCGAATCTGAATTGCCATATTTGAACCAACAAATTGATCCGGCACTAATCCCACACAAGACCTTTCCTTGTTCATAGGCTTCCCGCAGCAATACATCAACGCCCTTTTTTTTCCACACTTTCATCATTCGAAAAGTATTCCCACCACCAACGTAAATGATGTCCGAATTTGATATTTTTTCAGCAATCGTTTCTTTGGTGGGCTTCTCGCTGATCAAATACAACACATCACAGTTGCAACCAAGCTGGGAGAAATGTTCATTCAGTTGATCAAAATAGGCAATTGAGTCGCCACTCGCCGTTGGCAAAAACAATAAATTGGGTTTGCTTTTTGAAGACAACTCCACAATCCTTTTATGGATGATGGTATTGTCTTCAAAGGTATCTCCACCGCCAATGGCTACAATTGTTTTCATGTTTAAAGAGGTTAGACTTAATGGACAGAACATTGTTCGACCGTAAATCAGGGACAAGTTGTGATTTTACTCGTTTCTATCTTTTTTCTCACCCAATCCCCATCAACTCCTCCCTCAAAAACTCCAACAAACCACACACCCTAATCCCCTGATCCCGCCAATAACTTTCACTATCCGGTGTAATGATAAACTTATAATCGGGTTTTAAATCTTCACAACTTTGATAAAACCCCTTAGAAATAGATGGCGAATTGGAATACTTGATTTCAATGGCCGCCAATTTGCCCGAAGGCGTTTCGAGGAGTAGATCAATTTCGGCCCCATGTTGAGTGCGGTAGAAAAAATAGTTGTGTTTTTCTCCCGCTACTCTGCGAATTTGTGCGATGACGTAGCCTTCCCAGGAAGCTCCAATTTGGGGGCTAGCATACAAGGCTTCAAGGTCAGCAATACGGACAAGTGCATGATGAAAGCCTGAATCCTGGAAATAAAACTTCGGCGATTTGGTGAGTCGTTTGCCCAGGTTGCGAAAATATGGCTCTAATTTTTGGGTCAAAAATGACCCCTCAAGTAGATGTAGGTATTTGTTAATGCTCTGGACTGAAATATCCATTGAGCGAGAAAGGTCAGCAACGTTGAGAATTTGACCATGTAAATGCCCCAACATCCGTACAAAACGACTCATGGCTGGTGCATCAATTTCATAGCCAATGATCCGGCGAATATCCCGCTCAATAAATGTCTTGATAAAGTTATCGAGCCAACGCCTGGACAAATTGTAATTCGCAGCCAAAAAAGCCTCCGGGAATCCCCCACGCAACCAATGCTCCCGCATCGGAAAACTTGGACTGACTTCAAGCAAGGAGAAAGGTGAAAGTTCATGAAAAACGATGCGACCAGCCAAAGATTCAGAGCTGTTGCGCAGCAACTCCGGTGAAGCAGAACCTAGCAAAATAAAACGGGCTGGCTCGCGCTGCTTGTCTACCAAAGAGCGCAGCAATGGAAAGAGACGTGGCATTGTCTGTACCTCGTCTATAATCACACATTTGTCGAAATGGTTGGCAAGATAAGTTTCTGGACTAGACAATTTGGCGAGGTCATCCTCAGATTCCAAATCAAGGTAAAGGGTAGGCTTCTGGATATGTTGCCCTATTGACTTTGCAAGCGTAGTTTTCCCAACCTGTCTTGCGCCAACGATGGCAATGACTGGAAAAAAAGCCAAATCAGCTAGGATAGCATCGGTAGCAGTTCTAGAAATCATGCTACAAATATACATTTTATCCGAGTAAAAACAAAACTGAAGTTATATAATTACTCGGTTAAATTCAAATCAAGCAAAAAGCCTTCTCCCTCAATAGGGTCATTTTCCTCTCCCCCAATCCTTCCCTGCCTTTATTTTTTCTGCTTTTCCGACTAAACGCTTACATTTAAATAAATTTCAAAAATCAATCCAAGGTTATGCGAATGTTTATCCCCATTCTGGCACTCATTACCCTGACCAGTACCGCCCTCTGGGCACAAAAAGACAAAAAAGTGCTTCCCCCCGCGGCGGCCCCCGCCAAAACGGAAAAGCCCACCGTACACCAATCCTCCACCTACAGCGCTTTGGCCCTGCGCAGCATCGGCCCGGCGGTCACTTCCGGGCGGGTCAGCGATTTTGCGGTCAATCCGCGCAATGCGGCGGAGTATTATGTAGCCACCTCTTCTGGCGGCGTTTGGAAAACCAACAACGCGGGTACCACCTGGGTTCCCGTTTTTGATGGCCAAGGCTCCTACTCCATCGGCTGTGTCGCACTTGATCCAAGCAATCCAGCTACCGTATGGGTCGGCAGCGGCGAAAACAACAACCAACGCGCAGTCTCCTATGGCGATGGCGTGTACAAAAGCGAAAACGGCGGCAAAACCTGGCGCAACATGGGCTTGAAAAACTCCGAACACATTGCCAATGTAGTAGTTGACCCCAGCAATTCCAATACGGTCTACGTAGCTGCTTATGGCCCAGTCTGGAGCGACGGCGGCGAGCGTGGGGTGTACAAAAGTACCGATGGTGGCGAGACCTGGACCAACGTCAAGTCGGTCAGCGCTTATACGGGTTGCAGCAACCTGATCATGGATCCGCGCAATCCGCAAGTGTTGTATGCCGCCTTCCACCAACGCCAGCGCAAGGTGTACACTTACATCGGCGGTGGCCCCGAGTCGGCGTTGTACAAAACCACCGACGGCGGCGCAACCTGGAAAAAACTGGATGGCCTACCCGGCGGCGATGTTGGCCGCATCGGCATCGACCTCTCCCCTGCCAATCCTGACTACGTATATGCCGTAGTTGAAGCACCCGAAGGCAAAGGCGGCGTTTATCGCTCCACCGACCGGGGCGCCAGTTGGGAAAAAATGAGCGGAGTCTTTACCAGCGGCAATTATTACCAGGAACTCACCTGCGATCCCCGCAATGTAGACCGCATTTTCATCACCGATTCCTATTACAAAGTCAGCGACGACGGCGGCAAAACCGTGCGCAACCTGGGTGAAATAAACAAACACATTGACAACCACTGCATCTGGATCGACCCCAGCAACACCGATCACCTGCGCGTAGGTTGTGATGGCGGGATTTATGAAAGCTGGGATTTTGCCAAAAGTTGGGAGTTCAAACACAACCTGCCAGTCACCCAGTTTTACAAAGTAGCCACCGACAATGGGCTACCCTTTTACCACGTGCACGGCGGAACCCAGGACAACCTCAGCCTCGGTGGGCCCAGCCGCACCACCAGCGACAACGGCATTACCAACGCCGACTGGTACGTGACCAGCACGGGCGACGGCTTTGAAACGCAGGTGGATCAAACCAATCCCGACATCGTCTACGCACAAAGCCAATACGGCGGGCTTTCCCGCTTCGACCGCAAAAGTGGTCAATCAGTGTTCATCAAACCCCTTGAAGGCGAAAACGAACCCGCTCTGCGCTGGAACTGGGATGCTCCGTTGACCATCAGCAACTTCTCGTCCACCCGCCTTTATTTTGGGGCCAATAAGGTATTCCGCACCGACGACCGGGGCAACAGCTGGAAGGCCATTAGTCCCGACCTCACCCGAGGCATCGACCGCAACAAGCTGGAAATTATGGGCAAGGTCTGGAGTGTGGATGCCATTGCCAAAAATGGCTCGACCGACATCTACGGCCAAACCACCAGCATCGCTGAAAGTGCCGTGGATGAAAAAATCCTTTGGGTGGGTACCGACGATGGCCTGCTGTGGATCACCCGCGACGGTGGCACGAATTGGGAAAAAATGGACAAGCTACCCGGCGTACCCGAAAACAGCTATGTACACCAAGTGATCGCTTCGCGCCACGACAAAAACAGCGCTTACGTCTGCTTCAACCACCACCGCTACGGCGACTTCAAACCCTACCTGCTCAAAACCAGCGATGGTGGCAAAACCTGGAAGTCCATCAGCGCCACCTTGCCCGAACGCGGTAGCGTGTACAGCATCGCGGAGGATCATGTCGATCCCAATTTGTTGTTTTGTGGTACCGAGTTTGGCCTGTTTTTTACCCAAAATGGCGGCGAAACCTGGGTGCAACTGAAGTCCGGCTTGCCCACCATAGCGGTGCGCGACCTTGAAATCCAGCGTCGGGAAAATGACCTCGTACTGGCTACTTTTGGCCGTGGGTTCTACGTGTTGGATGACTACTCGCCCCTGCGCAACCTCAAAACGGAAACTTTTGATCAGGCGGCAACCATTTTTCCCATCAAGGACGCCTTGATGTTTGTCCCCAATCTGCCCCTGGGGCTCCGCGATAAAGGGCATATGGGCAGCAGTTATTACGCGGCGCAAAATCCACCCGTGGGCGCAGTATTCACCTATTGGTTGAAAGAGGACATCAAAACCTTGAAGGCCAAAAGGCAAGAAGCTGAAAAAGCCAAATATGATAAAAAGGAACCGGTGTATTATCCCGATATCGAGGCATTACGCAAGGAAGATGAGCAGCCTGAGCCCTATCTCCTGTTCACCATCACGGATGCTGATGGTGATGTGGTGCGGCACCTCAAAGCATCGGCAAGCAAGGGTTTGAAGCGCATCGTTTGGGATTTTCGGCACAATACCACGGCACCGGTTTTGGGCCGTTACAAGCCTGCGCCCGATCAGTTGTTCGGGGGTGAAGAAACAGGGCAATTGGCACTACCGGGCACTTACAGCGTCAGTCTCAGCAAGTACGAAGATGGGGTATTGACGAGCATCGCCGGGCCAGTCAAATTCAACTGCAAAGCCCTGAACAACGTCACCTTGCCCGCTACCGACTTGCCCGCTTACGCCGATTTTGTGGCGAAAGTGGCTAGCCTGCGCAAGGCACTCAGTGCGACGAATAACATCCATGGAGAATTGAGTGGCCAAATGAACGCGATTCAGACGGCGATCCAGGAGATGCCTGCTCCACCGCAAGATTTGTTGCAAAAAGCCTACGCCTTGCAACGCCGCTTGAATCTGGTGAGCTTGCAACTCAATGGCGACGCAACTCGCGGGCGCAGGGAATTTGAAGCGCCTTCCTCGATCAATGATCGTTTGGGTTACGCGCAAGGGATAATGTGGGGCACCACTTCGGCACCTACGCAGTCGGCTATTGACAATTACAACATCGCGGCGAAGCAGTTTAAGCCAGCCTTGAATGAATTAAAAGCCATTGCTGCGGAAGTGACGGAATTGGGGAAACAGTTGGATGTGAAGGGGGCTCCAGCTACGCCGGGGAGATGGCCGAGTTGGGAGTAGGTTCCAGGGTTCGGGGTTCCAAAGTTCCAGGGTTGGGGGTAGTCTGAGTCCTGTAGCTTTGGGCACTTCCGCTAAGTTTGGTCAACCATTCAAAACGTTGTATCAATCTGTGCTACTTCAGATCGACGACCAGCGGCAGCGCCGCCAAAACGTCTGTAGAAACTAAGGACACCATGCTTTTTAAAGGTGCAGCGCACCGCAACAGATTACACTTACTGTTACGGTGCGCTGCACCTTTAACACAATACTGCGGGCAAAATCTACAGACGTTTTGGCGGCTAATGCCGCTGGTACGTTGCTTCCTATATTTTATTTTTGCATAACCTTTTACATTTCAAATTGACCATACTTTACCTTTAATGCATTAAACTTTTTAGTCGCAGCACAATCGCTGGTTTTGTGACTCTTAGTTCCTCAGAAAATAGTTCCTGAAGGGTGCAGCAGGGATTTGTGCCCCTGTCCCTAAAGCGTTACTAAATTGTTAATCAATATATTCCAACGAAAAGCCAACAAAGTGGCTCTAAGAAAGTAGAGCATTTCGACATTTTTA
>JAIYAV010000285.1 GCA_027488855.1 Saprospiraceae bacterium
GGGTTCGTACCCCAGTAAGTTTCACGTAGTCTAAGCTTTCGAACTGTTGCTCAAATTTCGTTTTTTCTTTTGGTCTGGTCAAGTCCTGACCTGGGACGTTCGGGGAGGGGTTTTAGATCGTGCATATTCATACTAATTAGCCGATAATCAAACCACATAAAATATAATGGTTTAGACCCGCTCAAAAAGTACATCCATATCCAGAGCCTTGCTTACCAAACCGATGCTGTTCTCGTTGGGAACCAGCCCGAAAGTTGTTAAAAAATTGATGAAGATTTGTTTTCGTGTGGCGGTTAAACGTTTGAAGGTTGCCATTTTTTCACGTAGCGCTAAGGCGTCGTTTTTGTCCAGCCTGATGGTTTCATTGTAAAATTTGAGTTCAAATAAATCAATCACATTGTCTCTTCGGTCCAGCATGAGGTCAATTTGAATGCCTGACTCATCGGCAGTGCCCCGTTGGTAAAAGCCAGATGTTTCGGTGTAAATACCAGAAATGCCTAGCGCTTTTTTGATTTCTGCGGTATGCTTGAGACAAATATTTTCAAAAGCATAACCTGCCCAAGCGGCATACTGAGGGGTTTGGCTGAAGTTTTGCCAGGAATCAGCAACTTGTTTTTTGTGATTTTGAATAAATCGCAGGTAAAACAGGGAGTATTCATCGGTCAATCGGTAATAAACATCTTTTTTTCGCTTACCGAATGCAAAGTATTCGCTGATGAAGCCCGAGGTCGTGAGTTCTTCCAAAAAGCGACTAAGGCTACCTCCGTCGCTCATTTTAGTCTCTTGAATGATTTCACGGCGCGTCAAACCTTTCCATTTTTGCGCCAAAGCCGTAATAATTGCAATATGATTGTCTGCTTTGTCAAAAAGTGCAGGATAGAGTTTTTGAAATTCATCAGCTAACAAACCTGTGCGAGAAAAGCACAATTGTTCGACGTTTTGGATAGCGCTTTTGCCCTCTTCTACTTCTTTCAAATAATGAGGAACGCCGCCCAAGGCCATGTAAATTTGCAGAATCTGATACCGATCGAGGGTAATATTGCGGCTTTTGAGGTACAATTCCGTTTCATACAAGTTAAAGGGATCCAAATTTACTTGACGGGTGATGCGGTTGTGCAGGCCACCTTTGTGGTATACTACTTTGCGAATCATCCATGACGCGGCGGAACCACAAATCACCACAATGATGTTGCTTCTTTTTACAGCCCAACTGTTCCAAAAGAAGTCCAATCCTGCCAAAAAACTACTCTTGCGAGAGGACAACCAAGGGATTTCGTCAAAAAACAAAACTGCTTTTTCACTTGTCTCAAGGGTTTTTAAGCAAATAACGAGTTGCTGAAAAGCTTCTTGCCAATCGTCAGGCGTTTTTTGTGGGGCTTTATCTCCAAAAAACTCCTTCATTTGAAACGCAAAATTATTTAGCTGCCGTTTTGTGGAAGCGTTTTGTTGTCCAGTCAATTCAAAGCGGATGAATGGTTCGTAAACTGTTCGGATCAGGAACGTTTTTCCCACTCTTCGGCGGCCAATTACTGCTACCATCTCCGCTTCATCTGATTGCAGCGTTTTTAGTAGGATTGCGCGCTCTTTTTCTCGACCAATTAGTTTTTGCTTCATTTTTGAACATATGTGGCTGAAACTGTACAAAAATATATAGTTTCAGCCACAAAAGCCACTTTTGTGGCTGAAACTTATCAATTTCATTGGTTTCAGCCACTTATCTCAACTCTTTGATCTCATTAAGAAAAAAAGAATTGAGTAAAAGTTATTGCCACACTACTGGGCATTTTTATTTTTTTGTACTGCAATATCTGTATCTACCCAATTTTATACCTTAATCTAATTTTTTTTCAACTTTATATTCTATTTTAGAAAAAAGAAGCATCTTTACGGGGTTAGCCCTATTGAATACGTTCCTCTCCTGAACATAAAACGCTTGGGCTAAACAAACAAAATCACATTAGATGAATAGGAGTTTCCTATTCATTGCGCCCATTTTTTTCCCTACAAATCTCATTTCGAATGAAGAAGTTTTCCCTCATGTTCTGGATGTTGCTGAGTACGGTTATAGGTACTTTTGCACAAACAACCATCACTGGCAAAGTCATTGACAGTGGCAGCAAAGAAAGTTTGATAGGAGTCAATATCCTGATCAAAGGAACCGTCGCTGGTACCATTACTGATGTAGACGGCAATTTTAGCCTGAGTACCAATCAAAGCCTTCCGCTTACCCTCCGAGTTACGCTGATTGGTTTTGCCAGTAAGGATGTACTGGTAGACAAAGCAGAGGCACTGGAAATAAGTTTACAAGAGGAAACGGAAGTGTTGTCCGAGGTCACCGTCACCAGTAACCGGGTAGAAGAGTCCATTACCAAATCGCCCGTATCGGTTGAGAAGATGAACGCTCGGAAGATCTTTGCGTCCTCCTCATTTGATTCCTATGGCGCCTTGCAAGGCATCAAGGGGGTCGATTTGTTGGCCCAGAGTTTGACTTTCCGATCGGTAAACATGCGCGGCTTTGGGGCCAACAACAACAACCGCTTTGTGCAATTGACCGATGGGATGGATAATCGCTCTCCAGGTTTGGGATTCGGCTTTGGCAACGTAGCAGGCCCATCTGATCTCGACATCGAAAGCATTGAACTCATCCCAGGCGCAGCATCGGCACTTTATGGGCCAGATGCATTGCAGGGTTTGATGTTGACCAAAACCAAATCGCCCTTCGACTATCAAGGCATTAGTGCTCAGGTAACCACGGGCATCAATAACGTAGGCAAGTCCGATGGGGCAAAAATATACTCCGATGTTGCCCTCCGTTATGCCAAGCAATTGGGCAAACGGTTTGCCTTCAAAGTCAACTTCCAGTCGATCAATGGCACCGACTTTATTGCTGATGATTATTCTGATCGCAGCACCCGGGCGCGTCCTGGCTTTTTTGCCATTGACAATGCCAATAAAAAGGTAAGTATCGGTTTTGTGCCAAATAATAATCCTGGTGCTAACCTCGAATACGATGGCGTCAACATTTATGGTGATGACATCAACAATGGCGGGGTATCTGGTGCTTTTGCAGCAGGGGGAACTACTCCGGCGGCACTGGTAGGCAAACGGGTAACCCGCACAGGTTACAATGAAGTAGACCTCACTGGCGACAATGGTCGCATCTTCAGCAACCGTGCCAATGTATCTGCGCACTACCGCCTGGGTGAAAAAGTGGAACTGAATGCCAGCTGGTTTTATGGTACTGGTAATTTTATCCGTACAGCTGGCTTTCGCGAATACTTTCCGGAATACAAGCGCCAGCAAGCTAAAATTGAGCTACGAGGTGATGAATTCTTTGTACGTGGGTACTCCACAACTCAGGAAGCCGAGGGCTACAACATGGGCAACCTGGCAGTACGTATGCTGAATCAGTGGAAGCCGATGGCTGCCTGGGGTACTGACTTCGCCAATGCTTTTGGCACAAATGGAGGCAACATCAGCGCTGCAAGAACTGCCGCAGATCAGGGCAAGCCTCAGCCGGGCAGTGCCCAATTTGAACAACTGCGCAATGCCTTGATCAATACTCCTAACAACCAACGCATCCCTGGGAGTACCACAATCAATGGAGTAAGACTCATCGACAACTCCACCATGTACCATGCGGAAGGGATGTACAACTTCAAACGCATTTTGCCTGAAAAATTCGAAGTGGTTACGGGTGCCAGTTTCCGTCGCTTCCTGATGGAGACGCAGGGTACCATTTTCCCCAAAACCAAAGATGGCAGTGAGTTCACCATCAATGAAATCGGCTGGTACTTGCAGGGGTCGTACAACATCGAATTTGGCGACAAAGCATCCTTCAAACCAACCGTTGCGGTAAGGTATGACAAAAACCAGTACCTCACCGGCGGTTTAACGCCTCGCTTATCTGGTGTATTGAGCCTGGGGGCTCACAATTTCCGGGGTTCCTGGCAGTCAGCCTTCCGCAACCCATCGGCCAACCAATTGCTCGCCGATGGGGCCATTGGTGAAGTGGGGGGATCGCGCACTGCTGCCGAAGGTGCCAACCTGTTCAACAACCCAGCTTATACCGAAGCATCGGTTAATGCCTACCGGGCAGGTGGCAGCACCAACCAGTCTTTGTTGGTCAAATACACCCCTGACCCTGATGCCTTTACCACTGAAAAAATCAATACCTGGGAAGTGGGGTACAAAACCTTGCTGAACAACAAGATTTTTATTGACGTATTCTACTTCCAGAGCCGTTACAATGACTTCATTGCGGCTCAAAACTACATCCAGCCGCTGAATGGCAACATTGCTGATTTGGCGACGCCTGCATCCAATCGTACCTTGCAGGTAAACTTCAACAACTTCAACGAGATTTTTGTATCGGGTTATGGCGCCGGGCTGGAATGGGCATTGGGTAAAGGATTCAATCTGGTCTTCAATTACGCCAACCAGGTAGGCGATATTACCTTGAAGGACAACGCCGGGAATGTCCGCAAAGACGCCTTCGGACAAGAAATCGTCAAGCGCCGCATGAGCGACCCTGAAGTATCTCAGGTGGGGCGCAACTTCTTTATTTCGCCTGAAAATCGCTTCAACATCAGTTTGAGCAACCCCAAACTGACCGAGCGACTGGGTTTTGCGGTTTCTTATCGCTGGACCGACAAAATGTGGGTAGAACAAGGAACAACCCAGGGCGACATCTGGCTGCCTTCCTGGACTTCGCTGGACGCCAATGTGATGTACCGCATCCCCAAAATCAAAACAACAGTCAAATTGGGTGCAACCAATGTCTTGAATGATTATTATGCACAGGGTTATGGCTTGGCTCAAGTAGGTGGGATGTATTATTTAACTTTGCGCTTCAACTAATAGTAAGTTTTTTGGAGGCTTCAGGATAAAACTTGAAGCCTCTCAAATTCAAGCAATCCGAAATGATCAAAACAACCGACCGCATAGCCGAGTTTGCCTGGTTTTGCGACCTCTGCGGTGGAGATACTGAATACCTTGGCGTAGTAGATCAGGATCGTCGCAGTAACTTTCAACATTGTAAGGATATTTTGCTCACTGCCGAGGAGATGGGTTTCAGCAATATCTTGTTGCCTACCTCCTATGTGGTAGGCCAAGACCCAATCGCTTTTGCTTCAGCTATTTCCCAACATGCCAAAAAGATGAATCTGCTGGTTGCCATCCGCACCGGAGAGCTTCATCCACCAATGCTGGCTCGCTCCCTGGCTACTCTGGATCACCTGCTGGAAGGTCGGATGACCGTCAACATCATCAATTCTGACCTACCCGGCACCAAAGAAGATCCTCAATTGCGCTACGACCGCTGTGCCGAAACCATTCAGGTACTGCGCCAATCCTGGACACAGGATCGCATTCAGGTACAAGGCAAAGTGTACGACCTGGACATGATTGCCGCCCCCGCAAAGTCCTATCAGCAAAACGGAGGGCCGCTGTTGTATTTTGGCGGTTTGTCGGATGGTGCCAAAGAAGTTTGTGCCGAGCATTGCGATGTGTACCTGATCTGGCCGGATACCGAAGAAAATCTCGCTTTTCACCTCGATGACATGCAGAAGCGGGCGGCTAAATACGGTCGCACCATTGACTTTGGGCTACGTATTCACGTCATTGTCAGGGAAACAGAAGAGGAAGCAAGGGCTTATACCCATAAACTAATGTCCAAACTCGATGATGCCGAAGGTCAAAAGCTGAAGAATCGTACCCAGGACGTAAAGTCTTATGGGGTATCCATGCAGGAGGCACTGCGCGCAGGTGCCGACGAAGAAGGTTACGCAGAACCACAGCTATGGACGGGCATCAATCGGGCACGTTCGGGTTGTGGAGCAGCCCTGGTAGGCACTCCCGAGCAAATCATCGCAAAGATTAACCGCTACATGGATATGGGCTTCCGGGCATTTGTATTGTCTGGCTATCCACTGATCGAGGAGTGCAAAAAGTTTGGTGAGTTGGTCTTGCCGCATCTCCCCAACGTCAAACTCTCCGAGCATTATGGCCGCACGCCAAAAGAGACACCCATAACCCCTTTAACCACCGCTACGATCCTCGCCGGACAGTAGCAATCCAAGCAACCCACGGTTTTAACCGTGGGAGCCACACCGCCCCACTCCACGAATTCATTCGTGGGAACTTACGAGAGAACCTTCGTGGGAACTTTCACGCAAAACCAAAATCATGCTCAACACCCTATCCACCCTCGACCTCATCGTGCTCATCGGCCTCGTTGCCTTGATGCCGCTGACCGGTATCCTGTTTAGCAAAAAAGAAGACAGCGCTGATTATTTCCTCGCTGGTAAAAGTCTGCGTTGGTGGCAGGTTGCGGGTTCAATTTTTGGCACCAACATCAATTCCTTTCACCTGATTGGGATGATGGGGATTGGATTTTCGGTAGGGTTCGCCCAGGCACATTACGAAATTCTGGCTTTGGGCGGCGTATTGCTGCTCTGCTATGTTTTTGTACCCATGTTTCGCAAGCTAAATGTTTTCACCCTCTCTCAATACCTGGAATACCGCTACAATCAATCTGCCCGAGCCTTGTACACCCTGCTGATGATCACTTTGATCACCGTTCAGCTGGTGGGAGGGTTCTACATTGGGAGCCAGACACTGGTGTTTATGCTTGACGGCACCCAGCTGGAGATCAACTACGTTCAGGGAATCGTGCTGATGTGTTTGGTTACCTGCAGTTACACCATTTTTGGCGGCCTCAATTCCATTGTTGCTACCGACAACCTGCAGTCTGTGATGATGTTCTTGGCGGGTATTACCGTTGCAGTGCTTACTTTTTCTCAGCCTGAAATTGGAGGTTTTGCTGGAATGCTCCAACTCGACGCCCAACAGCCGCTGGAATTGCAAAAAATGCACCTGTATCTGCCCAGCAATCACCCCAGTTTGCCCTGGACGGGGGTTTTTACGGGACTGATGATCCTGCACCTTTTTTATTATTGCAACAATCAATACCTGGTACAACGCACGCTGGCGGCAGTTTCGGATGAAGAAGCCAAGAAGGGAATACTGGCGGCAACGGTGCTAAAATTGTGCATCCCCTTCTTTTCCATCACCACGGGTATTGCTGCGGCCTATTTGATGAAAATGCGGGTTCCCGACCTCGAAATCGCCAATGACACTGCTTTTTTACAGCTCATCAAGATGGTGGTTCCGGTAGGAAAGGGCTTGATTGGGTTTATCCTGGCTGGATTGACCATTGCTACATTCAGCTCTATCGATTCTATGCTCAATGGGGCTACAACCCTTACTACCGTTGATTTGTACCAAAAATACATCAGACCAGATGCTTCCGAAAAACAAATCATCCGGGTAGCCCGGCTGACTATTGTATTCCTGGTCTTTGTCACTGCTTTACTGGCCATTCAGATTTTTGCTAGCCCCGACCCAAAAAGCAATTTTTTCTTAAAAGTATCCAACTGGGGTGGTTACTTTACCCAAGGCATTGTGATTTCCTTTCTATTGGGCATCTGGTGGAAAGGGGCATCTACCCGTGGAGCCATAGCCGCCTTGATTGCCGCCCCAATTTTTGCGTTCAGCATAGAAGCTTTTTACAACAGCTCTCTCGGCACAGATTCCGGCATCCAGGTCTGGTGGGGGCTCAAGCTCAACTTTATGCACCGGGTATTGCTGACGGCTCTTTTTGCAGGCCTCGTTCATTTCAGTATAAGTAAATTAATGCCTGATGCCCGCGCCGTTGATCCTGAAACCCTGGCACCAGCCCCACCCTGGAAATATATTTTGATCTTTTTTGCTGTTCAGTTGTTCTTTTTCCTGGCAGTATACAATGGGTTCCTGCTGCACCAAATAGCGGCGGTTTTAGCGGCTTTGGCGACCATTGCTGTTTGGTTGTGGGGCATCCGCGCGTTGAAACCCAGTGACAATTTATGGCAAGACAGTAGGTTTTACGCCAGTTTGGTCAATGGAGTCGTAGTATTTCTGCTTTTTTATTTTCCGTAAAGCTCGTTTCAACTTTTTAGTATACTCAATTATGCAACCTTTATTGACTCCCTATACTTTGGGGAACCTGGAACTAAAAAACCGTGTAGTGATGGCGCCCATGACGCGCAGCCGCACGCCCGATACCGTCCCCAACGCTTTGAATGTATTGTATTACAGCCAAAGAGCCAGCGCCGGATTGATTGTAGCCGAGTCCACCAACATCAACAACTATGGCATCGGCGGGCCCTTTACCCCTGGGATTTTTTCAACAGAACAGGCCGAAGGTTGGAAACAAGTAACCGCAGCCGTACACGAACGTGGTGGAAAAATTTTCCTCCAACTCTGGCATGCGGGCCGGGTAGCCCATCCGGACAACATTGGCGGCGAACAACCCGTGGCCCCCTCCCCCATCAAGGCAGATGGAAAGGCTTTTACCCCCACTGGGTTGAAAGAATATGTTACCCCTAGGGAGTTGAGCATTGCTGAGATTCAGACCATCATTGAAGAATACCGCCAAGCTGCGGAACACGCTAAACTGGCGGGTTTTGACGGCGTAGAACTCCACGCCGCCTTTGGGTACCTGCCCAATCAATTCCTCAGCGATGCGGCCAACCAACGCCAGGATGAATACGGTGGCAGTGTCGAAAATCGGACACGTTTTGTGCTGGAAGTATTGGATGCACTCTGTAGCGTATGGGACTCCCAACGGGTAGGCATTCGGATTGCGCCCAGCAATGTGTACAATAGTGTGTTGGACTCCAATCCACCCGCGCTGTATGGCCATTTGGTTGAAAAATTGAATGCGCTCAATCTGGCTTACTTGTCGGTGATGGAGGCTTTTGCCAAGGAGCATCCCAATCCGAATTTCATCTACGATGTATCCGGGCATTTTCGGCCCTTGTACCAGGGCACATTGATCACCAATGGCGGCATCAACCAGGCCAGAGGGAATTTTTTGATTGAATCCGGGCAGGCGGATTTGATTGCCTTTGGGCAGTTGTTCATTGCCAATCCGGATTTGGTGTCGCGTTTTGCCAATGAAGTTGAGCTGGCAGTGCCCGATCGGAGCACCTTTTATGGCGGAGATGAACGGGGGTATACCGACTATACTTCTTTGTAATGGATCAATTTTCGCGTTATTAGCTGTAAAAAGTCATTTCAGGCATCAGTTAAAAACTTAACTTTGACAATTAATTTTTTTTAAAATTGTATCATTGCCCTTTCCTCTTCCCCTCCCTAGTTATTATCATGTTACCCTACATCCTTGAATAGCCAGATTGCAGCTAAAAAACGCATAATGAATCAAAGAACAGCGCATACTTTCCACATCCCAGTAATGGGACTTTCTTATACCATTGACTCCCCGATTAAGGTAGCTCGATTTGGCATTTCATCGGTTGTTTCCATCATGGAAGACCACCTGACTGAAACGATGCGCGAGTATTATTGTCGCACTACCGGTAGGCATTACGAGCACATTACCACCAAGGAGCCAGACTTCCGTGCCAAAAGAATTGCGGCTTATTTGAACCTGATGAACACCATCATTGCCGAACAAATGCAGAAAATGCGAGCAGAGGCATTTGTGGAAGGCAATGAAATTGTACAATACTTTGAAATGCTTCCTGAAGATAGCCCCTTAAAAAAGAGCTATCAGAATATGTTAAAATGTACCGATGAGGAGGAGCGTCTGGCGATTCAGAATGACCTCAGGACACAATTGGTAGTAGGAAGTATACTGGTCAATATCATGACCAAGGTGGATGGCGACAAGTGGGACAAACAAGGAAACATCATCCCCAATGGATCAGATGCGGTGACCGCCTTGCGTGGCTACATCGAAAGCGATCTTGATGATTCATCGATTGTTTTTTCGGCAGGGATGAACCCCCGGCTATACACCTACCTGGAACAGGTTAATGCTTTTGATCCAGATGAGAACTTGCAGTTCCGCAAAAAAATAGTGATCAAAGTGAGTGATTTCCGCTCAGCTTTGATTCAAGGCAAGTTTTTGGCCAAAAAAGGGATTTGGGTGAGTGAATTCAGAATTGAATCGGGACTGAACTGCGGGGGGCATGCTTTTGCCAGCGATGGTTATTTACTCGGGCCAATCCTGGAAGAATTCAAATCAAAACGCCAGGAACTGACCGACGGCATTTTTGAGCTCTACAAAACCGCCATCAAGCAAAAACTGGGCAGGGAACTCAGTCAAAGTCCTGCGGTAGACATTACGGTGCAGGGCGGGATTGGCACCTTTCGCGAAGATGCTTTTTTACGCACCTATTACGACGTGGCCAGCACAGGTTGGGGAACTCCATTTTTGTTGGTTCCTGAAGCGACAACGGTGGATGAACACACGCTCAATTTGCTGATCAAGGCCAAGGAGCAAGATTTGGTTTTGAGCAATAGTTCCCCCTTGGGCGTGCGGTTTCATTATTTGCGGGGAACCACGGCAGACATTGAGAAACAAAAGCGGATCGACAAGGGGAAGCCAGGAAGCCCTTGTCCCGAAAAATTGTTGAGCTTCAATACCGAGTTCACCAAAGAACCCATTTGTACGGCATCGCAAAAATACCAAAAGTTAAAACTAACGCAGTTAAAAACCTTGGAATTACCCGAAGCAGAATTCGAGAAGCGACAAACGGAAGTCCTGGAAAAAGAATGTTTGTGTATCGGATTGAGCAATTCGGCTGCACTAGCGCACGGGGTTACGTTTCTGGAAAAATACCAGGCGGTGAACATCTGCCCAGGGCCCAATATTGTGAATTTTTCGAAGGTAGTCTCCTTAAGAACCATGATAGACCACATTTACGGTCGAGTTGATTTGGTCAGCAATCCAAACCGCCCCCACATGTTTATGGCGGAAATGAAATTGTACATCAATTATTTAAAGGAACAATTGATCAGCAAATACGCTGAACTGGAGGATAGAAAAGTTAGAAACTACTTCCGATCCTTCATTGGCAATTTGTCGGACGCAATCGCTTATTACCAAAATCTGCCCGAGTGCGCGGTCGTGAATCGGCCATGTTTCGATGCTGAATTGGCGAAGGCGGAAGTGGCAGTGGCGGGAATCAAGGAAACTTATGCGTTTGAGTGAGTTGGGGGTTCCTGTGTTTTACCTTTTGCGGAATGAACAGGGGATATGCATCCTTTGGTAAAATTGAATAAGGCATTCTAAAAAAACCAACAAACCATAGTCGAGTTAAAAAATACAGTTATCTTGCGCTCGTTTTTTAGAAACCTCTCATGTTCTTGAGTAGGCTTTCTCCCAATTTTAAAAATATGTATTGCTCAAACCCTTTTATTCTCTCAAGATTTCTACCCAAATTACTGAAATATTTTGGGGCTTTCCTTGTTTTAACTGGGGTTTGCACTAAGCTTTCTGGACAAATTCAAAGAGGGCAAATCTATGTTGGAGGAAGTTTTGACTTCAATAAATGGGGATCATCTCCTACAATCAAAGTGAATCCAGAATTGGGTATTATGCTTTCATCGCGCTGGAGTGTGGGATGTGGCTTACCTTTTGCTTATAATCTTGGCTATGAAAATGGCTTAAACAACGTCTTTTTCGCTCCATTTATCCGACACTACTCAACAATTGGATCAAACTTCTATCTCATCACTCAATTCGAGGCAGAAATGAGACTATCGGGATACGGCACTAAAGAAATGCCCGACAAGTACTTACTTTTGAGGGCAACTCCTCTGCTGAATTATATGATTGGCTCTCGCATTGCTCTTGAAGCTGATTTTGGAGGCTTAACTTATGCCCGTTCAAAGAATTACGATTTAAAAGGTTCTTTTTATGCTCATTCTTACCGTGCAGAATTTAGGCTTTTCCCATCGTTTACCTTTCGCTATTATTTTCCTAAAGGAGAACAAACGAACTAACTATTTTAACAACAAAGCCATGCAAAAAAGCAACCTCATCCTGTTGATTGTATTCCTTTTAGGGAATTATTCTTACCTGAATGCCCAATTTAAAAAGGGCCAAACATTTGTGACGGGCGGTTTCGGCTTTACAGTCAACGGATTAGAACTATCTCAAATTACTAGTGGACAGAGTGAAACATCAAGGCATTATTTTTCACTCAATGCAGGAGCAGGCAAATTACTTAGTAAAAATACCGCTATGTTTATAAGCAGTTCTTTTGGCAGAAGCAGATACCAGTCAATTAAATATACCATCCTTGCAGATACCACAACTAGTGGAATGATCACAGAAAAAGAATTACAAGATAAATACATCAGTTTCTCAAGAGACCTCAATTTTTCAATTGGAATTAGGCGCTATTTCCCAATCGACAAAAAAATCTTAGCTCTTATCTATGGTCGATTAAATTGGAATGCCAATCGAAGCAGGTCAATTGAGAATGGTTATGAAAAAATTAACCCCAGCAAAAATATTTATTCCATTGTGATCGACCCCGGGTTGTGCTATCTGTTGAATAAACGATTTGGCCTGGAAGCTTTTTTACAAGGATTTTCTTTAGATTATACTCCGAAATCGAAGTATGGTACACCGGCCGAATTATCTGGCAGATTTAGAGGAACTGGCTCATTAAACATTGGCTTGTTCTATTATTTAAAGTAAGTTTCAACAAAATATTAGCACCTCCCAAGCCGCAATTGTATTACTAGCCGCGTCTTGAAAGAAAGTGATTTTGCTCA
>JAIYAV010000288.1 GCA_027488855.1 Saprospiraceae bacterium
AAAAGTGAAAAGTGAAAAGTGAAAAGTGAAAAGTGAAAAGTGAAAAGTGAAAAGTGAAAAGTGAAAAGTGAAAAGTGAAAAGTGAAATAGTATTATGCTTGCTAGGTTGTAAAGTAGAATTATGAGCAGTGGAAGACAAAAGCTGAACCTGCTTTTCACTTTTCACTTTTCATTTTTCACTTAATTCCCGTATTTTAGTCAGCGAAAACCCGCTGATCATGAAAGGATTATTCTACGCATTCATTCTCCTGAGTTCTACTACCTGGGCCTGGGGCCAACAACACCTCATCGGAGACGGGAAAGCCCCTTATCATATCTTCAGTATTTATTTTGGAGGTGGCTCTCATTACATTGACAAAGAGCAAATCGATGCCTTGAATAAGTTTCTGGATGAAATTCCCGATGTAGATAGTCATGACGTGAGCATCCATGGCCATACCGACAACATTGGTGGTGCAGAATACAACCAATGGCTGTCCCAAATGCGTTCGGACAATTCCTTACGCTTGTTGCTGGATAAAGGCTTACGGAGTGAAATGATTTCCATCCAGGACTTTGGCCAATTTAACCCACTTTTTGACAATTCGACCTGGGAGGGCAGGCGCAAAAACCGGAGGGTGGATGTGATTGTGTGGCCGCCGATACAATGAAAGTTGAGGAGTTGAGGAGTTGAGGAGTTGAGGCTGCCGCAGCGATTTTGACCATGTCGATGTCTAAGTCGCTGCGGTAGCCTAAACTCCTAAACTTCTCAACTCCTAAACTCAACTACAATCCCTACCTTTGCCCCCATGGAATTTTCAATTCAATCTCTCAGCCCGATTCAATGGGGCATTTTGCTCCTGGCCGCCTTGTTCATTGGGATGGCCAAAGGAGGAATTTCCAACTTGGGCATGTCCGTTGTCCCCCTAACCGCCTGGTATTTCGGGGGGAAATTTTCGACAGGGCTGATTCTGCCCATGCTCATCGTAGCCGATTTCACTGCTGTGTTGTATTACCGCAAAAACGCGGAATGGAAGTACTATTGGAAGTTGCTGCCCTGGACTGTTGTTGGCGTTGTTTTTGGCACCTGGCTGGGGCAAGTGGTGGACGATTGGCTGTTCAAACGCATCATGGGGGTGATTTTTGCAGGTAGCGTTGCTTTTATGCTGTACCGGGATTACCGGGGCATCACTACCATTCCACAGCAATGGTGGTTTGCGGCTTGCATGGGCATTTTGGCGGGAGTGACCACCATGTTTGGCAACCTGGCAGGGGCAGCCACTACGGTGTTTTTTCTGGCCATGCAATTGCCCAAACAAAGCTACCTGGGCACGGCATCCTGGTTCTTTTTTTCGATCAATCTGGTGAAAACGCCATTTCAAATTTTCTTTTGGGGTACCATATCCTGGGATACGATTCAGATCAATCTGTTGTTGGTTCCGGTGCTACTGTTTGGAGTGGCGGCGGGCATTTGGCTGGTGCAGCGGTTTTCGGATCGCTTTTTTCGGCGGATGACCATCAGCTTGTGTATTGTGGCGATGGTGCTGCTTTTTCTGTAACCATCATGGCACTTTTGTTTTGATTTTGACTGTGTCTTTTTTTTTTGTATTTTTGTAAAAACACAAATTTCACTATGCGAACAATAACGATTGAAATAGCTCAGAATGAAGACTATCTTCTGTTATTGGCTTTGTTGAAAAAATTCAATAACATTATAGTTTCCGAAAAAAGACAGCCAGAGGAAAAGACAGATATGTCCCAATATTGGAATTGTTTGAGTACAAAGCAATCCATCGAAGAAATTGACCAGCAATTGGATGAAATGCGAAATGAATGGGAACGAGATATCTACTAGACACCAACACTGCAATTTATTTCTTGAATGGACAGCTTACCCCAAACGGTTTTGCTTTTGTACTATCTGTAATCAATAATGAGTGCAATTTATCTGTCATTACAAAGATGGAATTGTTAGGTTGGCCTACTGCAAATCCAAATGATGAAATGAAAATTAGAAGTTTTATCAGTGACTCCATAATTCTATCGCTTACCGACGAAGTTGTAGAAAGAACCATTGAACTAAGAAAGTTTTATAAAATTAAACTTCCAGATGCCATCATTGCTGCAACGGCAATTGTTCATGATTTTACACTTATTTCAAGGAATGACAAGGATTTTGCTAGAATTACTGAGTTGAAATATCTGAACCCTTTTACCTTATAATCTGACTTTTTGAGAAAAAAACACCATAATTCAAACTTTTCCCAACCCACCAACATCCTTAGGACATAACACAACTGAAAAGCCGATCCTTTGGAGCAACAAACGGAAATACTACTGCGCAAAGCCAGAGAGGGCGACCAACACTCGCTGAACCTGCTCTTTCGGGTCTGGTACCGCCGGGCCTACCAGATGGCCATGCGCTATGTGTCGGACGAACACATGGCTCGGGAGGCCGTGCAACACACCTTCATGTCGGTGTACCAGCACCTGGATCAGTTGCAACAAACTGAAAAGTTTGTCAGCTGGCTTTACCGTACCGTGATCAATTGTTGTCACATGGAGGGGCGCAAAAAGCAGCGCTCGCGTTTGACCAGCTTTGATGTGCCGGAAGCTCGACAACCCCGTGCCAAAATGCCCGATCACGATCTGCAATTGGCCGAACGCAACCGCCTACTGATGCAAGCGGTGGAACAACTGCCCGAGGATCAACGCACCATCGTCATCCTCAAAGAACTGGATGGCTTGAAATTTAGAGAAATCGCTGACTTGTTGCAGATTTCTGAAAATACCGCCAAGTCACGCCTTTACGTAGGACTCAAAAACCTCAAACAAATTTTGACTCAACAGCGCCTGATCAAAGAGATGTACTATGAAGAATGAAGCTGAAATCATCAAACTGATGGATCTCCTGTATGGCGAAGGGGCTGCGGATGCAGCAGATGACAAAGCCTGGTTGCAGGAACATCCCGAATTGGCGCAGGAACTGGAAGACTTGCAGGAAGTGCGTGGCGCTTTGCAAAGTATGCCCATGCCCGATGCGCCGATGATGCCCTGGCTGATGCCTGCGGCGCCTGCGCCAGTAATCCGAAAATTGAGCTGGCCTTATTGGGCGGCAGCTTCAATTGCCCTGGTGGTGTTTGGGTTTTTATTGGCCAAAATTCAGGTGCGTTTTGACGCCGGAGAGATGACCATCGCTTTTGGCAAAATCCAAACGCCAGCCCAAATCCAGGTCGAACCACCGCAGATCAATGCTCTGACCGCAGCGGATACCCAGGCCATTCAGGAATTGGTGCGGGCCGAATTGGCTTCCCATTATACCCAACTGGAACAAACCATCGCCTCCGCTCAGGTCAACTTGCGCAAGGACAACGATACCCAGCGCCTGCAATTGGTCAATCAACTGCAAAGCGAGTTGAGCGCACTCAACAAACAACAACAGGAAGAACTTACTGCTCTGGTTGCCGCCACCCAGGCCGATAACTTGAACAAAATGGTCACCACCATGAACGATGCGCACAGCCAACAACAGGAAAAAATCAAATGGGTGTTGCAGCAAGGTTTCATCGACTGGAACATCAAACGCGAAAAAGACCTGGATCGCATCAAAGACGAATTCAACAAGGTTTATGCTCAGGTGCACTACCAAAGGCAGGAGCAGGACAAGTTTAACCGTGTAATCATTCAACAAACCAACAATTAAAGCCATGAAAACATACTTTTTGCTAGGAGCAATCTTTGGCGCTCAATTTGTTCTTGTTGCTCAAAAGCCTGCTAGAATACAAGCAGAGCCTATAAAGAAACTGGAAATCAAAGAATTGAATAGAGAGAAGCCGAAACTGGACACTCTGCTTGTTAAATCTCCAAAAGGGAACGCCATTGGTGCTACCACTCTTAGTCGCCCCCGGGCATGGTCTTCTGGGCCAGCCTTGGCCCATCCGCTGCTTAGGGATGAGGAGAATACCAATCGGGTGCTCACGGCAGTAGAAAAGGAGATTGAAATTGTCTGTGGCGTCTTGCAGAAAATAATTCAGCAAGAGTTCAATGTAGGGGATACCGCGATTAATGTTGATAAAATCAAAGGCAGTTATATCGCAGGTAGTGGCGCATTGTTTACGATCTCGCAGCATGTCCCTTTTTACCGAAGTCCAAGACTATTAGGCGTTAACGGCAGCATTATGGGGTTTGGAGCACAAGGTATGACCTTTTATTCCCCTGATGAGTTAGCACGCCGAGGATTTGGAAGTAATGGACAAAACCGGTATGGGGCGAAGTTGCTCAATCGCAATAAGGACCAAAACTTGAATGACCTGCTGGCCGAACAGCCCTCAATTTACGGAGTCATAACCCCCAACGCAATGAGCACCACGGGCGATTCAGTTGAGATTGAATCTGGTCAAAACGGTACATATAGCATAAGTACCAAGGGATCTGTGATGCAACATACCAATGCCTATGGGAAATTGGCCAAAACCCAGGATAGTGTTTTTGCTTCAAAAATTCCTCGCATGAAAAAAGTGTTGGAAAAGTTTTTAGCTGAATACACCATCCTCCTTAGCAAATTGAAGCCCGAAGAAAAAATCTGGGTGAACTGGAGCATCAAAGAAGACTACTGGGGCATTGACCAAGGCAAAATGGCTTGTGAACTGAGCAGCAGAATTGCAAAACAAGACATGCTGGACTTGCGGGCGGACAAATTGGATCAGGCTAAGTTTGTCGAGAAAATTCAATATTCCGTGACCCGTTGTGCTACCCAACAGCAAAGCAACCCTGAAGTGGAAGTTTTTTCTGCCATTTTACAACGACTTTATTCCGCTGAAGTTTCACAAAATTTGGTTGAATATGGAGGGCTCAACGCAGATGTCGTTGGTGGATTTGGGTATGTGTTTAAACTGAATTTGATGCCTTCCGCAGTAGGTTTTGGTACACTTCAAGTAGATCGTAATTTCGGTACTTTTCGCGTTGGCCCTAATGGTAAGGAGCTCAGCAAGGAAGAAATAGACAATAATGTCAAAGCCTTTAAAACTGAATTCCCTAGCCAATTGCTAGAATATGGCAGGATCATCAAAGGCCTTAAAGCCGGTGAAATCTTGAAAGTTGACGTTTCAGTAGGCAATAGTGGTGGGGTATTGTGGGATTCATCGGCGGGAACCATCAAGCAACTTTCCTATACGGTACCTCAATCACTGATCCGCGATTATGATTCGGGTAAGTTGAAATTGGAGGACGCGGTGAAGTTGATTCAGGTGGAGGAGAAGTAGCACGCTGAGCAAGAACCCAAAGCGACATTATTTTTAATCACAGAGATAACAAAAGAGGGCACAAAGGACACAGAGTTAGACGTTGACATTGTCCTTTTTTAGGGCAAGAATCGGGTAGGATTTTTCTTAAAAGTAAAGCCCGTCAACGTCTAACTCTGTGTTCTCCGTGTCCTCTTTTTTCATCTCTGTGGTACAAAAACGTCGCTTTTGTAAAAAACATCACCGCGTTCCCTCTATCGTCCGAAAAGTCAAATTCACCCTTGGGCTCCCCACCATCTTAGTCGGCGGCAAACGGTGCAACCAGTACGTCTGCGTCGTCCCTTTCATCACCAACAAACTCCCGTGCTCCAACAGCACCCCGACCGTTTCTTTACTCGACTTGTGTTTAAACGCAAACTTGCGCTCCGCCCCAAAACTCAGCGAACCAATCGCTCCATCCTTTTTTAAATCCTTTTCTCCATCGCTGTGCCAAGCCATCCCTTCTTCCCCGCTGTGGTAGAGGTTGAGCAAGCAGGAGTTGTAGGTTTCGCCCGTTTTTTCCTCAGTGATTTTTTTCAATTCCAGCAACTCCGGCGTCCAGGGCAAGGCGCGTTTGGTGATTTTGGAATAGGTGTATTCAAAATCTGTCTCAGCATACCAAGCCACCTTGCGCTTGGTCGTGATCAATTTGCCAAACATCAGGGCTTCGTCATTCCGCCATTCGATCTTGTGCAGCAATTGCTGGTAGTAATGATCTGCTTCCTCTTGGGTGAAGATTTGGCCGAAATAATTGACAATCCCATCTTTCGGTAAGAGATTAAGGGTAGCATCTGCAAGTTTACTGAACAAGTCCATGTTTCCATTTTTGGTATTCACTCCTCATACAATGCCCACAAGGGCGAAAGCCACTTTCGATGGCTTCGGCTGCGGAGGCAAAAAAGACGCGGTTGGCCCGTTTCATTCTTTTGCCAGAGGCGCAATGTAAAGTACCGTAGATTTTCAATTGTTTGTTGCCACCCAAAACGATGGCTTTGCTGTGAATGGCCCGCCACAATTCGGCGTCACCAATGCGTTCATGAAACAGCATCAGCCTTAATTTGTTTGCGTTTTCGCCCCCTCCCAACCAATCATCGCCGTTTTGCGCGTTGGTCCCCACATGTAGCCCCCAAAGGTGCCAGTCGATTGGATTACCCGATGGCAGGGAATCAAAAAGGCCACCGGATTGCTACCAATGGCGGTGCCAACGGCGCGGGAGGCATTTGGATTGCCAATTTTTTGGGCGATGGTGCCGTATGTAGCCAGTTGCCCCATCGGGATTTTGAGCAGGGTTTCCCAAACTTTGAGTTGAAAATCGGTGCCTTTCAGGTGCAACTTGATATCATGCAGTTTGCTCCAATCGTTTTGAAAAATGAACAAAGCATTTTGTTGAATCATGTCCAGCTTGCGGCTGAATGCTGCATAGGGAAAATGGGCCTGCAGCGCCGCAAATGCAGTAGGCTCGTCCTCATAAAATCCCATAAAACAAACCCCTTTGACGGTGGAAGCCACAATCAGGTTGCCAAAGGGGCTTTCCGCAAAGCTGTAATTGATGTCCAGGTTTTTTGCGCCATTCTTGTACTCCGCTGGCGTCATTCCCTCAATGTTGATGAAGAGGTCGTGCAGCCTGCTGGTGCCCGAAAGCCCGGTTTCGTATGCGGTGTCAAACAAGGTAGCCTGTTCTTCTTTCAAGAGTTTTTTGGCGTGTTGCACGCTGATGTACTGCAAAAACTTCTTTGGACTCGTCCCCGCCCATTCACTAAACAAGCGCTGAAAATGAAAAGGGCTCAAATGTACCTTTTCAGCCACTTCATCCAGATTGGGCTGGTCTTTGAAGTGGGTACGGATGTATTCGATTGCCTCGGCAATGCGGGTGTAGTTGAGTTGCTCTTGTGTGTTCATCGTTTTAAGCTTTTACGATACAAAGATCGTGGGAATGGGGCTGGGAAAAAATCCGAAACTTGCGGAGGTGGTAATCCTTAGCAAAATTGAGGAATTTGGGTCATAATTCAGGATAAACGCATTGAAATTTGAGCTAGCAGCGCAATGTATTCAGCTAGAAACACTAGGAAGCACATTAGATTTATCCCTGCTAAGGTGTTCTAAGGTGCCTTAGGTGGTTCAAAAAATTAAGCTTTTGCGCGCTTGCGCGCTTTTGTTTCTATTTGAACCACCTTAGGCACCTTAGAACACCTTAGTGGACTAATTTTTCACATTGGACCCATTAGATTGGCATTGATTTTTTGTTTTTGAAAGCACATTAAAACGTTTGTTCAGTACATCCACAGAGCAATCTTCAAATTTCCCCAAAATCCTTAACTTACCACCCGAAAATGATGGACTTGCCCAATTCATCATTCATCATTCATCATTCATCACTCCTAAATGCAATACACCGAGTCTTTCCTTCGCGAGTTAGAAAAACTCAATCCTGCCCAGCGTTCCGCCGTTGAGCAGATTGAAGGGCCGGTGATGGTGATTGCGGGGCCGGGCACGGGGAAGACGCATATTTTGGCCTCGCGGATCGGTAAAATCCTGATCGAAACCGATACCCAAGCGCAAAACATCCTTTGCCTCACCTTTACCGACGCCGGGGTGACGGCCATGCGCGAGCGCCTGCTGCAACTCATTGGGCCGGACGGGCACCGGGTACACATTTACACCTTCCACTCCTTTTGCAACGCGGTCATTCAGGACAACCTTGAACTGTTTGGTCGCCAGGATTTGGAGCCGCTGGGGGATTTGGAAAAGGTCGACCTCATCCGCAGCCTGCTAGATCAACTGGATGTAGAGCACCCGCTCAAACGCGGCCAAAGCGACATCTACTTCTACGAAACCCACCTGCAGGATTTTTTTCAGCGCTGCAAAATGGAAGACTGGACGGCTGAGTACGTCATCCAGCAAATTGATAGCTGGCTGGCCAGTCTGCCCGAACGCCCCGAATACCGCTACCAGCGCAACCAGGGTGCCATGCGCAAAGGCGACCTGAAGGAAGCCAAAATCAAGGAAGAGCAAATCCGCATGCAACGCCTGCGCGCCGCCGCTGAGCTGTACCCGCGCTACGAAGCCGCCAAACAAGCCGCCCGCCGCTACGATTACCAGGACATGATCCTTTGGGTGCTCCGTGCTTTTGAGACCCACGACTACCTCCTGCGCAGCTACCAGGAGCGTTACCTCTACGTGTTGGTCGACGAGTACCAGGACACCAATGGCTCCCAAAACGAAATCCTGCTGCAACTGATCAACTACTGGGAGACCCCCAACGTGTTTTTGGTGGGCGACGATGACCAGTCGATTTTTGAGTTTCAGGGTGCCCGCCTCAAAAACCTCACTGACTTTTACACCCGCTACGAAAAGGACTTACACACCGTGGTGCTGAGCGACAACTACCGCTCCGTACAGCCTTTTTTGGACAGCGCCGGGCAACTCATTCAGCACAACCAACTGCGGGTTATCCAGCAATTGCAGGCGCTGGGTTTGAACAAAAACCTCAAAGCCGCCGCCGCTACAGGGCAAAACCAGCCGCACATCGTAGAATACCCCAATCGCATCAGCGAAGAAAGTGACATCGTGCGGCAGATTGAGCAGTTGCAAAAAAGTGGCATTCCACTCCAGGAAATCGCGGTGATCTACGCCCAGCATCGGCAGGTACGCAATTTGCTGGGTTTGTTGGAAAAAAAAGGCATTCCTTACCTCACCCGGCGGGATGTGAACATCCTGGAACTGCCGCTGATTCAACGGCTGCGCAACTTGTTAGACTACCTGCACCACGAAACCTTGCAGCCGCATTCGGGGGAGCAGAAGTTGTTTCAAATCCTGCACGCGCAGTTTTTGGGCATTCCCCCCGTGGAACTGGCGCGGCTGAGCACCCACTTGTCGCGCTTTGCTACCGACGCTCGCCCACCCTGGCGCGAACTGCTGCTGGATCACGGCGCCCTGTCGGAACTGAATCTGGAACACGCCAATACCCTTAGCAACTTCGCCATTTTGCTGGAGGAACTCATCAGCGATAGTTTGAATGAACCCTTGCCGGTTTTATTGGAAAAATTGCTGAACCGCTCGGGCTTTTTGCAATTCATCCTGGCGCAGCCCAATCACGCCTGGCAGATTCAGGTGCTGCACACCTTCTTCCAGTACGTGCGGGAGGAATGCCAGCGCCATCCCCACTATAACCTCGTCGAACTGCTGCACAACCTGCACCGCATGGAGGCCAATCGCCTGCCCCTGGCGCTCAGCCGCCTGAGCGACGATCAGGTGGGGGTACAACTCTTGACGGCGCATGGGGCGAAGGGTTTGGAGTTCAAGGCTGTCTTTATGTTGGATTGTGTCAAAGACTACTGGGAGCCTTCCAATGGGCGCAACAGTTACCGCTTTTCCTTGCCGGAAACTTTGACGTATTCAGGGGAGGAGGATGCCACCGAGGCGCGGCGGCGTCTGTTTTATGTGGCGATGACCCGGGCCAAAAGCTTCTTGCACCTGTCTTATGCCCGACAGGACGATACCGAGAAAGAATTGCAACGGGCCTTGTACATCGACGAGTTGTTGAGTACCGAGGCGCTGAGTTTGGAACAAAAGGTACTGCCCGCTGCCGACATCTTAGGCACTCAATTGTTGCGTTTGCAGGAACAAGAAAAGCCGAAAATCGCCCCGCAGGATCGGGGCATGGTGGAGGCGCTGCTGCGCAACTTCCGCATGAGCATTTCGGCCTTGAATACCTTTTTGAATTGCCCCCTGGCTTTTTATTACGAGTACATCCTGAAGGTGCCTGGCTTGCACAATGAGGCCACGGCTTATGGTACCGCGGTGCACAATACTTTGCAACGGTTGTTTTTGCGCATGTTGGCCTCCCCGCAACGGCTCTTCCCTTCGGAAAAAGAACTGCTTTACTTCTTCGAGCAGGAACTGAACCGCCAACGCCAACAACTCTCCAATGCCTCCTTCGAGCGCCGCCTGGAACTGGGCAAACGCCAACTGAGCCGCTACTACAACTATTACTACGGCCGCTGGCACAAACGGGTGAAGGTGGAATACACCATCCGCCAGGTGGAAGTCGACGGCGTACCACTCACGGGCACCATCGACAAAATTGAATACTACGACCAACTCCGCGTGGGCATCATCGACTACAAAACGGGCAGCCACGATATCAGCAAACTGCGCCGACCCAGCGATACCAACCCCCACGGCGGCCCCTACTGGCGACAATTGCTCTTTTACAAGCTGCTTTTTGAACACTTCGACCGCTCCTCCCGCCGGGTCACCTTCGGCGAAATCGCTTACCTGGACCCTACGCCGGATGGGCACTTTCCAGTGGTGCAACTGAGCTACACGGCGGATGATACGGCCTTTATGCGGCAAATGATCCGGGAGGCGTACGCGAAAATCCGCAAGCAGGAGTTTTATGAGGGCTGTGGGAAACCGAATTGCGCCTGGTGCAATTTTGTGAAACGGGAAGGGGGCGTGGATCGGATTGAAAGGGTTGTGGTGGGGGAATTGGATGATGAGGGGTGAGGAGAAATAAATTGCTCTTGTCTTATGATTGTTTCAAAGTATTGGTTTTCAATAGTTTGAAATCTGTTCTTTGCTTTTTCCAACCTTCGCCCCCTGTGAGGCAGAGTCGATTGGTTCTGAGTTTGTATTTATAACGGTGACGAAACGACTACATTTAAAGAAACAACGCAGATTGTCGAATGTATTTGCTGCCCGGGGGCAGCTATCTTTGTAGCTAAAGTTACCCCATAATTTTTAAACGTGGTGGCTGCCCGGGGGGCAGCTATCTGGAAAAGTTAGGGGGATTTAGATAGCTGCCCGCCGGGCAGCCGCCATTCGACCATATTCCATCATCTGTGGCTATAAAGATACCTGCCCTCCGGGCAGATCAGCTGTTGGGAAAGGTCGTAATCAACCTTGACATACCCAAATTCCTTCCCTCCAATTCAAAAAAATCATATCTTTACAAACGTACGTTTTGCACTCCATTATCAAGCCCGTAAAACTAGAATACACCATGCGATTGGCGCAACCCATCTCTGAATTGCGTAAAAAACTGCGCGAGCAGTCCATCCAGGACTTGGCAGGCGCACTACTCGAATGTAAAGAGCTTTTGCCCGAAGGCAGCGAAAAGTATGACCTCGTCATGAAAATGCGGGCCAGTCTTCAGCAGTTGGCCAAAGACAAGGCTAGGGGAGTGATCACGCAGGATGAGAATAGCATTCGCATTGCCCGAATTCAGGACGCGTTTCTTGATTTTGTAAGCAGCCTTGAAGAAGCCGACTTTGAGTCTCCAGCCGCCAAAGCAGACCCCTCCAAACCCCAGGCTCAGCACGGCAGCGTGCTCTACCACATCCCACACAGTATGCCACTAAACAAGGCCAGCTACTGTAAAGTGCGGGTTGCCATTGAAGAAGACGCCATTTTTGAAGACATCATCATGGACGACGACGTGCGCATTCGCGAGCGCGTGGAAGTGTCTGAGCGCATGAGCGCCGAACTGGTGGATACCGCTGGTCGGGTATTCGATATCCTACCCCTCAACTCCAAGGACCAGGCCATTCGCCCCACTGGCTACACCCAGTGGCTGTTTCGGGTGACGCCTCTGGTGGAGGGCGAACACCAACTTATGGTCAAAGTTTCTCTGCTGGCTTTTGACCCAAATACCAAAGAATATGTACCCCGCGATGTATCCGTACTGGAAACCGTAACGGTGGTAACCGCCAGCCAACAGAGCGATGAGGAGGAAACTGCTTTCAAACCTACAGGTCATTCTTTTGCCCTGGGCCCAAGCACAGGAGAAGTTACCCAGCCCGAAGACACCAATAAGGGCGGGAACGTTTCCACTTTTCCTTTTTCTATCCGTACCATGTCTTTCTTTTTGACCTTTTTGGTGTTTGCTTATTCTGTAGGTTATAGCATTGCTCGGCCACTGGATGCAAAACTCATTGTGGCCTCGATTCAGGGCAAGGAAGCCCTGACCCAATTTATTGCAGAAAACAAGGATGAGGCACCCGGCGGCCTGAAAAACCCAGTGATTGAAACAGCCTATTTCAGAATAGCTAAAAAAAGTGGTGAACTGGCCGACCTGCGTGAATACCAGGAATTATACACCGAAAAAGGCAAGTTTGGAAAAGATGTGCTCCAAAAAATTGCTACCCTGGAGTGGAAAGCGGTAGAGAGCATCCAGCAAAAGCCCAGCTTGCTCAGCATCCAAAAGTACCTGCACGATTTCCCGGATGCCACCCGCCTACCCCAGGTGTTCGATGCCGCTCAGGCCATATCCGCCACCGAACAAGACGAGGTGCTGCCCAAAATTGAACAGGCTTATGTAAAAAGTATGGAGCTGCAACCCACTGCCCGCAAAATTGAACAATACAGCCAGGATTTTCCCGAGCTGGGCAAGCTGAATACACTGGCGGAAATTGCCGCCAAAAACGACGATGTGCTGCCCCAGGCCCAGCCTGTACTGGAACGGGTGGTTTTGCAAAAAGTCAAAACTGCCGAGAATGCCCAGCAGGTACGCGCCCTGCTGCCCAGCTTGAAGATAGCCGCACAGGGTCGTCCGGAGGCGGAGGTGTTTCAAAAAGTGGAAAAAGCGGCCACCCAAAATGATCTAGCGCTGAGCCGTGCGCTGCAAGCGGACTTGCGAGCCTTGCAAGCGGAAAATGCAGCGACAGCCCGACTGGAAGAAGAAAAACGGCTGGCTGCCGAAAAAGCCCGCGAGGACAGTACCCGCCTGGCCGAACAAAAAGTCGCCGAAGCCAAACGCCAAAAGGGAGCCGAGCAAGCCAAAAAAGACCAGGAAGCCAAAGAAGCCGACACAAAAGCAGAAAAGGATCGGAAGGACAAAGAAGCCGCTGATAAAGCGGAAAAAGAACGGCTAGAAAAAGAAGTTACGGCAAAAGCTGAGCAGGAGCGCAAGGACAAAGAAGCCGCCCAAGCTGCCGAAAAAGCTTCCAGCACTCCCGACAACAGCATCCCCCGCCCCACCATGGTGAGTGTAAAAGGCGGCACCTTTGAAATGGGCGATGTGATGGGGGATAAGGAGTATGATGAGGAAGAAGTCCACACCGTGACCGTGAGTGATTTTATGATCAGTAAAACCGAGGTGACTTTTGAGGAATACGACCGCTTTTGTGCGGCTACCAAAACGGATAAACCCGATGATGAAAAATGGGGTCGGGCCAAATACCCGGTCATCAATGTATCCTGGGAAGACGCCATTGCTTATTGCAACTGGCTGAGTGAAAAACACGGCCTGCAGCCCGTTTATAGTGGCCAGGGCAGCAGCACCACTGCCAACTGGAGCGCTAACGGCTACCGCCTGCCCACCGAGGCTGAGTGGGAGTATGCAGCACGTGGGGGTGGTAAAAAAATACGTTTTGGCAATGGTAAGGATGTGGCTGATCCAAAGGAGATCAACTTTGATGCTTCAGCAGATTACAAAAAGCCTTATTCTACTGTAGGTACTTACCGGAGACAAACCGTGCCCGTAGGCAGCCTCAACAGCCCCAATGCCCTGGGGTTGCACGACATGAGTGGCAATGTGCGGGAGTGGTGTTGGGATTGGTACGATGCGAATTATTACAACAATAGCCCGACAAAAGACCCGAAAGGGCCTACTTCAGGAGATTTTCGCGTGGTTCGTGGCGGGTCTTGGTACCTTAGTCCAAACGGTAGCCGTGTAGCGTATCGCTACTGGCTCAACCCGGATTATCGAGGCGACATTACTGGTTTCCGGGTGCTCCGGCACTAACCCTTTATCTCTTTTTACCCTTTTACCCTTTAGCTGTCGCTTTGGCAAGGGGGCGCGCAGCGCCGAAATTTTTGAAATTTTGAAAAATGAAGACCTACAATCGCCTGAAGAATCAGATTGTGGCATTTGACAATTTGCTGGGGGCTTTGAAGAAGGCGCGGAAGGGAAAAAAGTATACGCAGAGCGCGGCGGCGTTTTGGGTGGAGCAGGAGGCCCAGCGGCAGCGCCGCGAAACGTCATTAGGGAAAATGGTAAGATGCTAGGTCAAAGGTGCAGGGCACCGGAACCCATCAAATGGATCACTTGAGATCACTGAAGAATGTTTCGGTGCGCCGCATCTTTATTCAATATTCGCGCATTGCTTCTATCGACGTTTCGCTGCGCTGCCGCTGGTCGTAAGCCTAGAATTTGGGCAATGAACACAAATAAAAAGAATGCTTACCATTCCTTTTATTGCCCCTTATCCTCTAATCGCCACTTCCCATCACAATCACGAACCAGGTTTTTTGTGGTAGGTTTGAACAGATTCTTGGCTATTGTTTTGATCAATCTCCTAACTAAACCTGTCGCTAGCAAGATGAGTGCAGCTTGCCAAATGTTGATGGGTGGTAATGCCGCTAATTTGCACAAAAAGGTATTCCAGATCAACCAAATGGCGAGTATTTGAAGGCTTATGAATAAAGCCCCTAGAAGCATTGTTCTAATTAAAAAATACTGGATTTCTTTTGGTCTTTCCATTGGGTATTGTTTTGTGCGATTTTTTCGCAAGATAATTTAGGTTTTTTGGATTAGGAATCAAAGGGCAGAACAGCAGTTTGTTCATTTACCCCACCCTATACAATTCTGAATAAAGCAGCAGAGTCTAAGGGAACGACCAGCGGCAGCGCCGCGAAACGTCATTAGGGGAAATGGTAAGATGTTAGGTCAAAGGTGCAGCGCACCGGAACGCGCCAAATGGATTACTTGATATCACTGAAGAATGTTCCGGTGCGCTGCACCTTCATTCAACATTCGTGCATGGCGCCTAGTGACGTTTCGCGGCGCTGCCGCTGGTCGTAAATCTGGAATTTGGGCAATGAGTACCAAAACCAAACACCTAACAATTCCCCTTTCCTTCGAAAAAGTGTAACAATCTCCATTTTTTCCTTTGAAAAAATGTAATTTCACACACAAATTCGTACGAAAAAATGGAAAGGACGCTCTATAAATCACTATTAGACTGGAAAAATGCCCCCAAACGCAAACCCCTAATCCTCCAGGGAGCGCGGCAGGTAGGGAAGACCTGGCTCATGAAAGAGTTTGGCAAAAACGAATTTGAGCAAGTTGTATACCTTAATTTTGAAAGCAGCGAACGCTTAAAGTCTTTGTTTGCAGCCGATTTCGACATCAAACGCATCATCTCCACCATCGAAATAGAAGCCAATCACAAAATCCAAAGTGATCGAACACTGCTCATCTTTGATGAAATTCAGGAAGCTGAAAAAGGGCTTACAGCACTCAAGTATTTCTATGAGCAAGCCCCCGAATACTACATCATCGCGGCAGGCTCGCTGTTGGGCGTTTCATTACAGCAGCACACATCTTTTCCTGTGGGTAAGGTTGACTTTTTGCGCATGTATCCGCTGAGTTTTTTTGAATTTTTAGAAAGCATCGGGCAAAGCCTCCTCAAAGCGCATTTGGAGGCACAAAATTGGACAGTTATTGACACCTTTCACGAAAAATTGGTTGAACTCCTACGGCTTTATTATTTCGTGGGAGGGATGCCCGAGGCAGTAGCCGATTACATTCAATTTGAAGACCTGAATTCCGTTCGGGCCATCCAAGAGAAGATTCTACTGGGTTATGAAAACGATTTTGCCAAACATGCACCCGTCGAAATTGTACCGAAAATCCGGCTGGTTTGGAGTCATTTGATTAGCCAATTGACCAAGGAAAACCGCAAATTTGTTTACGGTCAAGTCAAAAAAGGCTCCCGAGCCAAAGATTTTGAAGTAGCCATTGGCTGGCTTACCGACGCAGGTTTGGTATTGAAGGTGAATTGTGTTGAAAAACCAGCGATGCCGCTCAGTGCTTACACCAATATGGATGCCTTCAAGTTGTTTTGTTTAGATGTAGGTTTGTTGAATGCGATCGCGCGCCTTGACCCCAAAATCCTTTTAGAGAAAAACCTGATTTTGACCGAGTTCAAAGGCGCCTTGACGGAACAATTTGTAGCTCAACAACTGAAAATGAACCATGAAATCTATTATTGGGCAGCACCTAATGCCACGGCTGAAATAGATTTTTTGATTCAAAAACAAAATGAAATCATTCCGATTGAAGTCAAAGCTGAAGAAAACCTGAAATCAAAAAGCTTGAAGGTTTTTGTTGAAAAATATGCATCTACTACCGCCATCCGCACTTCGATGAGCCGTTTTCGAGCACAAGACTGGATGATGAACATCCCACTTTATGGGATTTATGGTGCATAACCCTTATTTTGTTCAACGCATCTACTCACTCAACCAATCCCAATCCCAATCCCAATGAAAATATTCCTCGAAACCGAAAGACTCATTTTGCGAGAAATCCTCCCTTCCGACCTGGATGGGCTTTTTGAGCTAGACTCCGACCCGGAAGTGCATCGATACCTAGGAAATCAACCCGTCAAAGACAAAAACCAAATTGTCGAAATGATCCAGTTCATCCGGCAGCAATACCTGGATTACGGCATTGGACGTTGGGCGGTTGTGGACAAACAAAGCAAAGAATTTATGGGTTGGGCTGGGCTGAAATGGATCACCACTCCGATCAATCACCACGTTCATTATTATGACCTTGGATATAGACTGATCAAAAAACACTGGGGAAAGGGCATTGCCACTGAAAGTGCCCAAGCTGCGTTGATCTATGCTTTTGAGCAATTAAATGCCCAAGCTGTGTATGCAATGGCGGATTGTGAAAATATTGGATCGAACCATGTTTTACAAAAAATAGGCCTCCACTTCGTCGAAACCTTTGACTTCGAGGGGATCGTGCACAATTGGTACAAAATTGTTCAACAATACTAACATTTCTCGTTCCTTATTCCATTGTTTGCCCGCTAAATCCCAATTTTACAACACCGACATTACTTCAACTCAAAAACGCCCATCCCAATGAAGCTAAAAAGTACCTGCTTGTACCTCTTCGCATGCTGCCTCAGCATCTCCCTTTTCTCACAAGCCCCCAAACCCGCCGGCATCAACCTCTCCGGGGTAGTCGACTGGTCTACCGAATTGGTCTTCACCGACGCCTTCAAACAGGCCCGCGAATGGACGGTACACGAAGCCCGCGATGGGGCACCCTGGGACAGTGGCGTTTCCATCCCGCTGCAAGCCAATGGTTTCCCGCTGCAAATTCCCTACACCAGCGGTGTTCAGCCGCCGCAGGCCGTGCGGGCTTTGATGCTGTGGGATATTCAAGGGCATTACCCCAGCGGGAGGTATCGACTGATCGTGCAGGGCAGCGGGCAAGTGCGTTTGTGGGGTGCAACGTCCGGCACTTTTCAATGCCCGGTGGATACCCTGGTCAATGTAAATGCCAACAATGGCGGGGTGGTTTTGGAAATCGAACGTTCTACGGCCAGTAACCCAATTCGGGATGTGAAATTCATTTTTCCCCAGTATGTCAATACTTATCAAAATCAAACCTTCACCACCGAGTTCCTCAATTTTGTCAAAGATTTCCAGTCCATTCGTTTTATGGATTGGTTGCGCACCAATGACTCACCCGTCAAAAACTGGAATGAGCGCAGCCTCCCGACGCATTACACCCAAACCAAAAACAGCGGCGTCGCCTGGGAATACATCATTGAATTGTGCAACACCACCAACAAAGACGCTTGGATCAACATTCCCCATCAAGCCAATGACGATTACACCCAACAACTGGCCACTTTGTTGAAAGAAAAATTGAACCCCAACCTGAAAATTTACCTGGAATACAGCAACGAGGTCTGGAACGGGCTTTTTGCCCAACATGGTTATGCGGGCAATATCGGACAAACCCTGGGTTACACGGGCGAACCTTGGGAACGCGGCTGGAAGTACACGGCGAAACGTTCGGCGGATGTTTTTTACAGCTTTGAAACCGTCTTTGGCCCTAGCACCCGGCTGGTCAAAGTGGTGCCCTGTTGGGCCGCTAACGACTGGGTGAGCAACCAAATCATGACCTATTTCAACGATCCCTTTTACAATCCCAAGCGGGTAAAGGCCGATGCCATGGCCATTGCGCCTTATTTTGGTGGGGCGGTAGGGGATCAGATTGGGCGCAACAATGAAGTGGGTAGCATTGGCATCGCTGAAATTGTGCGGCGCATCCGTGCTTCCCTACCCGAAACCTTCGCTTGGATGGACGCGCAAAAAAAAGTGGCGGATCGTTACAACATCAAATTGTTGGCTTACGAAGGCGGCTCCCACATCGTAGCCACCTGGCCTCACGTGGACAATAATGCCCTGACCGAAAAATTGGTTGCTGCCAATCGTGACCCGGAACTACAAAGCCTCTACTGTGAATACACTCAATATTGGTACAATACCACCCAAGGCGACTTATTTAGCTTTTTTTCCTCCCACGGCCTGCCTTCCAAATGGGGCAGTTGGGGCCTGAAGGAGTACATGAGCCATACCCAGGCACCCAAGTACAGGGCTTTGCAGGAATGTGTGTTTGCCAAAACCACGAGTACCAAAGATCAGCACTTAGAACCAGTGGAAGTTCAGGTATTTCCCAATCCGAGTTACGATGGTAGTTTCCGCATTCAGCATGGATTGAACAAGCCGAGATTGGGGTTGTATGATGTTTTGGGAAGGAGTATTCAGGCTTCGGTGAGGGAGCTCAATGATCGGGAGATGCAGGTCGTTTTGCCGCAGATGGCTGGGGGCTTGGTGTTTGGGGTGCTAGAAGATGGGCAAAGTGCTGCAACATTTAAAGTGGCAATCGAGCACTGAAGCTCAATAGAAACTCCGTACATTAAGCGAATCCAAGGCCATGAACTCCTCGCAGATTATTAGGAATTTCGATGATTCTGGAGAATTCCGAAAGGCTAGATGATACTTGGCGTCTGTACAAAAATTATTTTGTTTTAGCCCTTCGAGCGCCCAAATCGAACCATCCAGGTAGCCATCGTCCGTTTTTACATCAACAGGCATGGTCCAGAAGCAATTTTCTTCAAAAGAATGGGCAATACTTGACCATTGAGCTTTGGAAATCGACTTTGAAAAGCTACTCACCAGAGAGTCTTCACGAATCCTTGATGTGGTACTTGTCGCATATTCTTTTACATAAAGCTTGTATTGCTGATTCCTGTGCTCAACTCTATAGATCTTGCAATAATCGTATAATAGAGCCACTATTGAAAATCGGTATGACTCAACTGCTTGGTCATGAAGTACAGGTTCTTGAAACCGATCCCAGTATTTTTTAAATCCATCTTCTGGCTGATTTAGCGCTTTTTTGATGATACTGTCGTTTTGGATGATTTGTTCCTCGGTGGATTCACAGTTACATTTTTGCTTTTGGCAACCGAGGAGTATAAGCGTGATTAGAAGAAATAGGAAAGAATTTTTTTTCATTTTTTGGGCTGTTTAAGGATTCTAAATCTTTGGTAATTAACCACAGTACTGGACATTTTACTCGGAGGACATGAATTGCCACGTGCTTTAGCGCGTGGTTAGCAGGATTTTTTAAAATGGGCTTTAGCCCTCGCTTACAAATTAATGCCAGGACTAAAGTCCATCAAAAAGACGATCTCCATCCACGCGCTAAAGCACGTGGCAATTCATGTCCTTCGCTTCTGAAATACAAAAATGTCCAGTAGTATGGTATTAACATTATTGCTCTAGAAAGCAATGTGCATTTTTTGCACATTACTTTCTGATCCCAAGCCTCCTTCTTTTAAGACCTACTCCACCTTACTCACCGTCGACCGCTCCGATACCCCATTCTCATTCACACTTTCAATCGTGAAATAATAAGTCTTCTGGTTGTCCAATGTTTTGAGCCAGTATTCATTGGCATCATGCACCATGATACAAGAGTACAATTTATCCGGGGCAGTGCCATAATAGATGTTGTAAGCATAAGCGTTGTCGACGGGTGACCATTTGATCCAGGCAGAGCGTTTGTCCAGTTCGGTACGCAGCATGAAGAATTGTTTGGGGGCGGGAGCCACACTACCTTTTCCTTTGCCAAAAACGCGCAAGCCACTTAGCGCAAATTTGCCACTCGGTACCTTGCGGTTTTCAATTTTGACATAGCGGGCTTCCACGGGCTGCGCCAGTTCAAGGTACTCATGCGGCACATCGGTTTGATTCTGACTTTTATCCGCCAGGATTTCCCATTTCTTCCCGTCTTTGGAGTGGTAAAGGATGTACTGGTGCGCCACATTGCTGCTTTTTCCCAGGTATTGCGCGTCCTGATCGGCGTAGTTGATTTGAATGGCGCGGATGGTGGAAACCTCGCCCAAATCACTTTCCAGCCATTCCCCCGCCGCATCGCTGGCCGCCGACCAGTAGGTTTTGATGCTTTCATCCACCGCAAAGTTGGGAGAATGAGTCCCCAAAGTGGATGAAACGCGCACCGGCTTTTGGTAGTTGAGCAACATCCAGCCTGTGAAGCGACTCTGGAGATGATCGGCTTTTCCCGCTGGAATGTAATGGGGATAATCGCCAAAAGCGGTATTGCAATACATCACATCGTCCTTGTCAAATCCCGCAGGCCAAATGCCGATGCGGCGCTCGAAGTTATTTTTGACGGCCACCACAATGGTCGATACATGCCAGTAATTTTGCCAGTTGTCCTGAAAAGTAGCCCCATGCCCGGCCCCACGTGCGAAGCCACCGGGTTTGAAAGAAAGGGGGTCGCTTTGGTGTACCCAATTGTCGGTGAGTGGGGTGCGAGAAACAGCCACCCCATCGGCGTAGCCACTGAATTCAGTGCCCGGTGCGCCGTATTGCAGGTAATATTTGCCATTGTGTTTGGTCATGTGGGCACCTTCCATGAAGGGATTGAGGAAGGTATTGTCCATGTGTTCGCCAAAACGTTGCCAGCCGAAGCGCTCGGGGCGGAGCACAAAGAGTTCAGTGCGCGTGCCCAGCGGTTGCAGGGTTTTGCGATCCAATTCGACTCCTTTCAAGGGAAACGCATTACTGGAGCCATTGTACATATAAAGGCGTCCATCATCGTCGGTGAAAAAGGCGGGATCCCAGCCACCGATGTCAAACTTGTGGACTGCTTCGGTCCATTTGTTGTTCTTGGGATCGGTGCTCATCCAGATGGGAAAATCGCGGCCATAGGTAGAACCGAACACCAGCATGGTATCGCCGATGATGCCTACCGCTGGGGCGCACAAATCGTCGTAAACCTTGTGTTCAGGGCGCAAGAAGTGGCGGGCTACAAAGTTCCATTTGAGCATGTCGCTGCTCCACCAGTAACCCCATTGATTGGTGGAAAAGAGGTAATAATCCCCTTTGTAGTTGACAATCACAGGATCGGCAGTGGCCCGGTGGCGGCCCCATTCCGAAAAATTGGGGATGGGCGTATAGCCGTAATCGATGTTGATGGGGTTGCAATAGGTGCGTTGGGCGGATAGGGTAGTGCCCAGGCTCAGGGAAAGGAGCAATGCACAGAGAATACAATTCTGGATTTTCATCTTGGTGTAGGTTTATGGACTGCGAAGGATAAAAATAGAAATAATCATAAAGGTCTGTTATAGTTTATTGGAAAATCCAGGGAATCTTCCGACCTTCAAGATGTTGAACAATTCTAAGTTGGATGAATGATCGACAGAAATGAAAGCAATGTGGTACTTTGAGCTTACGACCAGCGGCGTAGCCGCGAAACGTCGATAGCATTCAGGTTCCGTAAAATGTTTAAGGTGCGTAGCACCGGAACCTGTGCATTGTTCCGGTGCTACGCACCTTAAATGCCGTGGGATGCCTGTATGCTATCGACGTTTCGCGGCTCTGCCGCTGGTCGGTTCGGCCTGAGATTTCGCGCAGCGCCTAAATTTTGTCTTTTCAATTTATTGGTACTTAGAATGGGTGAAAACTGATCAAACATTAGCACAATGACCATGAGAACCAAATTACTCTTAGGCTTTTTATTGCTGGCTACGGCCCTGAGCCTCCACGCTCAACCCACCCAAAAACCCGTCCTCCACGGTCGCCACTGGATGGCCATCACGGGTAAACCACTGGCTGCAACAGCCGGTTCGATGATTTTCCAAAAAGGGGGCAACGCCATTGACGCCACATGCGCGATGCTAGCCGCCACCTGCACCATGTGGGATGTACTGAGCTGGGGTGGCGAAACCCAAGCTTTGATTTACAACCCCAAAACCAAAAAAGTCATTGCCATCAATGCCCTCGGCGTAGCACCGACTGGCGCAACGGCTGATTTTTTCAAAAACAAAGGCCTGAAATACCCTCCCGGTGATGGGCCACTGGCTGCCGTTACTCCCGGAACTCCCGGTGGCTTGATGACCATGTTGGCTGAATATGGCACCATGAGCCTGAAAGAAGTGTTCGCCCCCGCCATGCAACTCGCCGAAGGTTATCCCATTGAGAAACAAACGGCGGACATGATGGAGCGCAACAAAAACAAACTGAAGGATTGGCCCTATTCCAAGAAGGTGTTTTTACCCCATTTGGGCGAAGCGCGGGAAGCACCAAATCCCGGTGAAATTTTTAAACAGACCGACCTTTTAGCCACCCTGCAAAAACTGGTCGACACTGAACAGGCCGCCCTCAAAGCTGGCAAATCCCGCAAGGATGCCATTTATGCCGCCAATGAGCGTTTTTATAAAGGCGACATCGCCCAGGAATTTGTACGCGGCTGTCAGGAGCAAGGTGGTTTGATCACCACCCAAGACCTGGCCAAATGGAAAGTGCTTGTCGAAGAACCTACGGTAGTTGATTACCGGGGCATTCAGGTATACAAACTGAGTCAGTGGACCCAAGGGCCCGCCATGCAACAAGCCCTCAATATTCTCGAAAATTTCGACCTCAAAAGTATGGGCTTCAATACCGCCAAATACATCCACACGGTGTACCAGGCGATGAACATGGCCTTTGCCGACCGGGATTTTTATTATGGCGATCCTTACACGGGGCCAGAAGAACCGATCAAGGGTTTGTTGTCCAAAGAATACGCTAAGCAACGCTTCAAGGCGATTAATTTGGAGAAAAACGACCCCAAAGTCAAACCGGGTGATCCCTATCCATTCGAAGGAAAAACCAATCCGTTTTTGCCCGTATTGGAAAAATGGAGCGCCAGTCCAGCAACCTCGGCAGTTGAAACACCTCGGGGAAGTGCCTTGAATGACCCGAATTATCTGGCTGGATTTTACGCCGGAACGACATCCATCCAGGCCGCCGATAAAGAAGGTTGGGTGGTTTCGGTAACCCCCAGTGGCGGCTGGTTGCCCGCTGTGATTGCCGGGAAAACGGGAGTGGGGATGAGCCAAAGGATGCAAGCCTTTGCACTAGACCCCGCCGAAAATCCGTTCAATGTGGTGGAACCCGGCAAACGTCCCCGAGTGACACTCACGCCAAGCTTGGCCATGAAGGATGGTAAGCCATTTTTGTCCTTCGCGGTACAAGGTGGTGACTCTCAAGATCAAAACCTCCTGCAATTTTTCTTGAACATGGTTGAATTTGGCATGAACGTACAAGAAGCCTGCGAAGCCCCCAACATCAACAGCTTCCAAATGCGCAGCTCTTTTGACAACCACGATACCAAGCCAGGAGAAATCCTGCTGAACGAAAATACCCCTCCCTGGACCCGCAAAGCCTTGCAGGAAATGGGCTATAAAATGAGTTTTGAAGCCCGTACCTCCGGCCCCATCAACGCCATCTTTTTTGACTGGAAACACGGCAGTTTTTGGGGTGGCTCAAGCAATCACGGGGAGGATTATGGAATTGGATGGTGAATTGGTTGAGGCGTTGAGGCGTTGAGAAGTTGAGGCTGCCGCGAGTGATTTAGACAAAGACATGGTCAAAATTGCTCGCGGTAGCCTCAACTTCTCACTCCTCAACTTCTCAACCCTTCTTTTAACCTACAAACCCTACCATGCCTAAACACCTTATCTCCGATCTTGCCGAGCTCATCGAAGCCGGAATCATCAACGCTGAAACGGCTGATGCCATTGAGGCATATTTCGAAAAAAAGGGAGAATCACGACCCAATTGGATTCTGATTGCTTTTGGCATTCTGGGGGCTTTGCTCACTGGCCTGGGCATCATCCTGATTGTGGCGCACAATTGGGACAATTTCAGCCAATTTACTAAAACCATCATTGCTTTTTTGCCGCTGCTGGTTGGACAATTGTTTGCCGGGTTTACCATTTTGCGCAAGCCAGGCAATGTGGTCTGGCAGGAAGCCAGCGCCGTGTTTATGATTTTTGCGCTGGGTGCCTGTATTTCACTGGTCAGCCAGATTTATCATTTGTTGGGGGATTTGAGTTCCTTCTTGTTTTGGTGGACCTTGTTGAGTTTGCCGCTGATGTATTTGTTGCGCTCCTCGATGGCATCTTTGCTGATTTGGTGTGGCATTACGTATTACGGGTGTCAGGCCGGGTATTTTGAATGGGGAAAAACGGCGAGCCCCTGGTATTGGTTGTTTGTTGCGGCCGCTTTGCCCTATTATTACCAATTGAGCAAAAGAGCAGCGGCCAGCAATTTTGCCAATTTTCACCATTTTCTGGTGCCGATGTCGCTGGTGGTGGTATTGGGTACGGAGTCGCACCAGCAATCTTCCTGGATGTTTTTGGCTTATTTCAGTTTGTTTGGGTTGTTGCACCTGGTGGGTAGCTGGATCAAACACTGGAACCCGGTGAGTCATATTTCAGGGTATCAACTTGCTGGAAAATTGGGGCCTTTGGGTCTATTGATGTGGTTCAGTTTTTTGTGGTCCTGGGGGGAATTGCACAACCGTTCCGAATCGGAATCCTGGGTGAATGCCCAAGAATTTCACTTGTTTTTGTTGCTCACTGTGCTGAACATTGCCTTATTGCTTTGGCTGCATTTTCGAACCCAAACCAAAGTTTTCAACGCCTTCAATTTGTTGCCCTTTGTTTTTGCGATCCTCTTTTTTATCTCGATGCTTAATCCGCTGATCAGCGCAATTTTGACCAATGTGTTGTTACTGGGCATTGGTATTGCCACCGTGCTGGAGGGCAGCCGTACCAACTCCATTACCACCCTCAACATCGGCCTGCTGACCTTGACGGGCCTGCTGATTTGCCGTTTTTTTGACCTCAAAATCGACTTTGTGGTGCGGGGAATCCTGTTCATCATCGTGGGGGTTGGCTTCTTCCTGGGCAATTATTGGCTGATCAAAAAGAAAAAAGTATGACGACTCAACTGCGTTTTGGATTGTTTGTGCTGCTGGCACTGCTCCAATTGTCTTTTCCCGGCAAACTGGTTTTTGATAGCAATAAAGTATTGTGGCTGGGCACCGGACTCAAGTTTGAAACCCGCCCGGTTGATCCCGCTGACCCTTTTCGGGGAAGGTACGTGGCGCTCAATTTTGCGGCCAACCAATTTGAGGAAAAAACTGCGGATTCCTGGAAGCGCAATGATCGGGTCTTTGTACTCCTGGACAAGGATGCCAAGGGTTTTGCGCGCATCAAAGGCCTGAGTGCTGTGCGACCTGCTGCGAACGAGCTTTTTGTCAAAGCTAGAATCACTTACATTTATGACAATCAAATCACGGTCTATTATCCCTTTAGCAAGTTTTTTATGGAGGAAAGTAAGGCCCCAGAAGCAGAGCGGATCTATCGCGAGGCTGGAGAAGGTTATGCTTTAGTAAAGGTGTACCACGGCGAAGCGGTGCTACAGGATGTGGTGGTGAAGGGAAAATCTTTGAGTGAATTGGCAAAATAGGAGAAGGTAGTGAGGGCTATATTTGGAATTATCTCCCTTTTTTGAGGACTTGTTTCCAAATACGGGGGTGATATTTGGAATTATCTATTCATTTTGGGCGCTTATTTCCAATTATAAGCTCATATTTGGAAATATCTATGTTTTTTCTTGACTTATTTCCAAGTATAGCCTTAAATTTGGAATTATCTTTTCCCGTAGGGACAAAGCAGATTCCAAATGATTGGCCGGAAAAAAGAAATTGCCAGGATCAAAACATTACTTGCCTCACCTCGATCAGAGTTCCTGGCGCTCACGGGGCGTAGAAGGGTAGGTAAAACCTTCCTCATTGACACCTTGCTGAAAGACCACTATTGTTTCAGCATGACGGGGATTCAAAATGGAAACACCCAAACCCAATTGGTCAATTTTGGTGTCAAGTTAGCCGAGTATGCCGGGTATGCAGCCCCCCAAGTATCCGAAAACTGGCAGATGGCTTTTTTAGCCTTCAAAAACTACCTTAAAACGCTGGATCAAAATCGGAAATGGGTCATTTTTATTGATGAATTGCCCTGGGTAGCTACCCCCAAGTCGGGCTTTGTGCAGCTATTGGCCCATTTTTGGAACGACTATTTATCCAAAGAACCCCACTTTATTCTGGTGGTTTGTGGATCAGCAACGTCCTGGATCAGTAAAAAAATCCTCAATGATCCCGGAGGTCTGCACAATCGAGTAACCGAAAACATCCATTTGTATCCATTTACGATCGCCGAAACCCGCGATTTTTTGCGAAGTAAAGGACTCCAACTCAGCAACCAGGAGGTGGCAAAAATCTACATGACTTTGGGTGGGATACCTTTTTATTTGGAAAACCTGCGCAAGGGAGAAAGTTTTCCCGCAGCGATTGAACGCATTTGTTTTTCACCCAATGGCATTTTGCACAACGAGTACAATAACCTGTTCAATGCGCTGTTTACCAATGCAGAATTGCACCAGGAAATCGCCGCAGCACTAGCCAGTCAAAGCGCTGGTATGACCCACACAGAATTGCTGAAACAGATGAATAGATCGCAAGCGACGGGTAGTTACCAAAGGGCGATCGAAGAGTTGATGGTCTCGGATTTTGTGATCGAATTAAGTCCTTTTGGGAAAAAGAAACGGGGGACGGTCTATCAATTGGTGGATGAATTTTGTATTTTTTACCATCGCTTCATCAAAACGAACCGCAAGTACAGCCCAGGCATTTGGCAACAACTGGCCGAAAGCCAGTCGTATAAAATTTGGGCGGGTTATGCTTTTGAAATGCTATGCCAAAAGCACATTGAAGCCATCAAACAAGCATTGGGAATTGCAGCGGTGTACACCCAAATTTACAGCATTCAGGTTCCTGCCACTGCCGAGGCAGCTGGTTTTCAAATCGATTTATTGATCGACCGCAAGGACGACAGTATCAACCTTTGCGAGGTTAAATTTTACAATGGGCCCTTCAGCATTACCAAAGAATATTACCAGGAGCTTTTGATCAAAAAGCAACGGTTTATTGAGTATACCGGGACAAAGAAACAGGTATTTGTAACCCTTATTTCGAATCATGGGCTAGTGGACAATACTTATGCCCGGGAGGTGGTGGATGCAGAAGTTAGTTTGGAGGAGATGATGGGGGGCTGAGCAGGGCTTGAAAGCTAAATCAAAAATGAATTTCCATTATGTCTAAAAAATTGTTGGCTAGAATATTTACATTGCTTTCCTTTCTAGTATTGTGGATGGTTCTAAATTTCTACCTCCAATCCACCCCCACCTTTCTCGATCACCCTTCCAAACTATCGGCTACCACCGAAACCATCGAATTAAATTACGTCAATTGGGCTTGCGATTGTGCCAATTTTATCGAAACCAAATATGACCTAATCGATCCGAATTATGAAGTTCGAGAAGAAGACTGCATTTTTATCGAACCCGCCAATGCTAAGCTAAAACTGCCTGAGCGATATTTTGAAAAAGACCATTTTGAAAGGAAGCTTCGCTTAACTGGGCAGTTTTACCTCAAAAAGGGAATCCCTCGATTTTACGAACAAAAAACGCCGGAAAAACCAGTGCCAGCCAGGGTTTTTCGATACACCAAATTTGAAATGGTAAAATTTTAGCGTACCGAAAAACCCCAATGGCTAAAATGTTCAGCGCCTGAATTGGATTACCCAAACACACCCACACCCACACTTCACACTTTCACACCCATTCTTATCCATTCCACCAATAAGTCAACTTCGCCACCAACGCCCGATTCCGAATCCGCAAGTTCTCCGAATAGTAATTATCCGTATAGACGATGAAGAAGTCCGAAGCAGGACTATACCGCCACTGCACCCGCAGGTTAAGGTTGACGTTTTTGTTCTGGTTGTTGAATTGGATGAAGTTGGTAAAGAACAGTTTATTGGTCAAGGTAAGGTCGATGCGGGGGCCGATTAACCAGAAATCCCAATCGGAATTCTTCAATTGTTCCGGCAAAACCGCTGCATCACCAAAATCCAGGTGGTTGTAATTCACACTCATGGTAATGGCAGCAATGGGTTGCAGGCGGTAACCCAGTTCTCCACCCAGGCGCAAGCGGCGGCCATCCCCGTAATACCCACCATAACGCCAAGAAGCAGCGTAGGTAAACACACTTTGAGGTTTGGAAGTAAAGTCGCCCCCAAAGGAACCCCAACGGTGCTCGCTACCGGTGGCTAGAGTAAACCCTGCAAAATTAGTTGGGTCAAAAGGTGCCAGCAATTTGACATAATCGCGAGCCGTCCACACCACCAGTTCCCGGCGGTTCTGGAAGCTGAAGCGGTACATAAACACGTGGGTGAACTCAGTTTGTTGCCCGCTGGGATTGAGGTACTGGTTGTACATCAGTTGTGGGCCGTGGTTGATCAGCAGTTTGGATTTTGGGAAAAACAAATACCCCGCCTGCGCATTGATGAATTGGTAGCCTGTGCGGGGCACGAAACCAACCTCCGCCCGATAGTCTTTGCCTACATTTTCGTATTGGAAGCTGTAGGTCCAACGGCGGGCATTGTAGGCCAGGTTGGCGGCCATTACTTGATCCTTGCTGTTGACGCCCGGCGAAAAGGATTTGAGGTACATCAGTTTTCCTTTCCAGATGTTGTTGGCGGAGAGTAAGTTGTATTCAAAACCCAGGTTGCGGTTGTATTTGCGGATTTTGGTAGGGTCAGTAACCGTTTCAAAATCCAGGGTTTCTTTGTTGATGGCCAATGCCGTGATGTTGGAGCGGGCAAAAATCTGGCGCTGGAGGGCCAAAACGGCAAAATTCTGCCGTGGCGTGCCCTGCCCATCGTCATTGGTTTGCATGTCCATCAGGCCAATGCGCCAGTTTTTATTCAGTTTGCCGCTCAAACGGGCACCGTATTGGATGGGCGTATTCAAGCCAATGCGGCGGGAGAAAAAGGGGCGGATATTGGTGTAACCCACGTTGGTGAACAAGTCGCCGTTTTCCAAAAAGAACTGCCGCCGTTCCGGGAAAAACAATTCAAAACGATCGAGGTTGATTTGCTGGCGGTCTACTTCTACTTGCGAAAAATCGGGGTTGACCGTCAAGTCGAGGTTCAGGGCGGAAGTGATGGCGATTTTGGCGTCTACGCCCACATCTCCCGTCGTTTTGCCTGAGCCAGACTTGGTGTAATCCTTGCCAGTATTGGCCAGGGCATAAGGAATGACCGAAAAGTTAGCCCCAGCCGGTGGTGGTGGTTCGTCCCAAACTAGCGTGCCTGTATATGCCAACGAAGCGGTAGGAAACTGGCGTGGGACGGGTGTCCACGAGGATTTTTCAGTGGTTTTGAGGTCCAATCGACTGAAATTGATGCCCCAGCGGGTAATCCCACTTTTGTAGCGCAGGGTTTTGAACGGCACCGCCATTTCAAAGGTCCACTTGTCTTCCTCGGCTTTTACTTCGGAGGTCCATTTGTTGTCCCAACTCAGGTTGGCACTGCCTCCATCAAACAACAAACCATCCCATTGTGCCCCTTCGGCGTTGGAGCCGAAGGTGAACCCATTGGCGAGGTCGTCGAAGGGATCCATGAAGAGCAGGAAATTGTCGTTGCGCCCAAAATTGAAATCCCGGCGCAGGGATTCCACCATATAAGGCCCATCCAATTTTTCATAACAAACGGCCAGGAGGTACATGTTTTGATTGTCGTACAACATGCGCACCTCCGTGCGTACCTTGGCCTTGCTGGTATCCATAGGGAGCACCATATAAAAATCAGACACCATTTCCGCCTTGCTCCAGGCGGGGTCGTCGCCACTGCCATCTATTTTGAGCGGGCTGTCGGCGCGGTGGATGTGGTATTCAAAAGCGGCATTTTTCTTTTGGGAAAAAAGCGAAATGGTAGCAAGCAGCAGTAGTGTACTTGTGCAGAGTCGAAAAAGGTTCATGTTGCAGGCGATCTTAAGTCGGCAATTATTTTTTAAAGTAATCTGCCAATTCCGGACAAGTATTGATGCATTCTCTAAAAACCTCAGTATGCCCGAATTGATCGCGAAAGGTATTGAAAATTGGGGAAATGTAGGGCTCAGTTTCATCTTCCTCCCAATAAGGGCGGTCAAAGTCATGATGGGCATACTTATCACAGGTGCCTAGCATAAAGATGATGCGTGCCGCCAAATCCTCATTGGGTTTGGCTTTGAAGGCTTTGTGGTAATAGGCCGTGGCGCGACTGAGCTGGAAGTACTCCTTGAAGTAGGTCTTGGCATTGGGCTGAAAGGAATAATTCTCCCAGGAAGCATAGGGTGAATGGTACAACTCTCCCACGGATTGGCCATAGGCGAACATCATCCAGTTTTTGCCCCAATAAGTAAAGTTGTAATAGGCATTGCCCAACAGATAGCAAGCCTCAGCTTGTTGTGGGCTGGGCTGCTCGGCTTGTTTTTGCAGTTCAAGCATACGCCGCAGGATGACTTTTTTGTTGTAAGGCTCCATGCTTTCACCTTCCCAGGGATAAGTTTTGGAGCTGGCGAAGGGATTTTGGTTGAGATGGTATTTAAAGGCGTAATTTTTGTCCCAATAATCATCCGGCAGTTGATCGAAAGCGGCCAAGGCTTCTTCGAGGCGATTTTGCCGAAAAGCGACAGTTCCCTTTAGTTCATAGGCTTGATCCAGGGAAGGTGCTGATTCAACCAGCCTCGTTTGGTATTCCTCACTGTCTCTATAATAGAAGTAAGATTGTAGTTCCCAAGGGCCGAGTGGGGCCAGGAGCATTTTTTCCAAAGCCGATTGCTCCTTTTTTTGGAGCAGGGCAATCAGGCCATCCAGGTCAGCTAAAGTAGCAAAACGATCAAAATAATTGATCGTTTGATAATAGGTGCTGAAACTTCCGTAGTTATTTTTGGGAACCGTCATGCTGTGATTGTAAAAGAGTCCCGCCGTAAGCCCATCATTTTTTTGCTGGTACATGCGGGAAAAATACAACATGAGTTTGGGGTAAAGGCGGCCTTTTTCATCACTTTGGGGCAGTAAATCCTTCACCCGGCCGAGCCCCCGCACAATTTCGTCTTTAGCCTCGGCACTGAGGATGTTCATTTGTTGGGGCATGATCAGCAAGTGAATGAGCTGTTTTTGCAATTGAATGCGAGCATCCCCGCGACTTGGGATTTGATTGAGCTGCGCCTCCACTTGAATGGGTTGCTGATCCAGGTAATACAGTTGAGCCTGGGCCAGATGGGCAAAATCCGGTTTTTTTGCGGCTGGGTTTTTGCTCCAATTGTCCAGCACCTGGTTCAATTCTTTGAGGTAAACCCGGTCTTTAGCCAGGTTTTTGCGAAGGTAAGGAATGTCTTTTTGCAACAAAGCTACACTTTCACCGGGCATAAAATTCTCGGGGTCCTCATCTTGTTCAAAGGAAAAAGTATGGTCGCCTCCTGCAAAAAAGGTAAGTTGGGGCGTCAGCATCCAATCTTCGAGTTTGTTGATTTCGCGGGTGATCAACTGCGGCAGGTAGCGAGAGCCTGGGTCCAATTGGATCACCTGCTGGATTTGATCCAAGGCCCGACCCGAAGTCATGAGCGCGACCAGGGTGTGGAGCATGGCTTTTTCGGGCGCAGTTTTGGCATAACGCCAGGTATCATCCAGTTTTTCCAGGTCAAAAAGTTGGAATACCCGCAGTTTTTTGGATTCGCATTGCTCAAACACCTTCGACAAGAGGTAATTTGCTTCCGCAATGTTGCTTTGGGTGGCTAGGCATTCGGCCTTGTGGTATTGCGCCCAGGGAACCAGGATACTCGGGCTGCTGTCCCAGGCAAAATACTCGTCGCAGTAGCTGCTGCAATCATCGGCGTTTTCGGCATAGCGGTATTGTACCACCAATTGATAGGCGTAGCGGCGCTGCAAAAAGGGATCCTGGAGGCTTTTTACTTTTTGCTTGGCTTCCTGGATGATCGGGGTGATTTGTTTAAAAAAATCAAAATCTTCCTCGTCCAAGCCCCAGGGATCGGTGCTGGAAAAATGAGCAAACTCGGCGCGCATGGCCAAAGTCAGGTAAGCCAGGGCTTCGGCCCGGTTGGGCTGGAGGAGTTGTTGAATAAAGGTATTGTTCTTGAAACGAATAGAGAGTTGGTCTTCATCCAGGATGTTGAGGAATCGCTCGGGGCCGATTTTGTACAAAATTTGCAACACATCCGCTTCCTTTACTTCTGGTCCCAGGTAGCTCACCCACTCCTGACAGTTGCGTCGGTAATCGAGTTGCTCGGGATCGGCCGGGTATTGAAACTCAAAATAAGTGTTGTAGTGAAAAGCCCGCAGCGCGGCATCGTTTATCAACAGGGGGTTGAACCAGGCAATGCGGTATTGCTCGTGGTGAAAATAAGCGCCGCAGCCGTTGGTGCGGATGGTAGGCAGCAGGAAGAGGAGGAGAAAAATTGGAGTGAAACGAATCATCATAGCTTTGGGTTTTTACCTGCTTTTGAAATAATCGGCTAGTTCTGGGCAGTTTTTGAGGCATTCTTGGTAGGCTAGGGTTTGGCCGTATTTGGTGCGGAAAGTGCTGAAAATTGGGGAAATGTAGGTCACTTTACCTTTGTCAAAATACTCTTTGTCGAATTCTCCGTCAACAATTTTTGAAAACTTTTCACAGTAACCAAGCATGTAAGTTGCTCTCGCTGCCAGTTCTATATTGGGGGTGGTTTGTAATGCTTTTTGGTAATATGCAACTGCTCGACTCAATTTGTAGTAGACCCGGGGCACACGCTCAGTTTCGGGATTATGGGATTTGCGATCTTGGAAGCCCCAACCATAGCTTACCGCAGATTTTCCATAACTGTCCATCATCCACCACCGGCCCCAGTAGCTTGAATTGAAATAGGCATTAGCCAGAAGGTAAGCAGCTTCGGCTTGTTGAGGGCCAGTTTTTGCAGCCAATTCTTCCAATTGGAGCATTTTTTTAACCATTGCCTTTTTACTACCTAGCTCCAGCCTTTTCCCCTCCCAAGGAAAACTTTGGGCATCAACAAATGGATCATGGGTCAAAAAACTGCCAAATTCATAAGTATCCCGCCAATAGGTATCGGGTAATTGTTCGAAAGCTTCGAGAGCTACCTTCAAACGGTTTTGGCGAAACGCAATGGTGCCTTTTAGATCGTACAGTTGTTCAATTGTAGGAAGCGTATTAATGGGGCCATGTGGGTCATCATCCCAAGGTTCAGGCTCTATTTTTTCGAGTGTGCAAAGAGTATCTGTCAAGAGTTTTTCAAAACTTGAGCGTACTTTTTTTTGAGCTAATGCAATCACATCATCCATGTCTTTTAATGAAGCAAATCGATCAAAATAACTAATCGCAGCATAGTAATCGCTACTCCAGTCTCGGCCACCATTGGTAGGCACAATCATAGCACGTCGATGCAGTAAACCTGCCGAAACAACATCTCCTTTTTGATGATATAGTCTTGAAAAATAAAGCATCAATTTGGGATAAATGCGCAACATGCTATCCAGTAAATTGGATTGATCCCGAATGGTAGCAAAGTATTGTACGATTTCTGCTTTTGCCTGGGCGGATCGGATGTCCATCAAATCGGGCAAAATCAATAGTTGAATCAAGTTTTTTTGCAACTGGAGAACGGTGTTTTTTTGGTCAGGTATTTTTTGTAAAAACAACTTTGCCTGAACAGGTTGATGGTCTAGGTAATACAAATGTGCAATAGCCAGATTGCCAAACTCTCGGGTTGTGAATCTATATTTCTGTACAAGAGATTCCAGCCAGTCTCGGGTTTGACGCAAATAGATCTGATCTTTTTTTAGGTTTTTTTTGAGGTAAGGAATTTCTTTCATCCATAAACCCCGATCTTCTACGGGCATGTAATCAACACCTTCTACGCCATTCCAGGAAAAGTCATCCCGTTGGGCAAAAAAAGTGAATTTGGTAGTCAGTAGCCAATCTTCGATTTTGTTGATTTCCCTAAGGATCAATTGTGGCAAATAACGAGAACCAGGATCAAGCCTAGCTATCTGCTCCAGATATTTGAGGCTTCTTCCAGCATTCTTGTAGCATAAAAGCGTCAGAATCGCAGCTTTTTCACGCTGATTTTTAGTCAGGGCAAGAGCTTGTTCAAGTGCCTTTGGGTCTACCAGAAGATGCACCCGGTGTTTTTTCGATTCGCACAAATCAAAAACCCTCGATAGGACGTAGTTGGATTCTGGTAGCTTATTTTCTGCAGTCAGTACTGCTGCTTTATGGAATTGAGCCCAAGGCATTAAAACGGAACCAGGATGATCGAGCGGAAAATATTGATTGCAATACTGCAAACATTCCTGGTTTAGGCCAGCATAGCGGCATTGTACTACAAGCTGAAAAGCGTACCGTTGGATCAAAAAAGAATCTTTTACCACCTTTAGCCTGGCTTTCGCAAGCTTGATGAGGGCGTGGATTTTTTGCTTAAAATCAAACAAATTTTCATCCAAACCCCAGGGATCTGCATCCGCAAAGTGGGCAAATTCAGCATGTATGGCAAGCTCCAGATAGTTTAGGGCATCTTGCTGAGTTGGGTCAAGGAGTTTTTTTACAAAGGTATTACCCGGTAAAAAATCATTTAATCGCTTTTCTTGAATTGCAGAGAGTACCTGATCCGAATTGCTTTGGTAAAGCACTTTGTGTACATCAGATATGGTTACTTCAGGCCCTAGGTAGTTTACCCATTCCTGACAATTGCGTTGGTAGTCCTTCTTTTCCGGATTCTGAATTGGGTAAGCGAAAGGTGGGTCAAAGAACAAGTTAAAAGGAGACAGTATTGAATCTGTAACGAGTTTAGGATTAAAAAACACCATCCGGTATTCATCGTGAAAATAATACACCCCACACCCATCTGTCCGACCAATGGGCAGCAAAGCCATCACCAAAATAACTGCCCAGATAATAGATTCGCGCAGCCTAATCATGTCTCAATTCTTTTTCAATGCATTAAAATATGCCTGTAAACTCACTTGATTCTCCTTTATCTTGTGGTATTCCCAATCAAAAAACGCCACTCTGGAAATTCGCCCGCGCAATTTTTCCTTGATCACCTTCAAGGTCTCCTGCATCTGTTCTGGCGTGCTACCATCCATCCGAATCAGGTCGCCCTCGCGCAGGTAGTCTTGGCGGATCACCGTGTCTTGTTTCACCCGGTATTGGTTGTCTTCTTCTTTTTGCAAATAAGTTTCCGTCCCAGGAGTACTGGGCGATAAGTCGCGCAACAAACCCTGAAATACCCCCGCCCGATACCAGGCCCCCCAATTGAACTGAGGCAGGGCCAATTCCATTTCCAGCGGGTATTTTTTGCCTTTGAGGTATTGTTTGACTATGTTGGCGTCCAAAATGGCGTTGGACTCGCTCATTTTTTTAGGATCACCCGTATTGTAACACATCAGCATCACCTTTTTTACTGGTGGGATACCCATCGTTTTGCGGTCGCGGTATTGGTGCAGGCGCAGGGTGCTGGTAATGGCAAAATCGGGGGCGGATTCCTGCAGTGATTTTAAAAAAGTAAAATATTTATCGCGGGTGCTGAGCGTCCAATCACAATCGATTTGGATTTCGACAATTTTTTTGCGCCAGTCCCGCTTCAAAGAATCGATGATATCGCTGCGTTCCTCCCAGGTTAGGCGCTCGGGGAAACGATTGTAATAGGAGTAGTTGAATACGTGGTTCTCCAGCTCTTCGTTGATTTGTGCAATTTTGCGGGCCACCTTGGAGGCTAGTACTAGAATGTCCTGCTCCTTGATCTGCGTAAAAGTCCGGTTGGTGATGTACACCGTTGGAGTTACCGTCTTTTTATCCCAACCACGGGTACTCCTGATTTCAAGTACTCCGGTGGGTATGGCTGTGGCATATCCAGCACTCCAGTCTACGTCAAAATACCGCAAGAAAAAGTGCTGACTGCGCATTTGATCCACCAGTCCGGCATCAGCCGTGTCGAATTGTAAAGTGGTTTTCCAATAATAAAATGCCGGGCCAGCGTCTTTGATCACCTGGCCTTGGCAACTGGGGAGAGCCAAGGCAATACTTACGATCCAGAGTATTGAAACAAGGCGGATTTTGTGCAACATGGATTGAATTTAATGGTAGAAAGATAAGTAAGCTGGCGGAATTTTGCGTGGGAAATGTGCTCAATATTACCAAAAGCGATGTTAACGAGCGTAAAATGTTTTGCTGGGTGATCTTGATCACTAAATAGGAGTTGCTAGGGCCCTAACTTTGAATCAAAAGCAAGATTCTATTCACCTTAAAACTTTATCAACATGAAAAAGAACATGGGCAATGTGGACAAGATTGTTCGCCTGATTTTGGCGGCAGTGTTTGGGTATTTGTTTTTCTCTGGTGCGGTTGTAGGCGCATTGGGCTATGTTTTGGTGGCATTGGGTGCCATTTTTGTCGTGACCAGCTTCATCAGTTTTTGCCCACTTTATACAATGGTAGGACTTTCTACTTGTCCGGTCAAACAATCGTAATTGGTCTTTTCGCTATAAGTTTAATGTTGCATCGGGCTGTTCGGGAAAGGATTCTTGAACAGCCTGTTTTTTTGTTTGGAACAAAGCTCAAAAGCTAGGTGTATATGGATAAAACCATACTAATGGATATTTTTGTATTTCAGAATCGAAGGACATGAATTGCCACGTGCTTTAGCGCGTGGATGGAGATTGTCTTTTTGATGGACTTTAGTCCTAGCATTAATGTTTAAGCGAGGGCTAAAGCACGTGGCAATTCATGTCCTCCGAGTAAAATGTCCAGTAGTGTGGGATAAAACACGCTTAAATCCATGAAAGCATTATTTGAAAAGCTCTACACTTTCCAACGCCATTACAACCTGCAAATGGTGGAACACTTCGAAGCAAATGGTGCCGCAGTTCCCGAGCGCGACATTCCCCTGTTCAGTCACGTGCTCAACGCACACCAAATCTGGAATGCCCGGATTTTGGGACTGGAGCCATTCAAAGTTTTTGATGTGCATCCGGTAGCGGCCATGCGCCAAATTGTGGAAGACAACCACAAAAATTCGCTGCGGATTTTAGAGGAGTGCGACTTGAGTCAGCGGTTCAATTATCGAAATTCACAAGGAGAGGAGTTCTCCAATCTGATTGAGGAGATACTATTTCATGTAATCAATCACACCACTTACCATCGGGGGCAGATCATGTCGGATTTTCGGCAGGCGGGCTTGGAGCCTTTCGCGTCGGATTACTCGATGTACACCCGGTAATAAATTATGCTTGCCTTAGGTGATTCTTAAGTGCCTTAGGTTTCTTAGGTGGTGAAAAAAGAAACGCACTGCGGAGCAGGGCATATTTTCACCACCTAAGAAACCTCAGGCACCTAAGACACACCTAAGGTTAAGGATCAGATATCCAACAACATCGCAATTGGATCTTCCAACAACTCCTTCACCTTCACCAAAAAGGTCACCGAAGAACTGCCATCGATCACCCGGTGGTCGTACGACAGCGCCAGGTACATCATTGGGCGAATCTCAATTTTATCACCCACCGCTACTGGACGGTTTTTGATGCCGTGCATGCCCAAGATTGCCGATTGCGGCTCGTTGATGATGGGTGTGCTGAGCAATGAACCAAACACCCCACCGTTGGTGATGGTAAAGGTACCGCCACTCATTTCTTCGAGGGTGAGGCTACCATTGCGCGCTTTGCCAGCCAGGTTTTTCAGTTCGATTTCAATTTCGGCGAAGCTCAGCGACTCCACATTGCGGATCGGTGGAACCACCAAACCTGCTGGAGTAGAAATCGCAAAAGAGATATCGGCGTAGTTGTGGTACACAAATTCTTCGCCATCGATCATGGCGTTGACTTCGGGCATTTGCAACAATATTTTGGCGCAAGCCTTGGCAAACAAGGACATGAAGCCCAGTTTGATGCCATATTTGGCCACAAATTTATCCTGGTATTTTTCACGCAGCGCCATCAACTCGGTCAGGTCAACCTCATTGAAGGTGGTCAACATCGCCGTTTCGTTTTTGGCACTTACCAAACGTTTGGCGATGGTGCGGCGCATCCGCGTCATTTTTTTGCGCTCAACTTCCCGCGAAAAAGCAACTGCTGGTGCACTGGCTTTGGGTGCTGGAGTAGCGGCTGGAGCCTCTACTTTAGGCGCAGGAGTGCTGGTTTTGGCATCCACCGCCTTGATCGCATCCTCTTTGGTGATGCGGCCATCACGACCGGTGCCAGCCACACTGCCAGCAGGAATTTCGTTTTCTTTCAAAATTTTACCGGCGGAAGGGGAGGGGTGGCCCGTAGCGTAATTGCTGGTGGCCGCAGGAGTAGGCTCGGCAACTTTCGCTGCCACAGGTGTACTGGCCGCAGCGGGTTTGTCGGCAGGTGGTGTGCTTGGCGCATCGGCACCTGCGCTTACACTGGTATCGATTTTGGCCACCAGTGCCCCAATTTCGAGATCATCCCCTTCTTTGGCGATGTGGATGAGTTTGCCCGTAGCTTCCGATGGAAATTCCAGGGTCGCTTTATCAGATTCGAATTCACAAAGGGATTCGTCAATTTTGACAAAGGCTCCGTCTTCTTTTAACCAACGGGACAAGGTTACTTCGTTTATGGATTCACCGATCGCGGGAACCCTCAATTCTACTACACTCATAGTGGTTTCGAGGTCAAATGTTGTCGGAATGGCAGTGCGGTTTAAGCTCTGCTCTTTGGCGCTGCGAAGTTCTGGCAATTGTATTAAACAAACAAACAAAAGGCCGGGTTTATTCCGCTCCTAAAGGTTTAAAGTAATAAATCATACCGGGCATGCCATCGCCTGCTTCGTTGGAGATGAATAGCCCACCTTTGGAGTCAAAACAAAGGCCTTCGGGTTGTTGGTGCACCTTGCCTTTCAACTTCTCCAAATAAACAACTTCACCCTGGAAATTGATCACCATAAAAATATTGCCTACTGCGGATAACAGGTATAAATTGCCATTCAAAGGGTGTACGGCGATAGAAGAGGGGCTGAATTCAAATTCATTGGGATTGGAAAAAAAATCAATGACTTTTTCCAGCCGAGCCTCCCTGGCGTGAGCCTGGAGGTATTTTTGTACTTCGGGTTGGCCAATGGTGAGGATCGGCGTGGTATTTAGTGCCTTTTTGTTCAAATCAAAAGCGTAAATGGCCTTTCGGTTTTGCAATTCAGCGGCTTTACCAGCCTTACCTTTGCAGGCGAGCAAAAGGCGGTTGTTGTTTTTATCATAACCCAATCCTTCTACGTCATTTTCTTTGTTGAGCTCGGTATTGAAGGGCTCGGTGGTTTGTTCGTCGCGCTGATCCACATTTTTGATCAGGGTCAAAGTGCCCGTATTTTTGAGAATGTATACGTCTTTGCCCACAATCTCGACGCCCTCATAATCACCGAGTTTGCCAAAGGGGATCTCGCGTTTTACACTACCCGTGGCTTGATCGATGACAAACAAAATCCCCGATTCATCTTGCACTGCAAGCAGGTATTTGTCATTGTAACTCATGCTCAAACCCGAAATTTCGTTGAGCAGTTTGGGCATGGGCATGCTGCGGTCTGGCTCATTCAGGTTGTACGGAAACGCGGACTTGGGGAAAACCTCAGTGGTTTTTAAACTATCCACCGGTTTTGGTGTAGGCTGACAAGCCCAGACGAGGAAGCTCATAGCAAGGGTCAAAAACATTGTTTTCATTGGTTTGGAATAAAAAAATGGTTCAATTTTCTAGCCTTAGCTCATAATGTTGCTATCATTGCGCTTCAATAATACGCAAAGATGATTACTGTTAATAACCTTCATTTTAAACCATTTATTGCGGCTGAAACCATTCAGCAGCGGATTGATGAATTGGGCGTCGCTTTGCGCGAAAGATATGCTGGTCAACGGCCCCTTTTCATCGGCATTTTAAATGGAGCTTTCATTTTTACCGCCGACCTGGTGCGTGCTGCTGAGCTGGAATGTGAAGTGACCTTTATGCGCTTGTCTTCTTACGCGGGACTACAATCCACTGGACAGGTTACCACCAATATGGGGCTGGATATCGAGATCAAAGACCGCCACGTCATTCTGGTGGAGGACATCATCGACTCGGGCCGCACTTTGTATGAACTGAGCAAAAACATGCGCGAACAAGGGCCTGCTTCGGTAGCGATTGCTACCTTGTTGCTCAAGCCGGATGCGCTGCAATTTCCATTGGAGGCTGATTTTGTGGGCTTTTCCATTCCTTCCAAGTTTGTGATTGGTTATGGTTTGGATTACAATCAAGCGGGGCGGGAGTTGAAGGAGATTTATCAGTTGGCGGAGTGAAGAGCTGAATATTTAAGGCGTATAGGGTGCAACATCTGGCTTCAACTAGATTATCAAATTTTGTGAGGTAACGTAAAAAAGGTACTTTATTGCTCGATTCCATCAATCATCTTGTAACCCCTTGTTTCAACGAGGGGATGGAAAGCTCTCCCTTCATTACATCTAACATCCTTCCAGTGGCTTGCATCTCATGTTTGATGCGCGCTCTGGAAGGATGTTAGATGTGAGTGCGTGGGTGGCCTTGAGTCCCGCCGATAAAGCGGCGGGTTACAATGGCAGATATGATTGGTCGGTGTATGTAAAATTCGGGCTAAAATTCCTCGGAAAATGCCCCAATTTGGCTTAAAGTTGAGTAAAATTTATCAGAGATTCAATCGTTTGACTTAAAAATAAATATCGCTATGAAATGTAATGTCTTGAAGTATTCAGTGTTTTTATTTTTTATGTTCAGTTGCACTCAAATAAAGGCACAAGGGCCAGAAAATGACCTAAAAGTTCATGATCTGAGCGGGAAAGTTAAATCCTGCAAACAATCTACATTCGAAGCTGTTGATAAATTTGGGGTTGTTCAAAAAGGAAAACGTATTGATGAACATTTTGAATCCAACCAGCTTTTATATTTTAATGAAATTGGAAAATGTGTAACAACTTTTGATTACGATTCTTCAGGTAAGCTAGAATCAAAGGCAGTATGTATCTATGACTCAGGTTCTAAATTGATCGAAGAGACAGTATATGCCAGCTCAGGCCAGCTGACAGAAAAATATATTTGCACTTATTCGCAGGGGAGAATATCTCAATTGGCGAAATACAATTCAGCAGGAGGTTTGCTTAAAAAGACGCTGTATGAATACAATAGTATGAATCAAAAAATAGAAAGTAGAGAATATCTTGTAGATGGTACAAAAGGAGAAAAAGAAACTTGGAAATATGATAAACAAGGAGTTTTGGCAGAGTATAGCAATTACGAGGGATCGGGAGAGTTATCTTATACAATTAAGTTTGATAAAAATGGGAATGCTTTAGAATCGAATTTTATCAAACTTGGTTTTAAATTTTTTAATCGATATGATGCAAATGGAAACAAAATAGAGTCAACTCAAAAAGATGTTAATTACGAAATCAAACACTTCTACACATACGATGACAAGAGAAACTTAATCAAAGAAAAACAAGTTTCAAATGGAGACACAGACCTTACCACCTACGAATACACCTACGACCAACACCAAAACTGGATCAAACGTATCGAATACCTCAATGGCATACCCCAGTACCTCGTAGAACGTGAGATTGAATACTACTAATAAACTTGTTTTGAAATTTGCTTAGCACTTCACATCAAAAACAGTTATTTTTGACGAGAAATCTGAAATCATCAGCGAATGGAAAAGGTAGATCAACATAAAAGGATAGTCAAATCAGTAGTAGAGGAAATCTATACAATGATCCCAGCTGACGAGCAAATTGAGACTCAACTGATCGAAGATGATATGCATGGGCACTATTTACTGAATGCAGTAGGCTGGCTCAATGATAACTATCGTGAACTCAACAGTTTTTTGCATTTGGACGTAAAGCCAGATGGGAAAGTGTGGATTCAACACGATGGAACCGATCAAAAAGTCGCTTTAATGCTGGTTGAAAAGGGCATCGACAAATCCGACATTGTTTTAGCCTTTCATGCTCCGCATCGTCGGGAGCTTATTTCAGAATTTGCACAGGGGTAGTTGCCTTTCACATACATGAACATCAAAATCATCTCCGCCGGTGCCGGCTCCGGCAAAACCTACCGCCTTACCCAGGAAATGGTGCGCCTCATGCGCGAGGGCGTACGCGCCAGTGGCATCATTGCGACCACTTTTACCAAAAAAGCGGCAGCGGAATTGCAGGAACGGGTGCGGGTCAAGTTGTTGTCGGAAGGACTCAACGAACAAGCTGAAGACCTCACCAATGCCCTCGTCGGCACCGTACATAGCTTGGGGGTCAAACTCCTTCAACGTTTTGCCTACGAAGCTGGCATTTCCCCCGAAGTAGCCATCATTGCCGAAGAAGACCAACAAATCCTCTTCAACCAATCCCTCGCCACGGTACTTACCGACGAAAGAGTAGAAAAAATGACCCTGCTTTGCGACCGTCTGGGCCTGAGCAGCAACGAATATTTTGATTGGCGCCGCGAAGTTCGCCAAATCACCGAGGTCGCCCGTGCCAACGATTTTTCGCGCGAGGTGCTCGAACGCAGCCGCGAGCGTTCCTTTGAAAGTTTCCGGGTTTTCCTGGGCGAACCCGCCAAAAAAAGCGCCGAAGCCTTCAATGCCGAACTGAGCGAGATGCTCAAAAGCAGCATCGAACGCCTCGAAAGCAATGCCGACGAAACCCAGGTCACCAAAAATGTGGTCAAAGACCTCGTAGAATTGGAGCGCGACCTGCGCCTGCGCGGTGAACTCAGCTGGCGCAATTGGGCCAAAATCAGCAAACTTAAACCGGGTGCAAAAAGTAAGGACGACATCGCCGACTTGCTCGATTTTGCCAAAGTCCACGAACAACACCCCCAGTTTCAACAAGACATTCAAGCTTTTATCAATCAGGTTTTTGAATTGGCACTTGCGGCACTGGATGAATTTGCGGCCTACAAAAAACAACGTGGCCTGATCGATTATACCGATATGGAGGCGTTGATCATGGATTTGTTGCGTGACGAGCAAGTACAGACGGTGCTGCGCAGCGAATTGGATCTCCTGCTGGTGGATGAATTCCAGGACACCAGCCCCATGCAGTTGGAGATTTTTTTGAAACTCTCCCAATTGGCCCGCCACAGCATCTGGGTAGGCGATCCCAAACAGTCCATTTATGGCTTTCGAGGCGCAGCGCCGGAATTGATGCAGGCCATCATCGAACAAAGCGGCGGGGTAAAACCCGAAGACATCCAGGAAAACTCCTGGCGCTCCCGGCAAGATTTGGTCTACGCCAGCAACGCCATTTTTGTCAAAGCCTTTGCTTACATGCCACCCGAGCAAGTAGCGCTGATCCCCAAGCGTACCAAGGCCGACGAGGCGATTGAGGCATCTGATGCCTTGGTACACTGGCATTTTGAAGAAGAAGAGGAGGAAGGCAAAAAGCGCAGCGGACGCACCCCCGGCAAACCCTGGCCTGAAAACTGTACCGCCTTTGCCCTGCGCGAATGGATGCAGCGCAAAGTATACGTACTACCCAAAGGCGAAAAAAGCCATCGACCTGCCCAGCCCGGCGACGTGGCCATCCTTTGCCGCTCCAACGGCGACTGCCAAAACATGGCGGAAGCCCTCAACCGAGCGGGTTTCAAAGTGGCGATTGCCCGGGCGGGTTTATTGAATACGGCGGAGTCCAAGTTGGTACTGGCTTGTTTGAAATACTTGCTCAACTACCACGACTCCCTTTCTGTAGCCGAAATTTTGCTGCTCGGCGCGGGCAAAGACATTGAAACCATTGTAGAAGACCGTCTGGATTACCTGAAAGACTACGACGCTGGCGAAATCACCAACCGCTGGGCAACCAACGATTTTTTGATTCGCCGACTGGACGAATTGCGTACCGAAACCATCGAGTTGTCGAGTGCCGAAATCCTCGATTTGTTGGTCGAAGACCTGGATTTGCGCCGCCGCATCGTCAGTTGGGGCAAAGCCAATCAGCGACTGGACAACCTGGATGTGCTGCGCAAACTGGCCTTGCAGTACGAAGGAGCCTGCAATCGCTTGCAATCCGCGGCTTCATTGGGGGGCTTGCTATTGTGGTTGAACGAATTGGAATCCGAAGAACGTGACTTTCAGGCCGCAGGCGAAAGCCCTGAAGCCATCAATGTGATGACTTACCACCGCAGCAAGGGTTTGGAATGGCCCATCGTGGTGTGTTACAATTTGGAAAAAGACATTCGCACCGAATTATGGGGCTTAAACATCGAGCAGGAAGAAGGCACTCAGGTGGATTTGAACAATATCCTGAGCAATCGTTGGTTGCGCTACTGGGTCAATCCTTATGACAAACAGTTCAAAGGAACGCCACTGGCCGAAAGGCTGGCGCAAAGTGAGGTACAGGCCAAAAAAATAGCCCAGGCTACGCAGGAGGAAAACCGCCTCTTGTACGTAGGGCTCACCCGTGCACGCGACTACCTGATTTTTCCCACCACCAATACGCCCACTAAGTGGCTCAACCGCGCCTGGCACGAAGGCAAGGACGATCACCCAACCCTGGATGCCAGCGTAAGTGACACGCCCTGGGAATGGGCGGGTGTCATCCTGAACAAAGAAACCGAAACCTTTACTTTTTCCCGGGATTTTGAAGTTTTGGACATCGAGGAGTCAGAAATTCTGTTTTTGGAACCACGGGCGGGCAAGCAAAAACACATTCCGCTGTACATTGATACCTGGAAGGAAAACCTCCAGGATCAACTCCCTTCCTTCAATACGGGGGAATTGATGACCTACGCCTCGGCGTTTCACATTGAATCTTTGTTGGCCGACTTTAATCAAATTTCGCGGGCGGTGAAAGCCTTTTTCCACGCCTGGCAGCCAGATTACGATGCAAATGACTTGAAGGCCATTACCGAAGGTTTGTTGCAGCGCTTTGAAGTGGAAGAGTGGCTCAGTGCCGAGCAATTGCTCCCTGCCGGCCAGGCTTTTCGGGGCTTTTTGGATCAATATTTTCAAGCACCTTTTTACCACCAACGTTACCCTTTACGCCATTTTCAGGGGGTGCGTATTTTTGAACGCGAAATCGACTTGTTGTTGGAAAGTGAAGATGGCATTGCCCTGATCCAATTTTCGAGCTATGCAGGAGACATGAAGCGCTATCGCGCCAAGGCCGCAGAAATGGCACCCTTCCTCTATTTTAGCAAGGCGGGAGTGCAGCAGGTTTTTCAGGAGGAAAACATCCGCACTTTTGTACACTTTGTGCTCAATGGTGCTATGGTGGAGTTGTATTTGTAAAAAAAAATTTGGGCTACCTTCTCAGAAAGTAGCCCTGATAATTCCTCAGCGGCATCTAGCCCGGAAAGAAGATGCCTTTAGGGGGGAATCATCTAATGGCCAGCCTAATGCAAGTTCAGGCCGACTTATTAGTAAGAGGAACAGCCTGAATGGAATTCGAGATCTACAAAAAAATACTAAAACAGGAAGTTTGGTGCAGTCGCGTTGTTTGCCTTGTAAATGCGTATTGTAATTCAAAATGAAGTACCTGAGGTTTACTCCAGCAAACAGTTGGAATAGAAAAAATAGGAGGTGTGATTGTGATTCATTGGCGAGGAAAGAGTGGCTGCTTCCTCCGCGGAAGCAGCCTTTCCAAGTATTATTTCCAGCCTGTTGATTTGGTAATCAACTTTCTGATTTCGTGTCTTAATACTCCGAAGTCAGAAAGAGATCCCCTGCTGAAAATTTATGGGGGGAGCAAACAATCATTTTGTTTTTCTCGATGATACAAAGATAGGACTGTTCACGGACGCAGCCAATAGGGTAAACCCGTAGCTTTAGAAACCTAGGGTTTACCCCAGGGTTTTGGAAGGATTTTGTAAAGGCACCGATAAAATTACTGCGGTACCCTGTTGAGGCGCTGTTTGCCAGATGACCTGACCACCGAGGTAGTCGATGCGCGAACGAATATTGCCAAGACCATTGCCTTCTTTAATTAGCTTTAAATCAAAGCCTTGCCCATCGTCTTCTACATGCACTGAGAACTGCTCGGGTTCATAAAAGATCTGCAAGGTAATCTGTGTAGCCTTGGCGTACTTGGCCGCATTGTTGAGCAGTTCTTGCACGATGCGGTACACCATGAGCGCAATCTCTTCACTGATCTGGGGTTCATCTCCGTAGCTTCCAAAAATAACTTCGGTTTGGGGCAACGCCGTTTGGGTTTTTTTGACCAAATCGCCCAAGGCAGAATTGAAACCGAATTTCAGGGAAAAAGGCCGCAAATCGTGGGAGATGTTGCGGGTTTCGAGGCATGCGTCGTCAATATTTTTGGCCAGGGGATTTAAGAATTGAGTTTGGATGGTCGCATCGTATTTGTCTCTTTGGCTTTCTATAAACAACTTGATGGTGGACAAATTGGCTCCTAAACCGTCGTGCAAATCTTTGGCCACCCGATTGCGCTCCTTTTCCTGGCCTTCAATCAGGGATTTCATCGATTTTAGTTCCAACATGCTGATCTTACGTTGGTTGACCAGGTCTTTTTGGCGTTGTTTGAATTTAATCCGTTGATACGCGATGATCCCACCTAAAATGAGTATACCGATGATGAAACAAGCCACCACTTTCCAGAGGAGTTGTTTCTGATCGGCAAGCCTTTGAGCCATTTTCATCAACTCGATCTGATTGTAAACAGGTTCACTCCGTGTGGATTTAGTCTCCTCGGAATTGTAAAATCGGTTAATGGATTTTGCCGTTTTTTCCCAATAGAATAAGGCTTGCTCTTGGTTGTTTAATTGCAGGTAACACTCCGCCAGGTTTTGACAGATGTGTTGCATGAGGTATTTATTGTTACGGATTTCAGCGAGCAGTTCACTTTTTTTGAAATGCGTTATGGCCTCAACGTAATGCTGATTGTATTTGTCAATCAGACCTTGCTGAAAAAAAAATCGCAACTCTAAGACCGCCTTTGGCTTGCTGACTCCAGCACTCAGTTTTAAGTATTTTTGAGCTTCATCAAGCCGCCTTTTTTGCAGGTAAAAAGAGGAATATAGATAATATCCGTAGGCCAAGTAACTATTATCCTGAAGATTTTTACAAAGTTGAATGGTTTCAACCAATCCTTTTTCAATCCCATACTTAAAGTGTTTATTTAGTTTTTGGGTGTTTTTTAGGCTGTCTTTATTGATGAGAATATTGAGTAGCTCTAATTTGCATGAAGCTATTTTGACTTTGTTGTCTTGTTTTACATAATACCCCAAAACTTCGTTGTAATAGATTGCGGCATCTTCATACAGGACATCATCCATGGAGAGGAGATCTGCAATGCGCTTTTTTACGCGATTTTGCGCCTCTTCATCCTCAATCTTGAGGTAATACTGATAGCTGGTAAAGTAATTGTTGACACTTTTGGTGCCATAGAAGAAGATATTCTGAAAATACAATCCTTTTAATTCATAAACTATACCTAGTCCTTTTAAGTCTTTCTGGGCCTCATAGACGATGATTAAACTATCAATTTTAGGGGGAGGTAACTTGCTATTTAAACTAGGATAGGACTTCTGGGCCCAAACTGCGCTAAAGAGCAGCGTGCAAAAAAGAGACGATAAAATTTTACGAAATAAATTCATATTCAATGGCTTCCTTGATCATGGACGGAGTGTTTTGGGTGCCAAACTTGGTCAACAAACTGCTCCGGTGAAACTCCACGGCCTTGATGGTCACGAAAAGTCGGTCGGCAATTTGCTGGGTCGTCAGGCCCTCCGCAATCAACTCCAGTACCTCTTTTTCCCGACGCGTAAGATGGGGCCGCCCACCCATCGCCGGATTCTTTTTGGGTTTGTCTTCACTTTCCAGCAGCAACTGCATGAGGTTTTCATTGTAGTATTTTTTGCCGCTGTATACGGTGCGAATGGCTGCCAGGAGTTCACTCTTGGTGGTGTTTTTCAACAAATAGGCCATTGCGCCTTTTTTGATCATTTTTTTCACCAAACTGGGTTCGTCGTGCATGGTCAGTGCAATCACCCGGGTATTGGGGTATTTGCGCACGATTTGCTCACATAAATTTAAGCCACTTACATCGGGCAGGGAAATGTCGAGCAAAACTACGTCGATTTGGTTGCTGTCCATCACTGTCCAAAATGACTCTGCATTGTGACATCGTGCCGAAATCTGAATGTCGTCCGCATCAGAAAATATGGACTCCAATCCTTCTGCAAATATTACATGGTCATCAACGATGGTCACTTTAATCATTTCAGGCTGGTATTTAATACAGGTAGTTAAGCAGTTGAATCAAATCTACCTCATGGGTACGGTTCAATTCTGCCTTTCACTTAAACTCAAAAATACAAAAAAGGTTACATTAAAGTGGATCAAGTGTGTAAGATAGGGGTCATTTAATGATTGAGTCGAATGAGGTGAAATGTCCGAATTCAGCATAATGACTGTCCGAAAACGAACAAGTCTACCTGTTTATTTTGCATTTTGCGCTGATAATCTGATAATTGTATTTTTGGCATTGCCTTTGCCAAGCTAGATATAGATTCAAAATACCTGCGCCATGTTTAAAAATGTACTCCAAATTACCCTCCGTCGCCTCTGGCAGCACAAGTCTTTTAGCTTGATCAATGTGTTGGGCTTGTCTTTGGGGATGGCGGCCTTTTTGGTATTGGTGCAATACTTGCGCCACGAATGGAGCTACGACCAGCAATCGCCCCATGCGGGCCAGATTTGGCGGGCTTTCAATGAGACGATTGCCGATGGTGAGGTGCTTACCCGGGATGCCAATACCCACTCGGCTTTGGGGCCAGCGTTAAAAGAAGATTTGCCCGAAGTGTTGGACTACACCCGTTTGTACAACCGCAATGAAAACTCGGTCACTTTCATTATGCCAGAGCGCCCCATCAAGCTAGAAGGTGCCTGGATGGTTGATCCCGGTTTTTTGCGCCTATTTCCACAGCAGTTTTTACAGGGCAACCCACAAAACGTTTTGGATGAACCTTTTCGGGTCATTTTGACCCAATCGGCAGCGCGAATCCTCTTTCCTGGACAAAAGGCGATGGGCAAAGTGTTGCAGGTGAATGGTGGCGCATTTGAAGGCAAGTACACGGTGCAGGGCATCGTAGCGGACCCTCCCCAAAATACCCACCTTAAGTTCAATGTATTGTTTAGCATGCAAACGCGGTATGCCGCTGGTTTTGAAGACAATTGGAGCGGATACTGGGACTACAATTATTTCCAGTTGAGTCCAGCCGCCGACCCTGCAAAAGTAAAAACCCAACTCGATCGGTATTCTGATACACACCTCAAGGATGAGGGCATCCGGCTGAACATGCAAGCGCTGCAGGACATTCACCTGGGCTCCAACTTGATGTATGAAATTGAACCGAACATAGATCCACGTACCCTGCAAATGCTCCTGTTGATTGCCTTGTTTATCCTGGGTATAGCCTTTGTCAACTACGTCAACCTCAGTACCGCCCGCGCCATGGAACGGGCCAAAGAGGTGAGCCTGCGCAAGGTGATCGGCGCCAAACGCTGGCAATTGATCGCTCAGTTTTTATTGGAAGGTTTTTTGATCAATACAGCTGCTTTGTTGGTAGCGCTGGTGCTGCTGCATTATTTCGCTCCAGCCTTTGCTAGATTGACGGGACGCGATATTTTACAAGTTCCCGGTTATGATGGCACTTTTGTAGCCTTATGTTTAGGGACTTTGTTGGCGGGTCTAGTATTGGCGGGCTTGTACCCTGCTTTTATTCTTTCGGCCTACGCGCCGGGTGAGGCATTGCGCAGTCGCTGGATGGGCAATGCCCAGGGCGGGAATTTGCGCAAAGCTTTGGTGGTCGTTCAATTTGCTTGTTCGGCGGGTTTGATCATTAGCGTGTTGGTGGTACAGGGGCAATTGCGCTTTATGCAAAAAGCCGATTTGGGTTTGTCACTCGTTCAGGTCGTTTCGCTCAAAACGCCAGCGTTCAATTGGCGACAAGATTCGATTCAGCGCAATAAAATGGCGGTGCTGAAAAATGAAATCAGCCAGATCCCCGGAGTGCGCAATGTGGCGAGCTCGGAAATCGTACCAGGATTGGGGATTTCCACCATTTCGGGTACCAGCAGTGGCATGTATTGGTTGAAAAAACCAAACGCAGTGGCCCAATCTGCCATCTACAACCTGGGTGTCGATTCGGCATTTTTTTCCACCTTTGAAGTACAATTTCTGGCGGGTTCTTTTTATCAAAGTATGGATCGCCGCCATGCGAACGAAAACCTGATTATCAATGAGTCGGCTCTGCGGGCCCTGGGCTTTCCGAATCCTCAGGCGGCAATTGGGGAACAAATCGCTTACCAGGGCAACACCGATGATTTTCGCATGACCATCCGGGGCGTAGTGGCTGATTTTCACATTGAAAGCCTGAAAGAACCAGCCCGACCTACACTTTATTCCTGTTTGCCTTCGGTAGAAAATGGCTACCTGTCGCTCAAATTTGATGCGGCTCAAACGGCCAAGCTTTTGCCTGCACTCAATCAAGCCTGGAAAAAAGTTTTCCCGGAGCATCACCTGGATTATTGGTTTCTCGATCATCAGTTTTTGCAGCAGTACCAGTCGGAACAGCGCCTGGCGCGGGTGTTCAGTCTTTTTGCAGCATTGGCGGTGGGCATAGCTTGTTTGGGCTTGTTTGGTTTGGCGGCTTACCTGGTGGTACAACGGCGCAAAGAAATAGGGGTACGGAAAGTGCTCTGCGCAGGAGTGGGGCAAATCGTGGCCTTGCTCAGCGGCAACTTTTTAAAATTGATTTTCGTCGCCATTCTGATTGGCTCTCCAATCGCCTGGTACGTGATGGAACAGTGGCTGGAAGGTTTTGCGCAACGGATTACTTTTCAATGGTATTTTGTGCCTTTGGCGGGTGCCCTGGTGATTGGGGTGGCGTTGGTGGCAGTAGGGGCGCAGAGTGTAAGGGCGGCGCTGGAGAATCCGGTGGATGCGTTAAGAGGGGAGTGAATTTCTTGGATTTTATGGATGTATCATGTGAAAGAAAAAGGATACATTTGTCAAAAAGACCTGTATGCCCCTGAGTTGGAATGAAATCAAATCAAGAGCGATAACCTTTGCCAAAGAATGGGAAAATGAAAGCAGTGAAGATGCCGAGGCCAAATCGTTTTGGGACAGCTTTTTTGCTATTTTTGGCATTTCTCGGCGGCGCGTAGCGACTTTTGAAGCACCCGTTAAAAAAGCGGATTCCAAACAGGGCTTCATTGATTTGTTGTGGAAAGGGGTGATTTTGGTTGAACACAAATCACGAGGAAAAGACCTCGATAAAGCAGCTCAACAAGCAAAAGACTATTTCCCGGGCCTCAAAGAACACGAATTACCAAAGTATATCCTCGTCTCCGATTTTCAACGCTTTCGCCTTTACGATTTAGATACAGGTACTCAAAACGAGTTCGAACTGCGCGAATTACCTGCTCAGGTTCACCTTTTTGGGTTTATTGCTGGGTACCAAAAACGAATTTATAAGGAGGAAGACCCCGTAAACATTGAAGCAGCCGAGCGCATGGGCCGCTTGCACGACCGCCTAGAGGAAGCTGGCTACAAAGGCCATGGGCTGGAGGTTTATTTGGTGCGTTTGCTTTTTTGTCTTTTTGCGGAGGATACTGGTATTTTTGAACGCACGCAGTTCCAGGATTTTGTGGACAACTATACCAAGCCAGATGGGAGCGACCTGGCTTTGCACCTAGCCAACTTGTTTCAGGTACTCAACACGCCGCCGGAAAAACGCCTGACAACTTTGGATGAAACCCTGACTTCATTCCCTTACGTCAACGGCAAACTTTTTGAAGAAATGCTGCCCCTGGCGGCTTTTGATAGCAAAATGCGGGAAATGCTCCTGCATTGTTGTGCCTTGGATTGGAGTAAAATTTCCCCTGCTATTTTTGGAAGTATGTTCCAGGCAGTGATGAACCCCAAAGAACGCCGCAACTTGGGTGCGCATTATACTTCTGAAAAAAACATCCAAAAGGTCATCAAACCGCTGTTTTTGGATGACTTATACACCGAATTTGAAAAGGCCAAGAACAACCGCAACAAACTCAACGAGCTCCATCGCAAAATAGCCAAACTTCGTTTTTTGGATCCAGCCTGTGGTTGCGGCAATTTTCTCATCATTTCCTACCGGGAACTGCGTGAACTGGAATTGCTGATTCTGCGTGAATTGAATAAAACCGGGCAAGGCTTCCTCAACGTCCGTGACATCATGCTAGTGGACGTCGACCAGTTTGCGGGAATTGAGTACGATGAGTTTCCCGCCCGAGTAGCGGAAGTGGCCATGTGGCTGATGGATCACCAGATGAATTTGCGGGTGTCGGAGGAGTTTGGGCAGTATTTCCTACGTTTGCCGCTGAATAAGTCGGCGAAAATTGTACATGGAAATGCTTTGCGCATTGACTGGCGAGACCTACTGAAGGGCAGCTCTTATGATATTCGTGCTGAGAATGTGAATGTGATTGAAGTCAGAGAGCCTGCTGCGGAATATCATACGGTGAATGTGTACACGAAGAAGGTGAATTTGTTTTCGGCGGAAAATGCTCCTGCGTTGGCAACTGTGCCTGGAAATGGGGGCGTTTTTTTCGATTATATTTTGGGGAATCCGCCGTTTATTGGAGCCAAAATGATGAGCGAGGCGCAAAGAGCAGATTTGGTTTCTATCGTACCCAATTTACAAGGTGCCGGACTTTTGGATTATGTTTCTGCTTGGTATTTGAAAGCTGCGCAATACATTCAGAATACTGCCACCAAGGTTGCTTTTGTCAGTACCAATAGTATCACTCAGGGAGAACAAGTTGGAGCCTTGTGGAATGTAATGATGCACAATTATAAGGTCAAAATTCATTTTGCTCATCGCACATTTAAATGGTCGAATGAAGCTAAAGGAAATGCAGCAGTGTTTTGTGTAATCATTGGTTTTGCAAACTTTGACGCTAAAAGCAAATCCTTATTCGAATATCAAAACATAAAGGGCGAACCACAAGAGGTTAAAGTTCAAAATATTAACCCATATCTAGTTGATGCCAATGATTTAGTAATTTCGAGACGACAACGCCCATTGAGTTCTGTACCAGAGATTGGAATTGGCAATAAGCCAATTGATGGGGGGCATTACCTTTTTAGCACCGAAGAAAAAGAGGTGTTTTTGCAAAAAGAACCCCAATCGGCTGCTTATTTTCGTCGTTGGCTCGGCTCAGATGAATTCATTAATGGCTGGGAGCGTTGGTGTCTTTGGTTAGGTGAATGCCCTCCAGATGCCCTGCGCCAAATGCCAGAATCAATGAAGCGAGTCCAAGCAGTGAAGGACTTCAGACTCAAAAGTATAAGCGCACCTACCAGAAAACTTGCAAGCACCCCAACCCGCTTTCATGTCGAAAACATGCCAATTTCTGATTATCTTATTATTCCAGAAGTCTCATCTGAAAGAAGAAATTACATTCCGATTGGTTTTTTATCGCCTGAAACTTTATGCAGTAACTTAGTTAAAATCATTCCCAATGCTTCTCTCTACCTTTTTGGTAATTTAACCTCAACTATGCATATGGCATGGGTAAAACAAGTATGTGGGCGGCTAAAAAGTGATTATCGCTATTCAAAAGACATCGTCTACAACAATTACCCCTTCCCCCTCAACCCCACCGAATCCCAAAAGAAAAAGGTCGAAGAAGCAGCCCAAATCGTGCTAGACACGCGCACCAAGTACCCAAACAGTAGCTTGGCTGACTTATACGACCCCATCACGATGCCACCCGATTTAGTGAAAGCGCATCAGGCTTTGGATAAGGCGGTGGATTTGTGCTATCGGGCGCAAGCTTTTGGGACGGAGTTGAGCAGGATTGAGTTTTTGTTTGGGTTGTATGAGCAGTATACGGCACCGATGTTTGGTGGTGAGGCGAAGAAAAAGAAGCGGTAGGGGAAAACAAAAAAGGCCGACTACAAAACGTGTCGGCCCCAAAAAACACCTAAAACCCTATTAACTAACCTATAAATTTTTCGTTGATAAGTCCAGCAAGCTTAAGAACTTACTGATACCTTATAAACCATATTTTCAAGCAAAAAGTTTCGTCTTTTGTTTTTTTCTGCGTCATAGAGGCGACAGAAATCAACTTTGAAAAATGTATTGTCTTGAACAGTACCCTTGGCGAAAAGTTCATTACAATCTGCCTTGAATATCTGCATTTTATTCTAACCAATAGTCCGCGCAGTTTATTCGGACAGGATTTGAAAGAATAAAAAAAGGTCGTAATGTTAGAGTATGTTTAAATTTCTGTTAGCAGAAATTTAAGGATTTGGCAAAAGAGAATCGGTC